>JAILPJ010000053.1 GCA_024699605.1 Desulfovibrio sp. | reverse complement strand
AGAAACTTTCAACTTTTCATCGAAAAATTTTATGAACAATTGGCATTTTCAGTATTAATATATTTTCTTCATACTTATATCAAGTTTTCTTTATAGTATTATCAAATATTAACTAAACTTTATTTGTGGATAGACACTAAGGCAAGCAATGAGCTACAATCTGATATACGAGAAATTGTAGATTCTCCCCGTGCTGTCTTGATAAATGCAGGATTTGAATCAAGAGATGTGTGACGCATGAGTTCAAACAAGAAGATAAGGGAAGAGGTTAAACTCCTTAATCCGATAGATGATGCCTTGTTCACAAAAATGGCGGAGAGTAAGTCTTTCTGTCAGGAAATACTCAGAGTTTTTCTTGAGGAGCCTGATTTGCAGGTGATTTCTAACGTCCCGCAAAAGACATACAAAAACTTGCAGGGGCGGTCTATTCGGGTTGATTTGGTATGTGATCTAGAATCAGGGCAAGTCGTAAATGTTGAAGTTGAAAAGAACAGTCTTAATCATCTTAACAGGGTTCGCTATAATTCGTCAATTATAAAGACGAACACAACTGATCCTGGTACTGACTTCGATAAAATACCACGAGTAATAATTATTTACGTTACAAAGTCTGATATTTTTCATCTTAATCGACCAAAGTATTATGTAGATGAAGTTGTACGTGCTTTTGACGTTATTGTAAATAGTGGATTGTTAAAAATTTTTATAAACGGTGGAGTTGACGATAACTCAACAATTTCACAGTAATGAAAGTTTTCACAGTTGATTGTGTTTACGATAATGAGAAATTTCCTGAAACAAGTTCTTTGAAGCATCACTACAAAGAGACTGAAGAAGGAGTAAATGTTATGTCAGATATAATTGAAAGGCTTTGGGGTGAAGATAAACAAAAGGTTTTTGAAGAAGGAAAAAAGGAAGGGAAATCAGATATTTTAAACACAATCATAAAAAATGGTATGCCACCTGAAGAATTATCAAAATATTCAAATATACCTGTTTCAGAAATTAAAGCGCTATCAGCCGTTCATTAGGTAGATATTATGTCAGATATAATTGAAAGGCTTTGGGGAGAAGATAAGAAAAAGATTTTTGAAGAAGGAAGAAAAAAAAGAACGCTCAGATCTTTTAAAAACATTCATAAAAAACGGTATGTCGCCAGAAGAATTGTCGAGATATTCAAATATACCTGTTTCAGAAATTAAAGAGCTATCAGCTGTACATTAGCTAAATATCATGTCAGATATAAGTGAGAGTCATGCAGCTCAAAACTCCGGCGTCAACGATGCCTGCCTTGTACTGAAAACCTTGAGCGCCGATGAACAGATGCGTCTTGAGGCTGAAAATCGGCAGAAGGCTTGGCGGGATGAAGAGGACAGGCTTGAAGGTGTGCGAGAGGATGAGAGAGAAATTATTGCTCGCAACCTTTTGAAGATGAATATGTCTTTGGATCAAATCGCTTCCGCAACAGGCTTAACGCGTGAACAAGTATCTTCTTTGTCGTAGTCGTTGCCGTCTCGACGAAGGGGTGCCTTATGGAGTGTACCACCAAAACTCTGGCGTCAATGATAGTTGCATCGTGTTAAAAGTGTTGATTGCTGACGAATAGTTGCGTTTAAGAACAGAGAACAAAGAATATTATTAACAAATAGCTCTAACGGTAAATATTCAGGTCGTACAAGGTCATTCCTTGTGCGACCTTTTTTTGTACAAAATTTTTTACCTGACGATTTTTACACATTTTGGATTTGACAGGCTAACAAATTTTTTCCAACCGGTTGAAAAATCGTCAGGAGTGAAATCGTGGCTAAATCATTCAAGAGCTATACGTCGGGTGAGTATCATTACGTTTTCGGGGAAGTCTATGTGCCGAATATCGTGGATACTGACGGAGAGAGCATGACTGCGGAAGACATTCAAAAGATGCCCCACGCTTTCATAGCCAATGGCTTGGTGAAGTCTCTCAATACCAACCACAACCATATATTGAACGCTGCGGAGGTCATTGAGTCGTTTATTGCACGCAAAAATGACCCCGATTTGTCGCCGAGGACTGCTCACGGTGTACTGCCAATGATACGCCTTTAGGGAATTAGCGACTAAGCTCCCTGGATACCGTTGAGACTGACGTATGGCAGCGCTCTGCTCTATGGCTTAAGGAGGGCCCTTCCTGGGCGAGTCCCATGATCAAGCCTCTCTGTTCCAATTTGAGGTGATGATACCCGGCATTTATACCCATAAGCCCTCCTCGTGGCCTTTTGATGCACATGTACAGTACTTCTCAACTTGCCACTGTAAGGCCTTTGTAGGGCTTTATGCCTTGCCTTTTCAACCGAAAAACGCGCTAGCCGTGCGGCCTATCCTGGCCGCGCATGGCAAAGCGCGGAACGCAAGTCGCGTGCTTGCACGCGCAACGCAGCGCTCTGCCTTTTCTTCTTTGCCTTTAGGCAGCGTTAATGGCTGTTTTGGCAGGTTTTTCAGTCCCCGAGTGTAAGTGTCGGTTTTGCCCTTGATGCTGTAATTCACCATTCCACTGCCATTCCATATTCCTCCTTTGTTCAAGGCGTTTTCTGACCATAAAAAACCTCCTGTTTTAACAGGAGGTTAGTACAAAAAACACATCTTTGAAAAGCTGTGATTATACAGCTTACTCCGTATCTTTTTTAATTCAGAAAAAGATGTCTCTTGAGCGGTAGGCTGTATATTTTGAAAGTAGTTAACAGACTCAACTTACGCTACGTACGTCAAAATTGTACCATAGCTCTTATCTTCCGTGTTTTCTCACGATCACCACGAACAAGCTGTGGTGCAGTCATGCTCCTCACGAAGACCATCAACTTAGTGCATAAGCTTGGGGAGGAAGGTAATGATCGACGGAAAGTACGTCAAAAGAACCAAATCCACAAGAAGCATGATCAAATACGGCATAACCTTAGCGGTAACCTTGTCAATAGAGACGCCAGTGATGGACGACACAACAAAAAGATCCAGACCCACAGGCGGCGTAATGCAACCGATGGCGAGGTTGACAACCATCAGCACGCCAAAGAACATGGGATCAATACCCAGTCCCAAAGCCACGGGCAAAAGAATGGGGGTGAGGATAACTACAGCGGCTGATGCATTGATCAGAGTACCAATAAAGAGCAAGAGCACGTTGACTAGCATCAGGAAGACCAAGGGGCTGTCCGTCAGCGTCGCAAAGGACTGTGCCAGCATATGCGGCACCTGCGCATTGGTCAAAATCCAGCCAAAGAGATTGGCTGCCCCCACCACAAACATAATCATCGTTGTATTGTAGGCCGCACTGAGTAAGGTCTTGGGCAGATGCTTGAGCTTAAGCTCCTTATAGACAAAAAAGCCCACAAAGGCGCCGTAGACGGCGGCAACAGCAGCAGCTTCGGTGGGGGTGAAAATGCCTGAATAAATGCCGCCCAAGATGATCACCGGCATCATCAAGGCCCAGAAGCATTCAAAGAAGGATTTGATAATGCGCTTGATGGAAAGGGTTCCTTCGCCCTTATAGCCGTTCTTCTTGGAGATCACCCAGCTGACCACGCACATGCTCACTCCCATGAGAATACCGGGAGCAAAGCCGGCGATAAAGAGGTCGGCAATGGAAGTATTGGCAATCGCACCGTAGACGACCATGGTGATCGACGGTGGTATCACGATGCCTACCGTACCGCCGCTAGCAACCACGGCGGCAGCAAAGGAGCGCGGATAACCGCGTCTTTCCATCTCATCAATCATAGATGCGCCAATGGCAGCCGTAGTCGCCGCTGATGAACCTGAGAGCGCAGCAAAAAACATTCCCGCCACAGCCACAACCAAAGCCAATCCACCGGCCAATGCGCCCACCAGCGCCATGGAGAAATCCACAATACGCCGAGTTACGCCGCCATCAGCCATAAAGGCTCCGGCCAGCATAAAAAATGGCACAGCCATGAAGGAAAATGAATCCACTGAGGTGAACATGCGCTGCACAACAACTACGAGGGGCATGTCGAGCACCGCATAGAGGACAATGGCTGAAGAAAGCCCCAAACCGACGCCAATGGAAGCGCCAGTGGCCAAAATGAGAATAAAGGATGTGAGAATGACCCAGAGTGTCATGCCTTGCCTCCTTGCTGCATTTCTTCACTTGGCGTTTTGAGCACTTTGATAAGGTTGGCAAGAACATAGCACCACATCACGGCGCAGCCAAAGGGGATAACGGAATAGACCCAGGACATGGGAATAATCATGGCCGGAGAGGTTTGAAACTGTGTGATGGAGACCATACGGAGGCCATAGAAGACCATGATGGAGAGAAAGGCTAACGTAAAGAGATCGGCAAAAATGGTGAGTATTTTCAAGGGAAGGCCGTGAACACGACTCGTGATGGTTTCAATACACATATGACCGCCATATTTGGCGACCAGGGGCAGGGACAGAAAGACCACCCAGACAAAGAGATAGCGGGCCAATTCTTCGCCAAAATACGGGGTCCAACCAAAACAGTAACGCGTCACCACCTGTGCAAAAACCAAGAGCAGCATGGCTCCGTTGCAAAGGATGACCATAAATTTGAGCAGTTTTTCCAAAAAATTGAAGAAAACTTGCATAGAGCCTCCAGCATTATTGACATCCTCCCCCTCACCAAAGGACTGGGAATCCTGCTGAAACTCGGTATGACTCCTGTGTTTCACAGGCGAGTTCCGGCATTTTTGCTTGCACTTACGTCTTGTCCCACAAAACATTCTGGCAGCTTGCGCCTTTTGCCAGCCTATTCTTTGCCGCAATGATCAATCTCGGACGATTGGCCAATCGGCATTATCTTCGTGAGCACAACGGACACATTGGCAAACAGTCTTCCTCTTGCGCTGCGATCGTATACTGACAAAGCGTGCTCAATTTTCCACTACAAGTGCCACTTTTGACCTTGGAGACGCTCTGTCAGCACTCCGTATTGATCGTTTCTCAACTCTGCAGTCTCAAACAGATGCGTTGAAGTCTTTGGAGACAAGACATTGCTTTGAACTGTTCAGATACTGTTACGATCGACGAGCTTGCCGCAAGACAAAAAAGTATGGGGACATTGTTTTTGCTTGTCTGATTTGTAGGCTTGTCACTCTGGCTTTGTCGCAAGAGAAAGGCGAAAAAAAATAGCGCAAGCCAAGACAAAACCCCAAAAAAGGCAGAAAGGCCCGTGATGGCGCGCCTGTGCTGCCCGTTTCAAGGACGGAACGGTATTGCCTGCTTGCTAGGCCAAGGCCGTATCTCACACGAGAAAAGCCATCCAATGCCGCAAAGAGCGTTTATAGTACACAGCTTTGCGGAGAAGAACAATGCCAAAAAACCAGGCAAACACTTGGCAGCGGCGATTTTTGGGAGACTGTGAATCCTTGTTGCTCACAGGCGATTGCTGTGCTATTCAAAAAGATCCCGGTTTTGATAAAAAACGCTTACCCCTTCATTATCCCTTGATCAGAAACTTCACAGGCGTTTTGTAGGCTTGCGGGGAGAGATCTACGAGGAGGATCCTGACTCATGAGTGAGGCAAAAAACACGAGCTTCAGCGGACAGCTGGGTTTTGTGCTGGCATCGGCCGGCAGTGCCGTAGGACTTGGCAATATCTGGCGTTTTCCCTATCTAGCCGCCAAGGACGGCAGTCTCTTTATCCTGATTTATCTTCTGCTCGTGCTCAGTTTTGGTTTTGCGCTTCTCCTCACCGATATCACCATAGGCCGTAAGACGCGCCGAAGTTCCATTTTTGCCTACTACGCCATTTCCCCCAAGTGGCGGTATCTCGGGGTGCTGACCTTCCTGGTGCCTGCCCTGATCATGACCTATTATCCGGTGATCGGCGGCTGGATTTGTCGCTACATTGCCGTGTACATGACCGGACTGCAGCAAGCGGCCGCTGATTCCGCCTTTTTTACCAGTTTCATTACCTCCCAAGGCAGTCCTCTGGCCTATGGCTTCTTTTTCATGCTGATCACAGGCATGATCATCTACTTTGGCGTGCAGTCGGGCATTGAACGGGTCTCCTGCTGGCTTTTGCCAATCATGTTTCTCATGCTCATCGGCATTGCCGGCTATGTTCTCAGCCTGGAACACACCGACGCCAATGGCCAGACGCGCTCTGGTCTGATGGGTCTCGCCTATATCCTCACACCGCACTTTGAAGATCTGACCTTTTCCCGTTTTCTCCAGATTCTGCTCGACGCCATGGGACAGCTTTTCTTCTCCTTGAGTATTTCCATGGGCATCATGATCACCTACGGCTCCTATGTGAACAAGGAAGTCAACCTGAGCAAATGTGTGCTGCAGATCGAAATCTTTGACACCATTGCGGCACTGCTGGCCGCTGTGATCATCATCCCGACAATCTACGTCTTTTCCGGCCCTGAGGGCATGAGCGCCGGTCCCTCCTTGATGTTCATTTCCCTGCCCAAGATTTTCAATGTGATGGGCGCAGCCGGTGTGGTCGTCGGCGCACTCTTTTTCCTGATGGCCGCTTTTGCCGCTCTGACCTCGTGCATTTCGGTCCTTGAGCCCATTGTCGCCAATATCATGGATATCTTTCAGTCAGCGCGCAAGAAGACAACCGTGCTGGCCACGCTCTTCTACATCGTAGCCGTAAGTGTCATTGTGCTTGGCTACAGCGTCTTCTACGTCGAAGTGCAGCTGCCCAACGGCTCGACCGGTCAGCTTCTGGACATCATGGACTATATTAGCACAAGCTTCATGATGCCCTTTATTTCGCTTTTGACCTGCCTATTGATCGGCTGGGTTGTGGGCAGTCAATGGATCATTTCCGAGGTCGAGCGCTGCGGTCACGTTTTTCACACCAAGGGCTTCTATATCTTCATGATCCGCTATCTGGCCCCGGTACTCATGACCATTCTCTTTCTGCAGTCAACAGGCTTTTGGAATATGCTGACCGACTGATGGCTGACGTTGCCATAGACTGCAAAGACCCCGGTCTGTTCTGGCCGGGGTCAAATTGTTTCTGTCAGAGAGGCTGGGCCAAAGGCACAATACGCACGTTGCTGTTTTGTGCTTTTGACCGTACTCTGACGCAAGGACGTTGACCGTTCTTTCCAGAACGGCCGCTGTGCAAAAGGATTTTCGGCATGGAACAGGCTTCAACGCCTTCGCCAACTCTGCTTGGCCTGAAGCGAGCACTTCCTATTGTTCTTGGCTATTTACCCGTGGGTTTCGCCTTTGGCGTCCTGGCGGTCAAAAACGGCATTCCGCCGACTGTGGCCTTAGCCATGTCCATTCTGATGTTTTCCGGCTCAGGTCAGCTGATCTTTGCCGGCATGTGGGGGGCCCAGGCCAGCAGCCTCTCCATTATCGCGGCCGTGGCGATTGTCAATTTACGCTATCTTCTGCAATCGGCGGCAGAAACGCCTTGGCTTGTGGGATTGCCTCGCCTGCAGCGTTTTCTCCTGGGACTGGGCCTAACTGACGAGACTTTTGCCGTGCACGTCACAGCCCTGCAAAAAGGCTGGCCGCGCAATCTGACCACCCTCTTTGTCTGCAATCACGTGGCACAGCTGGGCTGGGTGGGCGGAACCGTCCTTGGCGCCTTCTGCGGCGAACTGGTGCACGATGTGCGCCCCCTGGGCCTTGACTACGCGCTGCCGGTAATGTTTCTGGCTTTGCTTGTTTTGCAATGCCTGAGCCGCCTGCATGTCCTGGTCGCGCTTTTTACCCTGGCACTGGCTGTGGGCCTCAAATATCTGGGCATGACACAGTGGAACATTGCCCTTGCCACCATCATTGGCGCAAGCCTGGGAGCCATGCTGGTCACTCGGGAGAAACGCTATGACTGAGATCGCTTCCTCCCAGAACCTCCTCATGTATCTCTGTCTGGCGGGCTGTGTGGCCGTGACTGTGCTGCCCAAGATTCTCCCTGTGACGTTTCTGCACGGCGACAGTCTGCCGCCGCTTTTTCGACGCTGGCTGGATTTTGTGCCTGTGGCCGTGATGGCGGCCCTGGTTGGCAGTGAGGTCTTTTTTTATGAAGGCCAGTTCAATCTGGGCGTTTCCAATCTCTTTCTGATGGTTTCTCTGCCCACCGTGCTCCTTGCCTGGAAAAGCCAGAACTATTTTCTGACCATTGCCGTGGGCCTGGTGCTGGTGATCCTAGCCCGCGCCGTAGGTCTTTACTGATGCCTTGGCGTATGCGTCTGCCCTGCTTGCTCCTGCTCTGCCTGCTTATGCTGCCCAAGCTCTTAGGCTGCGCAGCCGCAAGTCACGAGGTCGATGACTGGCTGGACTTTTTGGCGAGACCTGAGTCTTCCACCGGAGGCTGCGTCGTAGACGAAGAGCGGCCGCGTGGCAATTGCGCAGAAGACGAAGACGAAGACGAGGACGAGGCAAACTGGCAAACAAGCCCACAGCAGAACGGGCCTAAGACCTTGGCCAATGGCAGTCAAAAAGAGCAAGCCCTATCCCAACTCAATGCCTTACGGGCGCGTTTTGGTCTGGACGCTCTTGCCTGGCGAAGTCACTCGCGCCTGCAAGAAGCCGCCGATGTACGGGCTTTGGAAATTGCTGAACATTTTTCCCACACCCGCCCCGATGGCCGCGATTGCTCAACGGTCCTTGAAGATTTGGGATTGAAGTTCCGTTCTACGGGAGAAAATATCGCCTACGGCAGTCATCTTGGCCCAGCAGAAGTCACCAGGATGTGGGAGAATTCACCGGGCCACAGACGCAATATGCTGGATAGGGACTATACTGAGGTGGGCCTGGGCTTGTGGCACGGCTCAAACGGACAGGTTTACTGGGTGCAGATTTTTCTGCGACGCTAACGGGAGGAGATATGCGAAGAGTCCGCCTTTTACCCCTTGTTTACGTCATCGTTGCGCTCTGTCTTGCCGCTTGCAGCGCAACACAGCTTGCTCTGACCAAGAAAGATCTCGACGTGCAGACCAAGATGAGTTCATCGATCTTCCTGGAGCTGGATTGCCAGGATAAACGCGTCTACCTCGCGGTACGCGACACAGCCAATAGCCAGCTGGCTCTGGCCGATGCCCTGGCCAGCCAACTTGAAGACAAGGGCTTTACCCTGGTCTCAAATCGCAAGGACGCCGACTACGTTTTGCAGGTGCAGATCCTTTCCTGCAATAAGACCGCCGAGGCCGCTGTTGATCAGAGTCTGGGTCTTGGCTATGCCGGCAGTATCGGCACAGGCGCCCTGGTCGGAGGTCTGATTGGCACAGCCACCCACTCCCCCTATGGCATGGCCACAGGCGCTGTGGTGGGCGGGCTGACCGGAGGCCTTGGGGAACTGGTGACCGGAAGCCTGGTCAAGGATGTCCATTACGCCTTACTCTGTGATCTCAAGCTCACAGAACGCGCAGGCGATGAAAGCAAAGAGCACACAACACGTCTCGCGGCCACAGCCAACAAGGTCAATCTCAACTACGCCGAAGCGGCGCCTGTGCTTTGTGAAGCCATGGCCGGGGCCATTGCCGGCATTCTCTAGCTCTTGGCTTTTTTGCTGGCCAGATAGGCCTCGCAGGCCTCAAGGCTCTCAAAACCATAGGACTTGACCTGATTGGCAAGATTGTCGCGCGCCTCGTTTTCGCCGCGTGCGGCCTTGGCCAGGGTTTTGGCATGGTAGAGGGCAATGGTTTTGGCGGAATAGGTCAAAAGCTCTCCACGCAGATAGGTGGCAAGGGAGGTTGTACCCAGCCCCTGGTCTTGTGCGGGCCGGCCGTGGCTTAAGAGACAGGGGTATTTGTCGGCCACGGCTTTTTGCCAGCCAAGGTGCACAGCCACGATTTCGTCAATCATCGCAAGACACTCTTCAGAGACCTGGGGCAGACTGGCCGCAAGCTCGGCGAACTCTTGAGGATGGGTTTCCTCCATCATCCAGGCGTATTTTTCACTCAAAAGATTGCGACCTTGCGCCTGGGCAGCCAGCAAATCGTCCAGATAGCTTTGCAAAAGCTCTTCATCCCAGGTTGCCAGCTGACTTTGCCGCATGATCTGAAAGGTCTTGGGATCGTGCTGACAGTCGGCCTCACCGCCAATATTGTGTACCTGCCGAAACATGGCCCATTCACAGTCAACAATGCGTTGCAAAAGCGAGCCTTGAGACATAGTCAAACTCCTCACGATTGTGAAAAAATGCGTTGCAGCACTGCAACAGACGCTGATTATTGCCTTTTCCGAAAAAAACGCCAAAACTATGGTGTGTGTCTGACCATGATTGATTTGCACGTTGGGGGGTATGATGAGTCAGGAAGCATTGTCACAGATCCGCACGCTGATCGCTGAGCGCAACTTCGACCAAGCCGAGGCGAGCCTGCGCGGGCTTTTGCCCGCTCTCGACGGCGCTGAAAAAATCTACGGACTGGATCTGCTCGGCGACATTCTGCGCAAAACACAGCGCCTTGAAGAAGCCTGCGCGCTTGGGCAGCAAGAACTTCAGTGTGCGCGAACCCTCTATGCCTCAGAGACGCTTGCCCTGGCCAATGTCCTGCACAATGTGGCCATGACCCTTGACTGTGCCGGCAAATTTGCCGAGGCCATTCCGTACGCCGAAGAAGAAGTGGCTATTCTGCGCAAAACGCTCAAAGACGACGACAAGCGTCTGGCTGATGCGCTTTTGGCGCTGGCCAAGCATCACTACGAACAGGGCCATTTTGCCCTGGCCCGCGATATGCTGGACGATTGTCTTTTGCGCTACAGCAAAATTTCTGGACGCAAAAGTCTCGGGGTCTCAGCCTGCCTGAACAATCAGGGCAGAATCCTGGAAAACCTGGGCGAAAACGAGGCGGCCATCCCCCTCTACGCCGAAGCCTGTGCCATCCGCCAGGAACTTCTGGGCACACACGAAGACACAGCCTTTACCCTGCTCAATTACGGCACAGCCTTGGCTGCACTCGGCCGCTACCGCGAGGCCGCAGAACAGCTTCTGGCCTGCAAGGATATGTATCTGGCTCTTGGTCTTGAAGACAGCCCCTACCTGCAGGCTGCCCGCGACAATTTGATGCTCTGCTGGAACAAGGTCTGCACGCCCTGCTGAGGCCGCAGCTGAGGCAGGCAGGTTGTCTGCAAAGAGAATCTTTGAGCCCAAAACGCTTGCGTTATGGTCTATGGCAAAGGGGATGAAGAGTGAACGGACTTACGCTTGCGCGTGATTTTTACGCGCATTGCCGGCCGCTTTTGCAAAAAGAGCTGGGTGAGCTTCTGGAACAGGCCTGTGTGGGCCTTGTGGGGGAAGGTTCAGAATGTTTTGGACTGGACGATGCCCAATCAAGGGATCACGATTTTGGCCCGTGTTTTTGCCTGTGGCTGGATGAGGATCTGCTCACAACTAAGCAAGCAAAACTTGAGGCGGCTTTCGCCAAGCTGCCACAAGGCTTTGCGGGCTTTGCGTCAAGACTGGCACCAGAGCAACGCCTTGGCCGGGTTGGCCCCTTGGCTACTGAGCGTTTTTACCGTTTTTTTCTGGGCGGACCTGTCCCTAAGACCAGCCTTGAATGGCTGGCTATCCCGGAAGATCAGCTGGCATGCGCCACAAACGGCGAAATTTTTGAAGATCACGAGACACGCTTTGGCCAAATCCGCGCAGAGCTTCTGCGCTATTATCCGCGTGAGCTTGTGCTCACGAAGCTTGCGGCCCGCTGCCTGCAAATGGCCCAGGCAGGCCAGTACAATTATCCACGCTCGCTTGCCCGTGGCGAAAACGCTGCGGCCTTTTTCGCCTTGGCCCGTTTTGCGGAAGCTGCCCTCTCCTTTGTCTACCTGGTCAACGGCCGCTTCATGCCCTTTTACAAGCACGCAGCCCGTCTGGCACGAAGCCTGCCGCTCTTGGCAGATCCCCTCAACCAGGTCCTAACCTCCATCGCAACAACGGCTGCCAGTGACGGCGAGAGCCTTGTGGAAGAAATTGAAGATTTTGCCAGGGTCTGCGCCGAGTATCTGCGCGCTCAGGGCCTAAGCCAAAAGCCTGGCAACTGGCTCTGGGATCAGGCAGGTGCCATCATGCAAAACGTGCACGATCCCCATTTGCGTCGTCAAAACCTCTTGCGCCTGCCCTAACGGCCCATCTCGCGCCGCTCCATTTCCTTCTTGCTGGGCCGTCCGCGATGGCCGATGAGCTTTTCGCCACGCCCCATCCGCTCCATTTCCTTGACCTTGCGAAAAATGGTGCTGCGATCCATTTTGAAATGCTTGGCCATTTCCGTCAAAGACCCGTATTTTTCCAGACCGCGTGTCAAAATGGTCTGCTCAATGTCTTTCATCAGATCCTTGAGGGAGCGGCCGTCGATCTGGGGCAGGCGAAAATCAAAGTTTGAGCCTTGGGCCGCAGCACGCGGGATGGTGAAGAGATCCTCGGCCTCAATGACGGTTTTCTGCGTTGTGGCCACAACCCCCTGAATGGTGTTTTCCAGTTCCCGCACATTGCCCGGCCAGGAGTGCTGGGTGAGGGCCTCAAGAGCCTTGGGCGAAAAACGCAGCTTCTTTTTACAGCGCGTGGCGTAATAGGTGAGAAAACTTTCGGCCAGAGGCTGGATATCGGTCTTGCGCTCCCTGAGCGGCGGAATGCGCAGCACAGCCACCTTCAGACGGTAGTAGAGATCCGAGCGAAAGCGACCACGGTCCACTTCGCGCTCCAGATCCTTATTGGTGGCGGCAATAATCCGCACATCCACAGGCTTGGGACTTGTGGCGCCCACGCGCATCACTTCAAAATCCTGCAAGACCCGCAAGAGCCTGGACTGCATGGGCAGTGGCAGCTCGCCGATCTCATCCAAAAAGAGCGTGCCTGAAGAGGCCACTTCCACAAGGCCGGCCTTGCCGTTGCGGCTGGCACCGGAAAAACTGCCCGGCGCATAGCCAAAGAGCTCCGATTCAATGAGATTTTCGGGAATGGAGCCGCAGTCCACTTTCACAAAGGGGGCATTGGCACGGCGGCTATCGCGGTGGATGCGTCTGGCCACCACGTCCTTGCCCACACCGGTTTCTCCCAGCAAGAGCACTGTGACATCGGTTTCCGCAATGGCCAGCGCTTCAGCGCAGAGCCTCTGCATGGACTTGCTCTGCATGATCAGCGGAGCCTTGAGACCGGTCTGATCAAAGGCATTGAGATTCTGAAAGGTTTCGAGCAGCTCCTTCTGGGTGGCCAGTTCGCTTCTCAGCTCCGTCAGCGTTGTGATATCTCGGAGGATAGTGACCACAAAGAGCACCTTGCCCCGGTCATCTTTCATGGGATGACCGTCCAAAAGCAGTGTTTTGCCGTTGGAAAGCTTTTGCACCTGCGAGATGGGCTCACCGCTCTTGACGATACTGGAATTGATCACCGTATCAAAAAGGCCGTGATGCACAAGATCTTGGACACGTTTGCCGAGGATTTCTTCTTTTTTGATCCCCGTAAGATCGGCATGGCGTTTATTGACCAAAACACAAGTGCCTTCGGCGTCGGTCACACAGAGAGCGTCCTTGAAGGTGTCACAGAGATCTTGGAGATAATGTGTAAGCATTTCAATGGTATACATTCATTTCTCCATAGGGGCAAGAGAAGAAAAAAATGAGTAAAAACACGCTTTTTCCCTGTCATGTTCCAACAGCCAGCATGCCGCGTACGCGCCGTATGGCAGAAAGCCCGTGCGTTTACGGTTTTGGGCGCTGCCCCACGGCCGCACAGTCAAGATCGCCAAGCCCCTTTTGCTCGGCCTCAAGAAAGGCCCGCAAGGCGGTGTCAAAAAAGGGCGTCGCAGCACCTGCGGCCTCGGCCATCTCGCAGCCCAGACGCACGTCTTTGACGGCCAGGGCCAGGCGGAATTTGACCGCCTCATAGGTATTGTCCGCAAGCATGCCGCCGCGTGTTTCCATCTGAAAGCTGCGGGCTCCCGTATCCATGAGCACGGAGAGCAAAACCTGGGGATCCAGGCCCAGACGGCAGCCAAGCTGAAAACCTTCGGCCAAAACGCAGAGATTGGTCATGCCGATGAGATTGCTGAGCAGTTTAGCCGCACAGGAGGCCTCAAGGCTTCCCACGCGCACAGGCAGCCCTATGGCCTCAAGCAGAGGCCAGGCACGCTCAACGGAAGAGTCAGGGCCACCCACAAAGATCGGCTCCTGGGCTTTTTCGGCCATAGCCGGTGTCTTGCCAAGGGTGGCCTGCACATAGTCGATGCCCCGCTCTTGGCAGGCTTTAGCCAAGGCAAGCGCTGTTTGCGGATCAATGGTTGAACACTCAATGTGCAGGCTGCCTTGACGCATTCCAGCATAGAGCCCCTTGGCCCCCAAAAGGGCTTCTTTGAGGTACTGAGGTCTGGCCACACAGCTGATCAAGACATCCGCACAGGCCAGATCCTCTCGCCTCTCCACAGCCAAACCATGTTCTCCCAATGCCGCCAACTGCCTGGCTTTGGCCAAATCGCGGCTAAAGACCAAGACTTCACGGCCCTGTGCCAGCAAGTTGCGCAAAAGACCTGAACCCATCAGGCCTGCGCCCCAGAATCCGATACGCATAGTCTCTCCTTTCTGATATGCCAGAACAGTTGCGCCCTGCAGGGTTGGCCTGCAGGGCGCTTTGTGCCGTGCTGGTTAAAGCCCGTAGCCTAATAAGTGCGGCAACCAGAGAATGATTTTGGGGAAGTAGGTGAAGAAGATAATACAGAGCGTTAAGGCGGCGATATAGGGCAGAACCGCAACGGAGACCTTTTCCACACTTGTTCCCGATAGCCTTGAGGAGACAAAGAGATTGACGCCCAAAGGCGGTGTGAGCATTGCCACGTTATTGGTCACAACCAGGATAATTCCAAAATGGATGGGATCAATACCCAGTTCCAGAATCATGGGCAAAAGCACTGGCACCAGAATGATGATGGTGGATAAGGTTTCCATGAACATGCCCAGAATGTAGAGCACGCCGATGATCATCATCAGGACCACTTCGGGATTGCGGGAAATGCCCAGCACAAGGCTCGTCAGCTTTTGCGGCGCTTCCTCAAAGGTCAGAATCTTGCCAAAGAGCGTTGAGGCACCGACGATGAGCAGAACCGTGCCGCAGATCATCGCGCCTTCGAGCAGGGCCTTGTAGATGTGCACAAAACGCAGGCTGCGATTGATCACAAGTCCCACAAAGAGGGCGTAGAGAATGGCGACCACAGAGGCTTCCACAGGCGTGGCATAGCCGGAATAAATGGAGCCCAGAATGATAAAGGGGGTCATCAGGGCAAAAAAGCTTTTGCGGCAGCTGGTTAAAAAATGCCCCAGATGAAATTTGGCATTGGGATCACCGCGGAAGCCACCTTTGCGCGCCAGAAAATAGGCTGTGGTGACCATGGCAAAGGCCACGATGAAGCCGGGCATAAAGCCCGCTGTGAACATGGCGGTGACCGAGAGATTGCCGAGAATGGCATAAATGATCATGGGATTGCTGGGCGGAATGAGAATACCAATGGTTCCGCCCGAAGAGGCCGCAGCCGCCGCGTATTCCTTGGAATAGCCGTTGTGGATCATCGAAGGAATGAGAATGGTGCCAACGGCCGCCACGGTTCCCGGACCTGATCCGGAAATGGCCGCAAAGAAGGTGCAGGCGAGAATGGTGGTGATACCCAGACCGCCGTAGGTGCGACCCACCAGCTGTTTGACCACATCGATGATCTGATTGGTAATATTGCCAAATTCCATGAGTGTGCCTGCCACCACAAAACAGGGGATAGCCAGCAGCGGAAAGAGGTTCAGACCATCAAAGAGGGAATTGTGAATAATGGAAAGCGGCAGGATGTCGCCTGTCAGAAGGGTTACGGCCGCGGCAATGCACAAGCTCATATAGATGGGCATGCCGATGAGGAACATGATGACCATGACGATCAGGGCTATTTCTAATGGGCTCATCACTGCTGCTCCTCATAATTGACCATGGCATAAAGGGTGCCGGCCCGGAAATGGCGCACATATTCCTCAATAATACGGAAGCTTGTGAGCAAAAAGCTGATAGGCAGAATCATTTCGACTTTGGCCTTGACGACCTGCAGCGTGGGAGAAATTTCGGGAAATTCCAGGCCTTCCTGGATGGTATCCCAACAGACAAAGACAAAGAAAATATTGAAGGCGATCCAGATCAGATCACTGATCACGCGGAAAAAGAGACGGGTTTTCATCCCAGCTTTCATAAACTGCGCTGTGATGCGAACGTGCGCGGAACGTTTGACGGCCAGGGCTGCGGCAAAAAAGACGGCCCAGATGAAGCTGTAACGGGAGAGTTCTTCGGTCCAGGCAAAGGAGGAGCCCGTGAAGACACGCCAGACAGTTTGCGTCGTCAGGGCGAAGATCATCGTGGCCACGAAAATGGTACAGACGATCTCCTCAAAGTTGTCGTAAAGTTTTCTGAGCAGCTGCATGCGGACTCCTCGGAGTTTTTTTGGGGGGGGGGGATTTCCCCCCCCAACGCGTTGAAACTACTTCATGAGCGAAAGCAGAGCCTTGACATTGTCCTCGCCACCGACCTTGTCGTAGAACTTGGGCCAAATGCCACGAGCGGCTTCGGTCCAGGCCGGTTCGTCGGTGAGCTGATCAATGACCATGCCCTTATCCATGCACTGCTTCTTGGCCACAGAATCCTGCTCAGCAGCCCACTTCCATTCGTAGTCGGCAGCTTCCTTGGCCGCACGCACAACCAGTTCCTTGGTCTGAGGATCAAGCTTCTGGAACCAGCGTTCGGAGAAGAGCATGGGGCCAACCCAGAGCAGATAATGCACTTCGGTGATGTACTTCTGCACTTCCCAGAACTTCTGGTCGCGGATAACGGTGTAGGGGTTTTCTTCGCCGTCGATGACGCCCTGCTGCAGGCCGTTGAAGGTCTCGGACCAGGCCAGAGGATTGGGCTCAATGCCCCAGGAACGGAAGGCGGCCAGCTGCAGTTCCACAGCGGGGACACGGATCTTCAGACCCTTGAGGTCAGCCATCTTGGTGATGGGGTGCTTGGAGTTGGTGATGTGACGGTAGCCGCCGGTCAGCCAGGACAGAGGACGAGCGCCGCTTTCCTTGGCGATCTTATCGTTCATGGCCTGCATGAACTTGGCATCACCGAAGACCTTGGCGGCCTTGTCCATGGACGGGAAGCCATAGGGCAGATAGAAAACGCCGGCTGTGGGGGCAAAGGGGGTCAGATTGCCGCAAGCCAAAACGGCCAGATGGATTTCAGCGGTACGCAGCTGTTTGACATTGGCCTGCTCGTCACCCATGGAGCCGCCGATGAATTTCTGCACTTTAATTTTGCCACCGCTTTCTTTCTCAACGATTTCGGCAAATTTGTTGATGGCCAGAACATGCAGGCTGCCATCGGGATTGGCGGTTGCGGCACGAATGGTCATGGCTTTGTAGTCGGCGGCAAAGGCTTCGACATTCATCAAGACGAGGGCCAGTGCACAGAAGGCCAAAATGAGTTTCTTCATACAATCCTCCGAGCACGCAGATCTGCTAGAAGCGTGCTAACCTATAGGGTTTAGGTGAAATCAGCCTTGCTGAATCAACCTGATTGCTGACTGATGTGTGCATTTCGGCAATGAAGTCTGTGGCTGCTCTGCAAATTGCATGCAAAAGAGTCGGAAAAAAGCCCAATTTTGCTCAGTGCGGTCTGGATTGGTCGTTAGAGAAGTCAGAAAAAGGCTCTGGAGTACGTCTGCGGAAAATAAGCCAGAAGCCTCTGAGGCTTTTTGCGGGCGAAAACTTGGCAGATGCACCTAAAAAAATAAGCAAAATTGCACAAAAAAAGCCTGACAAACAAGAATTGTGCACAAGCCGGATGAGAAAAAAGTGCAAAATTGCAATTATCTATGCGATTCTGCCCTATTTTCTGATTCAGACTCTGCTCAGGCCTTCTGGGCATCGAGCCCAGGAATCGCTATGGGCAGGCCAAAAGCGATTTCGCGTAATTTCTGCATGGTCTTGGGGTCGAGCTTTTTGCCTTCCAGGGCGTAAGGACGGCAGAGATAGCCGTATTTGGGCTGACCCATGCGGTGGTAGGGAAGCAGTTCGTATTCAATATTGGCTTTCAGGGGCACAAAACGGCGGATGGCGCGGATATCCTCTTCCGTGTCATTGAATCCGGGGACAACCGGTGTGCGCACGAGGATGGGCAGATCGGGAAAGTCCTGAAGCAGCTTTTGGAAATTTTCCAGAATCAAATCATTGTCAACGCCGGTAAAGGCCTTGTGCTTGGCGCTGTCCATACACTTGATGTCCATGATCAGCTTATTGAGATTTTCACAGGCCTCATGCAGGTAGGGATAGGGCGCATAGGCTGACGTTTCCATGGCCGTATCAATGTGCCGCCTTTTGGCAGCGCGCAAAAGCGCCAGGGTGAACTCGTGCTGAAAAAGGGCTTCGCCGCCCGAAAGGGTCATACCGCCGCCACTGCGGGAGTAAAAGGTCTGATCGCGTTCCACAAGATCGAGAATTTCGCGCACAGACTTGGTTTCACCGTAGACCTTCTGGGCCTGCCCAGGACAGGCATTGGCGCAGGCAAAGCACTGCGTACAGCGTCTGGCGTCAAACATGATCATGTCGTTGACCAGGCTCAAGGCGCCATGTTCACAGGCCTTGAGACAGCGACCACAGACCTGGGCTGTGAGGCAGCGGGAGGGATTAAAGGCGTGTTCTGGCTTGGGAGACTGGGATTCGGGATTGCTACACCAGGCACAGCGCAGTGGACAGCCTTTGAGAAAAACCAGGGTTCTGATGCCTTCACCATCGTGCACAGAAAATTTCTGAATGTTGAAGATGATTCCGGTTGCGGCTTCGTCGTTCATAAAACACCCTTACCATTGTTCTGTGCGTTGATGGGCAAAGGGGGGGCAAAGGCCCCCCCTTGACGTTGACTGAGAGAAGCGTCGCTTAGACGTTTTCGTGTTCGGTACGGTCGATGATGTCGTTCTGCAGTTCGCGGGAGATATCGCAGAAGTAGGCGCTGTAGCCGGCAATGCGCACTAGGAGGTTGCGGTAGTTGTCGGGTTCTTTCTGGGCCTTGATCAGGGTATCACGGTTGACAATGTTGAACTGCAGATGCCAGAGCTTGAGGTCGCACCAGGTACGGATGAGGTCCATGACCTTCTTGGTGCCGGCATCGCCAGCCACGCTCTTGGGGGAGAGCTTGATGTTGAGCAGGCGGGAAGCTCTGTTGATCAGATCGTAGTTCTTGGAATGGTAGTTGGACAGAAGCACAGCCGTGGGGCCATTGACGTCGGCGCCGTGGGAGGCTGAGGAGCCGTCGGAAAGCGCTGTCCAGGCATGGCGGCCATTGGGGGTCGCGGAAACGACTTTGCCGAAGGGCACGTGCGAGGTGATGGGCACATAGCGCACATCCACGTGAATGCCGCGTTCCTTGCTGCTCTTGATGGCTTCCAACTGGCAGATACGGTCCACATCGCGGGCGATGGAGTCCACATAGGGATCGTCGTTGCCGTAGCTCGGAGCCTGACGCAGCATTTCACGAACCGGCTCATAGCCCTGGAAGTCGGCGCGGCAGGCGTCCACCACTTCCTTCATGGACAGTTTCTTCTCTTCGAAAACGAGCTTTTTGATGGCGGCCAGGGAGTCGACGATGGTGCCGTAGCCCAGGAATTCGAAGTAGGAGTAATCTACGCCACCGGGAATCTTTTCGGTGTGCAGGTCAAGGGCGTTCTCCATGCAGAGATTGTGCAGAACCGAAGACAACGGGGCGGCAAAATGCTGGGGACGCAGACGATCGACCACCACCTGCTGCTGGAAGGCCTTCTGCAGAAGGTTGATGTGCTGCTTCTTGTAGGCTTCGTAGAATTCTTCAAAGCTCTTGAACTTGCAGGGATCACCGGTTTCCAGACCCACCAGCTCATCACCGTAGTGCAGCATACGACCATTGTAGAGGGTCATTTCCAGGGCTGTGGCGAAGTTCACATAGACGCAGCCGGAGGTGTAGGTGTCACGGTTGGGCATACGGGTTTCTGTGCAGCCGCTCACCGCATAGTCCAGTGCTTCGTTGACCGGGCAGCCCTTGATGCTGTTTAAGAAGACCACTTCCTCGTCGTTGATCAGTTTGGGGAAGCCAGAACCGTCTTTGACGGTCAGAGCCACTTCATAGAGGAAGCGCTCAGGCGTACGGCTGTGGATACGGGCAGCGAGGTCGGGGTAGTTCAGCGGGAATTCGCGTTTGCTCTCCAGGAACAGATAGGAGAGATCATTGGTGGCATCCTCGCCTTCGGGGGTCTGGCCGCCAATGGTCACGGCTTCCCAGTGCGCATAGCCTTCCTGGAATTCCACGCCTGTGGGGTTGATGTAGAGGTCGATGAACTGCGCCATGTCGACCCACATGCATTCCAGAAGCTCACGGGCTTCTTCACGGGTGATGCGGCCTTCTTCAATGTCCTTCTTGTAGTAAGGATAGAGATACTGGTCCATACGGCCGTTGGAGATGATGGCGCTGGCCTTCTGCTCAATGCGCGAGAACATCTGCACAAACCACTGGCACTGCACGGCTTCACGGAAGGTGCGGGCAGGATAGCTGGGCACGCGCTCGCAGGTCTCGGCGATCTGCAGAAGTTCGGCTTTGCGCTTGGGATCATTTTCCTTGGCAGCCATGTCGCGGGCCAAATCAGCATGACGGCGAGCCCAGATCATGATGGCGTCGCAGACGATGATCATGGCATCGTAGAAAGGCTTCTTGTCCCAGAGATCGGTGGAATTGGTCAGATCTAATGCTGCCAGGCGCTCTTTGGCCTCATTCTGAATGTCGATGAAACCGCGCTCCAGCACTTTCTTGTAATCCGGCACCCACTGCAGCGCACTGCGGTAGGAGGAGGTTTCGCTGACCACAAATTTGGACTTCAGACCGCGTTCGTCACAATAGGTGACATTGCGCAGCTCCATGGGCAGGGTCTTGTTCAGATGCTCATGGTAGGTCTTGCCTTCCCAGTAGGGAGCAATGTCTTCCATGACCACTTTCAGATCCTCAGGATCCACCTGGAAGGGGCTCTTGTCGCGATGAGCCAGGCTACCCAGCACTTCACGGTAGAAGTCGCCGTCGATTTCAGGATAGAGAATGCCGTAGCGGCCGAGCTTGCCCACGCGGCCAGCCAGAAGCTGATCAGGGGTAATCCAGACGGTGATTTTTTCGGCCACGTTCTTCAGAGCTTTGGCCCAGCGCAGGGTCAGAAGTTCACCTTCTGTGGTACGCATGGATTCGGTGAAGTATTTGGCGCGCTCCACATCCACATGGGGAATGGTGAACTGGTTGCGTTCAAGAATTTTATAAATGCGCTCACGGCCTTTACGGTCGACTTTTTTATTGAGTACGCGGTCTTCTTGAGGGGAAAGGATCTGGGACATCGGGGAAACCTCCATAAGAATAAGGGTCGGCTGAAAATTTGAACAAGGTTCTGGCCCTCTTATAGCAGGACTTGTGCCAATATCTAAAAAGCCTTGATTTTAGCGGCTTTTGCGGAAAACGGAGCCCTCAGACATCGCGTCCTTTTTGTTGCACATTTGCATACGATTTTTCCCTCTTTTCGGCTCAACTTTTGGCTTTAGGTCATATCGTGTTTTTTTGCAACAAATTTTGTATTGCCAGATCATTCGGCACTTTTTGGCGATTCTAGAGATTGAAAAGCAAAGAGAAAAACGTGCGGATCTGCAGCATAGCCTGCAGAAAATTTGCGGGGTGCGCAGAGATTGGCAAAGGAATGGACTGGCAGAGGCTGAAAAGCCTGATCAGATAAGGCTTTTTAGCCTATCTGCCTCTTGCTCCTCTGTTGCGGCAAAAAATTGGGAGGGGGAAAAGGAAGATGGGGATTTGGGAAGAAATTGGGAAAGGCAGATGAGCAAAGAGCAAGCTTTTTTGGGCAATTTCGCCTATTTTTCACAAGCGTTGAGCAAAAAGAGCTTCGGCAAAGCTCATCCGAGCAAAAAGACGCTGCGTTAAGGCAGCGGCCATAGCGGCAACGAAGGCTCATTTCCGACAGATATTCCAAGCAAATCCAAAGGCCAGAGTAAGGCGGCTCTTACCGCCGCTTGAAAGCGTTCTCTTGTGACTACCTTCAATCAGGTTTCGTTCAGAACGGCGTAAAAGTTGAGACTGCCGCATTCACAAGCGGGCTGTACAGCTTCTTCATGGATTGTGGATATTCGAAATGCAAGGTAGGCCAGTGGTCCTTGTGATAGAACTGCTTGGTGTAGACTATCATCCCGTTCTCCACATACGAAACAACATACCATCCCTTCTGCTTGTCGACTCGCTTATAGTCGGCCTTCGGCTTGCTGTCGGCCTTGGCAAAAAAATCCTTGCGGGTCACGTCTCCGGCTCTTGGTTCAAGATCGGCATAGGCCTGCATGGTGAGCCCCTTGCCGTCGGTGACGGTGATGCCGTCGCCGTTATCTGCCTCAAACACCGTGTATTTGCCTGGCGTCCACGAAAGGGAAAAGCCAAAACGGGCGTTATGATAGGCCGGGGCCATGGGATTTACCGCAATTTCTTCAGCGCAAGCTACGGATACGGCAAGACAGAGCACCATAAACAGGGCTACGGAAGGCTTATTGATCATACCGTCTCTCCATCACGCTGCGACAGTCAGCCAGGGTTAGGCAAGTTCCTGATTTTCGTCTTGGTGCCCATGTCGTTTCCTATCATGGTAAAGACGCGGAACGTGTCGCCAACGATGACGATTGTGATGAGAATATCGAACCCGTCGGCTTCAGCGTGGATCCGCGTCTTATCCTGGCTAATCTTCTCGATTCTCTTGATGTTGCCTTCCATGTCCTCGGCAATTGCCTGGGCGATTATCGGCGCACTTTTGCCGTCGTTCCCATGCACATGGATGCTGAAAGACGATTGCCCGTCTGGCGAAATCAGACGGCAGCCGCAATCCGTTGACTTGGCAATCCACCCGTCAGGAACGTCGACGGTAAAGCGGGAGAAGTCCGGCCCGAAGGTTCGTTCGGCAGCTGAAACCGGTGCCACAAGGGGCATAAAGCATGCAAAGCATAACGCGATGACGAGCATTTTCATGCGAAAGCCACTAAAAGACTGACAGAATAGGTCATGGCACAGCCGAACGTTGCGGGAATACGCATGAGAGGAAGCTATTTCTTCTCTCGTGCGAAGTCGCCGTCGAAACTGACACCCGCACCCAGCGCCCCACTCTTCTTGAAGGCTTCGGGCTCGGCAATCGTCGCCGTATCGCCTTTGAAGGTGATGCTGACTGGATTCTGGTCGTCATTCTTGTCCACGGCGTCCATGGCATTGCCTTTCAGTATGCCGAAGCCGTCCAGCTCGCCGCTGTTGTTGGGCTCATTCTTCTGGATAGCATAAATCTGCACGGCATAGAGATCAGGCCTTTCTCCCTTCTCCACAATAAGCCAGCCGTCAAACGCCTTGCTTTGCATGCGATAAAAACCCTGAACACCTTCGGGATGGCGACGCAGCCAGTCCCTCTTCAATTCGCGGTTCAGGCTTTCGCAGCCAACCCCATAGGCGGTGCTCCACGCTTCAACCTCCGCAGTGCCCGACGAAACATCCTCTTGTACCGAATCAGCCATTACGGCCTGCACATCGTTCTGAACAGCGGCAAAATCTTTGGCGTCAAGTCTTTTCTTGGCCTCCTGCAATGTCGCGGAATACGTCTCAAAGGCTTGCTTGTACTCTCCGTTGGCCATGAACTTGGCATGGTTCGCGGGCTCGGCGCATACCACGGATGCGGCCAACAACACCATGCAGACTACGGGAAAACATTTTTTCAGAGACGATGCAGGCATAGTCCACTCCTTACCATTTTTACGGCAGTCATTTGTGTTATTGATCATGAAACCATCTTCTCCGGCGGTGACAGCTTGTTACCAGCCGCCTCCTCCCCCACCGCCCGAACTTGCGCCGGAATCGCCTCCGCCGGAACCACCACTATCCCTCAGCGACGCGCCGTAGGCGACGGTGACGGCACTGACGGCTGCCAGAGCAGAGGCATATCCGGCGTCTGCCGTTGAAGTGGCCTCTCCCTCATTCCAGCTTCCGAAACTGTCATCATTCATCCATTCCGCGGTATAGCCTGCGGTGGCGAGCACGGGTGCGAAGCGCTTTTCCCATGCCTCGGCCATGCCGAGGGCAACGGCGTAGGGCAACATCTCCTCGTATATTGCCACCGTGTCTTCAGGGGCGTTGATGCGGGCAAGGCGCTCTTTTTCAGCGATCCCGATATACATGGCCAAGCCCTCAACAGCCGCGCGAGCCTTCAGTCCTTCGGGGGTAAGTCGGTAGGGGAAGCAACGCCAGAAAAGCGGAGGCATGAACACGCAGCTCAAGGTGGGCAGCCAGTACTGCCATTCCCATTCCATCAGCAGGCCAAGCGCCAGTACGGAAAGAGTTCCGAAAAACGCAAACCCGAGGGTTTTCAAGGCGCCTTTTTTTCGCCGCAGAAGTGGTAGCGCGGCAATAAGGGAACACAGGAAGATGCCGAAAAAATAGTCTTTGAGGTTCTCGCCGTCATAGATGCCCATCCATCCCGCAACGTACAGGGCAGCATAGAGCAGCACAGCGTTGACCATGACGCCGAGGGCGGGCAGCAGCAGTCCTGAAGATGCGCCAAAGGCGCGCATCCGCTCCCTGTATCCGTCCTGCTGCCCATGAAGTGCTCGGTAAAGGCGCTCGCCGTCGTTGCTGTCCACAGCCTGCCAGCCTTTCGGCATGCCGTTCTCAGAACACGGGAGACTTTCACTGGGTGTGTCGGAGAAAAGACTGTCAGCAATGGCACGGCAGGATTTATCCTGCCATCCGTTCTGCCTGCGTCTGGGCCAAGCGGGGATGAATGTCCATTTCCTGCCGTCCTTTTTCATTTTCATGAAGCCGCGCACGGCAGTCCAGAGAAGGTCTGCGCACCCGGCATTGGCCTCTTTCTCGTACAGATACGCGGCAAAACCGGGCGAGATGTCCTGAGGCGGCGAAAACACGGGCACGACCACGGGTTTCTGCACGCGTCGGAAGAAAAACCAGAGCAGGACAAAACAGAGCAGCGGGATTGCGCCGACGACTTCCATGACTTCAGGGCCGTATGCGCTCAGGCGTTCGCGTAAGCCTGGCGCAGGAAGGGTGATGGAGCCGCCCTGCCAGGCCGCCTGCACAACCAGCGCCTCTCCCGGCTCCAGCGGACGCGTGGTGCCAAAGGCATTGGCTTCGTGCACAGTTCCACCTTCACTACGCTCCTTACCATGCAGGATGTAGGCGGAAGAGTCCGTCAGCTTTGCGCCGTCGGGTAGCGTCACAATGACGGTGGCCTCTTCGATGGGGAAACTCCATTGACTGCCCGTTGCGTTGTAGTGGATGGCATAGCCGCCTTCCTCACTGCGCACATGTCCTGTTGTGCGAAAAGTAAGCGCAAACTGGTGTTCACCCCTGGCAAGTTCCTTGTCGGGATCACCAAGGATGAAGCTGGTCAGCAGGTCGCTGCGCACTGTCCTACAGGGCACGGGCGCGCCGTCCATGCGCCCTTCGACCAGTTCCACGCCGAAGAACCGCAGCATTTTGCCATTCCATGCAAGCGTTGGCACAGAGCGAAAAATGCCGTGCTTGATGGCGTTATGCTCCGCTATCACCGAGATATATTCCGTCACCAGCATGGAGCCATCCGTCTGCACGGCAAGTTCAATGGAAAAGTCAATGATCCGTTCACTCGCATAAGCCCGTTCCGCTGTGCAGAGCAGGAAGAATGCGACTATTGCGGCAAAGCATTTTATCGTGGCGCTGAAATACGACATTTTCACCCACCGGACAGTCAAGATCCACTTGGACAACAGAGCCTCTTTTTCATTCAGATCACTTTGTCTCCAGGACCTTGATTTCTTCTGCTGTTGCGGGAACCCACTTCACAGTGACGGCTGCCGCGCCGCCTGTGTAATGCTTGACCCATGCCTTATAGACAGGCGTGTCAACCGGCGACTCCGTTCCCGTGGCTGCCTCGAAGTTCTCGTCATCTATGAAGCACACGAAACCGTCACCCGCAACATCGATTTCCCTGGGAAAAGGCTTATCTTCGTTGGGGTCGATCATTCCGCTTTGCTCCAAGCAAAAACGAAGCCCTTCTCTTCGTACTCCCCCTTCTGCATATCATACGTTGCAAAGGAGTACGGCCAGAAGTTTTCTTCAGCCCATCCCTTATTCCGCGCAGCCGGGGCTTTGAAACAGCCGTTGCTGAAGTATTCCACCCCTGGATTGCCGAGGATCTCCACGGTGAGGTTTCCGATCATCTCGATAAAAGCCGCAGATAATCTCCTGCTGGGAACCTCTTGCTGCGGTCGTAACCTGGACGAGCAGCTCTGATTTGCCGTCGCCGTTGATGTCACAAATCGCAAGTTTGCTTTTGGCGAAGTCATCAATGATGGTGTATCCTTGTCTAAGGCTTCACCGTCGGGGAACTTGTGATTCGCAACCAAATCCCGGGCGGCTTTCAGAAAGGCGTTATGCCGCGCATCGGCCCAGGCAACTGCTGTGCAGAGCATCACCACAGCGCGCAGCAAACAGAAGCATGCAGTTCTTCATAGGGAGTTCCTTACATCCATTAATGATTGCAACGCCCTGCATCTCATCAGCTCCTCAGCGAAGGTCAGCCTGAGCCTTTGTTCACAGGACGTGGCAACAGATCTCCAGACTTCACTGCATTTGGATATTCATTAAAGCTGATAATTGTCGTGTCCGCCCAGGCATTGCCTGTGGATTCATCGAAACTGGTGTACCAGCGCACATCGGCCTACGCATGCTTCGTCGCCACGTATTTGCTCAGGGCAGTGGTCTTGCCGAAGATAGATGGCGCTTCAATGATTGTCAGGCCATAAGCGAGAATATCTGACAAGGCTTTCTCAAGACGTCGGAAAAAACAGTAGCGATTTTTCTTTGACTGCTTACTTCTCCCATGGGAACCTCTGCCAAAGCTTGTGCGGCTGCATCCTATTCATGATCGCACTACTTCTGTTACGCTATCCTGCACAAATGTAAAAATTTGTATATACCCAATTGTTAGGTATTGTTTTTTTTGTAGAATAAGATAGAATTGATTATTTCAGAGTTTTTTAAAAACTCCATGCCCCATGGTAGGATCAACTTCAAATTACGTTTTTCTAAGCGGCAAGTGTATCCGGCAGTCATCCTCATATCTTCACCATCCAGCCATCATCAGATCGACAAAAAATAAGATGCAACGTTGTCATATAAACTGCCTGGTTGGTTATCCTGTAAGGTGGAGGATGTCTTGTTTTAAGCAATGACGGGCACCTTCCTGCAAATCTGCCCCATGTGTTAGGATAGTTGTCACTAGGAGAAGAAAGTGTTGTGATAGAGGGCGGTAAAGGAATACCCGAGGGCAAGAATCAGAGAGAGGGAGGCGCCACCACCCCCCTGCAGGGGGGTGGTGGCGGCCAGGCGAAACA
>JAILPJ010000019.1 GCA_024699605.1 Desulfovibrio sp. | reverse complement strand
GCTCATTTCAGATGTTTGAGGGCGTACTTCTTCCCACTTTGGTATCTCAGCAAAATGCAGCTCCAATCTCCGCGAAAGATAATCTTTCGGATTCTTCGTGTTCATCACCATGTAGCAATTGTGATAGTCGGGAAGATCAGGAAACAGCGTATAGCCAAGCACGTTGATGCATACTACGCGGGGAAGCTGATCGTACTTTGCTCCCCTGCTGCGCTTCTGCGCCAAACGACTCCAATAGAAAATGACACGATCAGCCATCCCCTCGTACATGATGTTCTGAAACTCAATCTCCACCACTGTTCCATCTGAGCACACGCCAAGAACGTCAAGTCGTGGCTGCTTAGAATCGGGATCGTCCGGATCGGGTTCTCTGTCCTGAAAAGTGAAATCCACAATGGTCGGCGTCCCCTCCGCTTCAAAGAACGAATTGATAAGCGAGAGAGTCAAAGGTTTCCGCTCTTCGTCGAAAAACGTGTACTTCACGAAGACGTCGTTAAGTCGATTGAACTGCGAGCGAGCTTTTTCCATAAGACTCATTTTAGATGGAAAGTTAAGGTGTGGCAAGGCTCTATTTCAGGCCACACAACTTGAAGGCTTCCCGTTCTGTTTTTGCTTATGGAGCAAAAAGCGTATGCCCTTTGAGGACTGATACAAGCCCTTCTATCTTCCTTTACCTGAAGGCCTTCTTTGACGAAGCATGCCAATGTCGCCATGTCTGGATGCAAGAAGGTGCCCTGATCGCTGAAGCCGACTGAGGGATAGAAGGTCCTAAATGCCTTGCTTCTTGCTTGCCCAATGTATCCTCGTGACATATACTTAGCGTTGACGCTGTCGGTTTTTCTTGCTCAGAGGTGGGTTTTCCTGCCGATAAAGCGCTGTCCGAGCCCTTTGCCTTGCCAGGCCATACTTTTGCTCAAAGTCAAAGATCAATAGCCGTTATCCAATTTTTTATAAATTTTTTGCCGTAAAACGCATCTATTTCATGGGGTATGGATACTAGGCGTTACTCTAAGCCGTTCAGCTATCGTTACTATTGTTGACACAAGATCAAGAAGCGAGAAACCCTTGCGGACATATATACGTTAAAGAGTAGTTTGTTGCTTTCGAGGAAAAAGCCATACAGGAACTTGATGTTTGGCTTTCGGGTGAAAAAGCAGGCAGGCTGACAAAAACGGATACAGACAAATATGTTTTTCACTATGATGCAAGCTATGTTAACGCAAAGGGTCTGTCTTTATCGTATCCACTGACCTTGAGGTCTGAAGCATATACTGGACAGACTGTCAGGAATTTTTTTGAAAATTTGCTGCCAGAAGGAAGTCTGTATACTGGCATGTGCCATATCACACATCTTGACACACAGGATGTGATTGGATTTTTGGCAAAATGAGGGCGGGAATGCGCCGGTGCACTGACCTTTGTAGCACCGGGAGAAAAGCCGAAAGAAGCCGGAGGTAAAGCGCTTCTCCCTGTTGAATCATTTTTCAAGAAGGACTATGTGCCACTGGCAATATCAGGGGAATGCCTGACATATCGCAAGGCTCCCCCCCGCTGTGCGAATGTCGTTGGGTGGCGGGCAGGACAAACTGCCGGTGATATTTGAAAGTGGCCAGATCTTTGTTCCGACCGGTGGGCAACCTTCGACACATATCCTAAAGCCCAATGTACAAGAGTTTCCTCACAGTGCGAGAAACGAAGCCCTGTGCCTGGACCTGGCCAGAGAAATCGGTCTGCCTGCTGCAAATTGCGAGCTTATCCCTGTAAATCGCGGCGCTTTTGTGGCCGTTGAACGCTATGATCGCATGGCAGGCAAAAGACTCCATCAAATAGACTTCTGTCAGGTTCTCGATATTGGTCGAGCTGAAAAGTATCAGCGAGAAAAAACTCCTCAACATTATGCTGGTATGCCATCGTTGCTTCAGGTCTGCACCAGACTAAAGATAGAAGCGCCTAACGGCATTGCCGTTCCCGTATTTCTTTGGCAAGCCATGCTCTATTCCTGGTTCATTAAAAATACTGATGCTCATGCGAAAAATTATTCTGTTATTTTCTATCCTGACCCAGGAGATGGCTTTAGAGCTCGACTGGCTCCTCTCTATGATATGAATTCAATATATTATTATCCTTATGCTGACCAGTATATGGCGATGCCTTATAACGGCAAATTCCGCCATGATAGCATTACTTCTAATGATCTTGTAAATACAGCAGCTTGCTTTGGGATAGATGAAAAAACTGCTATAAATGATATAATTGTTATGGGCAATAAGATAATTAATATTTTACCAGGCCTAGCCAATGAACATATGAAAAAATACAGAGATGCTCCTATATATCATAAACTCAAAAAGGCTATTATCTGCCAGACAGAAAAGATACTAGAATCATTTGCCAAAAAATAACTATTGTTACATTATGATGTTTGCAGAAGATTTGTGCGGCACATCTGAAGTGTAAGGATCCTCTATGGCTTTTCGTAATCCATCATGCAGTTTTACCCGTTTCAGAGTCAGGGACAGTATTCCCGAGGAATTCTGGCCCACGGTACCTGAAAAACTCAAACAGTTTGCTTTTCACGATATCGACGAGCTTCCCGAAGAACGTTCCTTTGGCTGGGTGTCCTTTGATGACATGCTTGACACTGAGTGGCGTGAATCCCAGCCTTACAAGGGGCGTTTCATTGTTTTTTCCCTACGCCTTGACACACGGCGTATTCCCACAGCCGTCTTGAAAAAGCATCTGGCCATAGCGCTCAAGGAAGAACAGCAAAGGATGCTTGCGCTCAATAAACAGTACATTGCCCGTGAACGCAAAAAGGAAATCAAGGAACAGGTCGTCTTGAAGCTGCGTCAGCGTTGCTTGCCTGTTCCCGCCGAGTTCAACGTCATCTGGTCGCTTGAGCGCAATGAGCTCTGGTTTGGCTCCACACACGGCAAGGTGATTGACCTCTTCATGGACTATTTTCAACAGACCTTTGAATTGCACCTTGAGCAGATCACACCGCAGATTCTGGCAGAACGCTTCCTTGGAGAACAGGGTGTCATGGCCATTGACAACCTTGAAGAAACGCAGTTTGTGGCTTATGGCGGTGAAGCCTAACAGAACGTACGCGTACGCTTGACAGAAAAACGAGGTTGGCATGGCAGGCAGTGCTGAATCCATTGATGATCTTCTTGGTCAGGAATTTTTAACCTGGCTCTGGTGCAAGAGTGATCTTGCCCCTGACGGCTTTGTGGATAGCAAGGGTGAGAAATTTTCCGTTTCCATGGAACAGCGTATTGTGGTTGCCGGCGGCAATGGCGATGCGCGTGAGACAGCCTCGGTGACCGGTGTTTTCTCTCCCTTAAGCGAAGCGCGTTTTGGCCTGGGTACGGGCAAGAAAGTCGTGCGCGCCCTGCTCCACCTGGAAAAGGACGGCGCGGGCTTTCAATGCGTGCTGAAGGCCCAGGATTTTTCTCTGAGTGGTCTGAGGACCCCCAAGATCGAAAAGAGCGAGGCGGCAGACGACGATCCCGATGCTCTGCTCCTTGAAAAAATCGATCTCATAGAAAGTTGTCTCGATCTTTTGGATTCGCTCTTCAAGAGCTTTCTCGATGTACGCCTTTCAGAGGCCTGGGCCGAGGAGGTTTTCCTTGTGCGTCAGTGGCTGAGCAAAACAGCGGGATAATATGGCGTTTTTTCCACAAGGCAGCCTGCTCTGGCGTATTTTCGGCAAAGCGCTCTGGATGGTGAGCGTTCTGTTTGGCATCACCATCATCTCCTTTCTCGTCATTCATTTGGCACCGGGTTCCCCCACGGATATGGAAGTGACCCTCAATCCCTTGGCCGGTGAAGCCGCAAGAGCAAGGCTTGAGGCTGTCTACGGACTTGATAAGAGTCTGGGCGAACAGTATCTCGACTGGCTTTGGCGTCTTCTGCACTTTGATTTCGGCAATTCCATGAGTGCCGATGCCAGGCCAGTGATGACGAAAATCCTCGAGCGTTTGCCACTGACGGTCTCCATGAACGTCATTTCTCTGATCCTCACCCTGCTCTTTGCCATTCCCGCCGGCATTCTCTCAGCCTGCCGACAGAATTCCTGGCTGGACCATGCCCTGACGGTCTTCGTCTTTTTGGGCTTCGCCATGCCCTCCTTCTGGCTCGCTCTTCTGCTCATGAGCTTTTTCGGCATTGACCTTAAGCTTTTGCCCATTTCTGGGCTCACCTCCATGGGCTATGAGCATTTCACAAGCTGGGAAAAATTCCTGGATCTGGCCCGCCATCTGACACTGCCCATCATGGTCTATACCGTGGGCAGTCTTGCCGGCATGTCACGCTATATGCGCTCGTGTATGCTTGAGGTCTTGCGTCAGGATTATATGTTGACAGCTCGCGCCAAAGGCCTTTCCAACTATCAGGTGATTGTCCACCATGGTCTGCGCAATGCGCTGCTGCCGGTGATCACCCTGCTCGGCCTTTCTGTGCCTGGCCTGATAGGTGGCAGCGTCATCATTGAATCGGTCTTTGCCCTGCCGGGCCTTGGCAATCTCTTCTATTCCGCGGTCATGGCGCGTGACTACACCATGATCATGGGCAATCTTGTCCTTGGCAGTGTCTTGACTCTGCTTGGCAACCTGCTGGCCGATGTCTGCTATGGCCTGGCGGATCCGCGTATCCGTCAAGGTGCGGGAGGGCAAAATGGCTGAGACACGATCTTCTGCCAAAGACTACGTCTTGGCCTGGCTTGGTGCCTATGGCAAACTCGGCCTGGGCGTGAGTATTGTGCTTGTCATGTCCCTGGCAGCGCTTCTGGCGCCTTTTTTGGCGCAATATCCCCCCAATGAGCTGCATCTTGCCCATATCCTGGAAGCGCCTTCAGCCGATTTTCTCCTGGGCACGGATCGTCTGGGCCGCGACGTATTCTCACGCCTGCTCTACGGAGGCCGCGTCTCGCTCTGGGTGGGCTTTGTGGCCGTGGGTATCTCCATTTCCATTGGCACCTGCCTCGGCTTGATCGGCGGCTATTTCCGCGGCCTTGTGGATGAAGTGATCATGCGTTTTGTTGACGTCATGCTCTGTTTTCCCTCGTTTTTTCTGATCCTTGCGGTGATCGCTTTCTGGGAACCGGATCTGACCAATATCATGCTTGTCATTGGCTTAACGTCGTGGATGGGGGTGACGCGTCTGGTCAGGGCTGAGACCTTAAGTCTCAGAGAACGGGATTTTGTGGCCCAGGCCAGGCTCTGCGGCAGTCCCACACGGGTCATTTTGTTTACGCACATTCTGCGCAACGCCATGGCGCCTGTGCTCATTTCAGCCACCCTGGGCGTTGCCGGCGCCATTCTCATTGAATCCAGCCTGAGTTTCCTAGGCCTTGGCGTGCAGCCGCCTGAGGCCAGCTGGGGGAATATGCTCATGGACGGGAAAAACGTCATTGAAACAGCCCCCTGGCTCTCTCTTTATCCTGGTCTGGCCATTCTTGTGACCGTCTTAGGCTACAATCTGCTCGGCGAAAGTCTGCGCGATCTCTTTGATCCCAGACTCAAGCACCGTTTTTTCTAAGCCTGATCAAAGGACAGGTGTCTGCCGAAAACGGCTCAGCGTGGTCAGCTAGCCTGCGCTTGCAGGCAGAAACACGTCCCTTGCTTTTCTTGCTCATTGTTTAACCGGCTAGGAGCTCGCAGTATCCATGCTGGAATATCTGCATATCCGCAATCTTGCCCTGATCGAAGACGTTTCCCTTGAACTGTGCCCCGGCATGAATGTGCTGAGCGGTGAGACAGGGGCCGGCAAGAGTTTTATCTTAAAGGCCCTCTCCTTTCTTCTGGGTGATCGCCTGAAAGCCGATATGGTGCGCCCTGGGGCTGAGCGGGCCATTGTGGAAGGGCTCTTTCAAGCTGAGACAGGTGATCTTCTGCTCAGACGCGAACTGATCGTGGAAAGCGGCCGCAGCCGCATCTTTGTCAACGATACCCTGCACACGCAGGAGATCTTAAAGGAGCTCAGACCCAAGCTGATCACCTACACCAGTCAGCATGCCCAGCAGAAATTGTTGTCCCCGGCCTTCCAGAGCCAGCTGATTGAACGCCATTTCCCTCAGCCTGCACTTTTAGCGGAGCGCGATGAGCTTGTCAGTCAACTCAAAGCCAATGCCGAGTCGCAAAAGACCCTCCTTGACCGTCAAAAAGATCTCCTGGAAAAGCGCGATCTGCTCGATATGCAGCTTTCAGAAATTCGCAAGGTGGCACCGGAAGCCGGTGAAGAGGAGCGTTTGGAAGAGCTGCGCCAAAAGGCCAGACTCTCAGGCGAGATCAAAAAACGCTATGAAGCCGCCCTCTCCCTGATCTATGGCGACGAGGGGCCTGGTCTGCAGGATGGGCTTTCCAAGCTTGAAAAAGAGCTTGGTGTGTTAAGCGAAATGGATGAGAGCTTTGCTGCGGGCTTGAATGCCTGCATGGATTTTCAGGCAGAGCTGACGGCTCTGGCCAGACGCCTGCAAAATCCCCCGGAAGCCGAACAGGTGCGAGATCTCGACACCATTGAGGCGCGGCTCTATGAGCTGGCTCAGCTCAAACGCAAGCTCCACCGTTCAATGGCTGAAATTATGCAGCTGCAGACGGAACTTGAGGAAAGTCTCTCCTTTCTGGATTCCGTGGCCCTTGATCTTGGGCAGTTACGCCATGAGGAAGAAGAGCTGATGGGTAAGCTCTCGCAGGTCTTGCAGAAGATCCAGCCTCTGCGCCACACAACGGCAGAAGCGTTTTTGCAGCGTCTTGAGCGTGAATTAAAAGACCTGGCTTTTTCCGAACACGTGCGGGTTTTGCCGGAATATCTCCCTTTCCCCCTCTACAAGGACATTGCCGACGAGCGCATTCGTCTGCTCTGGGCACCCAATCCGGGGCAGCGGCCGAAAGCCCTGGATGATATTGCCTCAGGCGGCGAGCTTTCGCGTTTTCTTCTGGCTCTGACCAGTCTTGAGACCAATCAGGACGCTTCAACCTTTATTTTCGACGAGGTCGACTCGGGCGTGGGCGGCTTAACCTTAAACAAGCTGGCTGAAAAACTGCGAGAGCTTTCCGAACGCCATCAGATTATCCTCATTACGCACTGGCCTCAGCTTGCCGCCCAGGCCAAGCGACATTTTCAGATTCAGAAACTTGTGACCAAGGATAGCACTCGCACCCTCTGTGTGCAGTTGTCCGAAGACGATCGCCGTCAGGAGCTCGCCCGCATGGCCGGAGGCGGTGATCTGGGTCAGGTCTTTCTCAGTCACAAGACCTCAGATTGAGATTTCTGTGTGCCCTGCCAGCGAAGCTGCGGGCAGAATGCTTAGGCTTTGTTCGACAAGGGCTTGTTTGCTCTGAGTCTTTGAAAAATCGTCGGCCTTGCCCTTGCAATTTGCATCAGTTCGAATTAGCATACTTTTTGTTATTTTTTTTATGGTGTGTGCGTATTGGCAGACAGAAGCCAGATGGCTGACGCTTTCGAGGCTTGTTTGTGATTGTTTGCCCAAGGCCGGAGGTTTTCCATGCCCTTTCCTGCGTTGCAAATTGGTGATTTGACAGCACAAACGCCTATTGTTCAAGGCGGTATGGGGGTTGGCATTTCGCTTTCGCGTCTGGCCTCTGCTGTGGCCAAAGAAGGTGGCATAGGCGTCATCGCCGCTGCCATGATCGGCATGACCCAAAGCGATGTGGCGCAGAATCCGGTTGAGGCAAATTTACGGGCTCTGAAGGAAGAGATCAAAAAAGCACGGGCAGCGACCAACGGCATTATTGGCGTGAACATTATGGTGGCTTTGACCACCTTCGCCCAAATGGTCAGAACAGCCATTGAAAATAAGATTGATGTGATTTTTTCCGGCGCAGGTCTGCCTCTGGACATGCCCAAGTACCTGCTTGAGCTGTGCGAAGAGAAAAAAGAGGAATTTAAAACCAAGCTTGTGCCCATCATTTCTTCGGCCAGGGCCGCTACCGTGATTGCCAAAAAATGGCTTTCACGCTTCGACTATCTGCCCGATGCCTTTGTCCTTGAGGGCCCCAAGGCCGGCGGTCATCTCGGTTTCAAGCCTGAGGATATCGATAATCCTGAATTTGCTCTGGATAAGCTTCTGCCGCAGGTGGTGGAGGCCGTCAAACCCTTTGAAGACAAATACGGCCGCAAGGTCCCCGTGATCGCGGCGGGCGGTGTCTATACCGGTGAAGATATCCACCGCTATCTTGAGCTTGGCGCAAGCGGCGTGCAGATGGGCACACGTTTTGTGGCCACCCATGAATGCGATGCTGACGAGAATTTCAAACAGGCCTTTGTGAAGGCCCGCAAAGAAGACATCACCATCATCAACAGCCCCGTTGGCATGCCCGGCCGTGCGCTGTACAACGATTTTATTCAGCGCTCACGTGACGGTCTGACCAAACCCTTCAAATGCATTTTCCACTGCGTGAAGACCTGCAATCGGGAAAAGACCCCCTACTGCATTGCCCGTGTGCTCTTAAACGCCATGCGTGGACGGCTGGAACAGGGCTTTGCCTTCTGTGGGGCCAATGTCTACCGGGTCAATTCCATTATTTCTGTGCATGAACTCATTGAAAGTTTGCGCAAGGAATATGAGGCCGTAGAGGCGTAACAGCGCCCTGCTTTCTTTTCTTCTGGGAGTATCAAGACCTTTGATGCTCCCTGTTTTTTCCCTCCTCCCTACGGGCGTAGAAACCTTCTCAGGCTCGGAGCAAAAGGCAGTCCAAGCTTTGGCTATGAAAGCTGCCCTTTGCCCTTCCCTCTCTGTTGTTTCACAAACGCATCCACAGTTATCCTTATTTATCCTTTGTTTTTCCCCACTCCCCTGCTGAAAGCTTGCGTAGTACGTCTTCGTGCTCGGTCTGTCTTGAGCGATCACTGGTCTGGAAAGATTTCTGCAAACGCTCATTTCCCGTAAGCTTCTCATGGAGAACTCAGTCTCTCAATCAGCCATTTTGATCGGAGGAGCTATGAGCGAGCACTTTCCCGATGCCTCGGCCTTTGTCAAGATTGATGCCCATACCCATCTTGGAGCCTTTGGCAATCCTTTTGACATTGATTTTACTGTGGAGCGTCTGGCGCAGCAGATGAGCGACTATAGCATCGAAAAGACCATCGTCTGCCCGGCTGGCGCTACGCTGAACAGTGAGCTGAAACAAGCCTGTGACACCTGGCGATTGACGCACAAAGACAAGGCGTCATGCCTTGTGCCACTTTTTTGGGTCAACGCCAATCTCGGTCAAGCAGCCTGTGATGCGTTGGAACGGGCCCTGAGCGAAGAGGGGTTTGCGGGCGTCAAGATGCATCCGCTCTTTGATGCCTATTGCGCCGATTCTCCCGTAGCCGATCCGGTTCTGGAAATCGCCAGTCGTTTTGGCTGCCCTGTCTTTATCCACTCAGGTCACCCACCGTTTTCTCTACCCTGGCAAATTGGCCTGCTTGCCGAACGGCACCCGCAGGTACGCATCGTGATGCTGCATATGGGGCATGGTCATGGTGTCTACATTGATGCTGCCATCACCATGGCCAGCAAGTTTGACAATATCTTCCTTGAGACCAGCGGCATGCCCATGGGCTGTCAGATCAAAAACGCCTATGAGCGGGTTGGGCATGAACGGGTTCTGTTTGGTATTGATTCGCCTTTCCATCATCCCAGTGTGGAGATTCAGCGTGTGCTCACTTCAGGTCTCAAGGACTCGGCTCTTGAAGAAGTATTCTTTCAGAATGCCAAGCGCTGTATGGAGATGTAAACAGATTTTAGGCGCAAGAGCTCTCCTTGGCGATGTTTTTTGGAAAGCTGTTGCGCTCGAAAACGCTATGGCTTGCTGAATGCTTGTTTGACAGCTATCAACCTCAAAAAGTTCTTCTCCTTTCCGTATGCATCGTGACATCTTTGCAAAATGCTCCGCAACGCTCGCTGCACTGCTGTTCATTGCGATAGCATGTGTCGCTGCTGAGGTCCTGGCTATGAGTATCTTCCATAAAATGTTATCAAGAGAATTGACTGTTGGCACCGACGTCAGCCTCACTGATGTTCTTGACTTCTATTACACATATGACGCTTCGACCAATCCTCCAGACTATCAACGCTATCGGTTTTATGTTGATGCTAATAAGTATATGTTTTATCACGAAACACGAGCGGGAAATGTTTGGCCACTCAGAGAGGAACATATTACTCAATCAGGTTCTAAAGAATTGAGCGAAGCTGAATGGCTGGAGTTTTTTAATTGTATCAAGGGTGGAACTGTTAAAAACCGCGAGGAGCATCTTGAATCAGGTTCAAGCGGGCCATGGCTTTTCTTATATTGGAAAGGTGATCACTCGCGCTGTCAGGAATTTTCTTTTGCTACGCTTGCCGCTCGTCATGCCTTTGAAGAGTTTTGTCTCAAGCTTAAAAAACTTACTAAATTATCTAAGAATGACTAATTGTTAGAGTGGTGTATCTAGGGTTTATATATGGCTTTGCTGAATATTGCTCTTGGTTGCGAATCATTCTATGATATTCGTAAAAATAATTGTTGTTATATAGATAAAACATATATTATAGAAGAACTCTTAGATAGTTCCCTTCCAATGGTTTCTCTTCTGACTCGACCGCGCCGTTTTGGAAAGACGCTTACGCTTTCAATGTTGCAAGAATTTTTTGACATTACTAAAAATAGTCATGATTTATTTGCTGGACTTAGCATTTGTGAAAATGAAAATATTTGTAAAAACTGGATGGATAAATATCCAGTAATATTTGTTAGCTTTAAAAATATTGAATGTGACAGCTACAAGACGTTATTACAGCAATTTGCTATGGTAATTTCAAACGTTATCAGCGATCATGATTATCTTTTTAGGGCTTCAAGTGTAAAAGATGTAGATAAGAAAAAGCTTGATATACTGTTAAATAACAAAGAGAGTGGTGTGCTATTAGAGCAATCACTCTATCTACTAAGTCGCGCCCTGAAAGATTGCTGGAATAAACAAGTCATTATTTTGATCGACGAATACGATGTACCGCTGAACTGTGCCGAGCAAAATGGCTTTTTTCGAGAGATGGTAGGTAAACTCAGAAATGTGCTTGGATCAGCTCTCAAAACCAATCCGTCGTGCAAATTCGCTATTCTTACAGGTTGTCTGCGGATTGCCAAAAAGAGTATTTTTACAGGCTTAAACAATTTCAAATGCTATGGTGTCTCGGATAATCGTTTTGCGGATAGCTTTGGTTTCACAACCAATGAAGTAGACGAGCTGCTGAAACAAGGAGGTTTGCTTGCGAAAAAGTCCTCTCTGCAAGAATGGTATGATGGCTATTGCTTTGGACGAGCGACGGAAATCTACTGTCCCTGGGATGTTTTACAATATCTGTATGATTTACAATATGACTTGGAAGCTCAACCTAAGCTCTACTGGAAGAATACCAGTGGCAATGCCATTGTGCGCACCCTTGTCAGTTACGCAAGTCAAGACATTCGCCATAAAGTAGAAGCGTTACTTGCTGGCGAGGCTATAGAGGTACCAATTTGCGAAGAGCTCACCTATGATAGTGTCTATGAGGATGAAAAAAATCTCTGGTCTATTCTCTATCTGACAGGCTATCTGACCCGTGCGGCCATACAGCCGGGCAATGCTGATACGGCCTTGCGTATCCCCAATAAGGAAGTACGGCAGATTTTTATAGAAACAATCTCGCAGTGGTTTCGTGAATCCATTGCCAAGTGTGATCTGAAGAGCTTTATGGATGCCCTTTGGAAGGGGAATAGCGCCATTGTCCAGGCAACGCTAACAGATCTCCTCTACAGTACCATCAGCTACTTTGATCAAGCGGAAAACTACTATCATGGCTTTCTGACAGGGCTTTTACGGGGTGCAGGTTTTTCGGTTCTCTCAAACCGTGAGGAAGGTCACGGCCTGCCAGATATTGTCCTTGAGGATGGAAGGCATAAGCGTGCCCTGATTATTGAAGTAAAGGCGGCTAAGACCTATCATGAGCTTGAGCAAGTCTCCCAAGTCGCTCTTCGCCAAATCCAAGAAAAACAGTATGTATCAGGCATTTCCCCCCAGATACGCAAGATTATCTTCTATGGAATAGCCTTTTGGAAAAAAGAGAGTTCTGTCCAAGTCTTAGAATTTAATCGTTGATCTCCTGCTCCTCTCTGTCTTTCCTCATCCACTGCTAATTTTCGTAGATATTTTTTAGAGTTACAGACTATGTCCATTCTTAATATATTTATCGGCTGCGAATCCTTCAGAAGCCTACGTGAAAATCATTGCTGCTATATAGATAAGACCTCTTTTCTAGAGGAATTTCTTGCAACAATGCCACCAACGGTCTCCCTCGTGACACGTCCTCGCCGTTTTGGTAAAACATTGACCATGTCGATGCTGCAGGAATTTTTTGATATTAGACAACAAAATTCATTATTATTTGAAGGATTGGCTATTTCTAGAAATAAAAAAATATGTTTAGAATGGATGAATCAATATCCTGTAATTTTTTTGACTTTTAAAAGTATAGAAGGAGTAGACTTTAATGAGTCTTATTTATTATTTCGCAAAAATATTATAAATATAATTAGAGATCATGATTATATTTTAAAAAGTGAAGCAGTTCCACAAGTTGACAAAGATGTTTTTTATAGAATTATAGAGCGAAATGAAGATGCTTCGGATTGCCTAGAGAGTTTGAACACACTTTGTCATGCCCTGGAAAAGCATTGGGGAAAGCCCGTCATCTTGCTGATCGACGAATACGATGTTCCGATCAATTATGCTGAGCAAAAAGGCTATCACCAAGAGATGGTCGATTTTATGCGAAAGGTGCTTGGTTCGGCCCTCAAAACCAATCCAGCGCTGAAATTTGCCGTGCTGACAGGCTGTCTGCGTATTGCCAAAGAAAGTATTTTTACCGGGCTCAATAACTTCATGTGTTATGCTCTGTCAGATCAAGACTATGCTGACAAATTTGGTTTTACCGAAGCTGAGGTGGACGATCTCTTGAAGCGTGCAGAACTCACAGAGCACAAAGCCGAGATCAAAGAGTGGTACGATGGCTATCGTTTCGGTGAAAACACCGAGGTCTATTGTCCTTGGGATATTCTAAGCCACATTTTTCGCCTGCAAAAAAATCCCAAAGCTATCCCCAAGCTTTATTGGATCAATACCAGTGGCAACACGCTTGTGCGAACTCTTGTCAGTTACGCCAGTCAAGACATCCGTCGTAAAGTAGAATCGTTGCTTGCGGGTGAGGCCATTCAGGTAAGAATTTGCGAAGAACTCACTTATGATAGTGTCTATGAGAACGAAAACAATCTCTGGACCATCCTTTATTTGACTGGTTACCTGACATGTGCAGCCATTCAGCCGGACAATAATGATACAGCTTTGCAAATCCCCAATAAGGAAGTTCGGCAGATCTTTACAGAAACGATCTCGCAGTGGTTTTACGAATCCATAGCCAAGCGTGATCTTAGGCTTTTTATTGAGGCCCTTTGGAAGGGAGAGAGCGCCATTGTCCAGGCAACGCTAACGGATATACTCTACAGTACGATCAGCTACTTTGATCAAGCGGAAAACTACTACCACGGCTTTCTGACAGGGCTTTTTCGGGGTGCTGGCTTTGCGGTTATTTCAAACCGTGAGGTGGGACTCGGACGACCAGATATTGTCCTTGAAGATGCAAGAAATGGCCGTGCCATAATTTTCGAAGTTAAATTGGCTAAGAACTGTGAGGATCTTGATACGCAAGCAGAAGCCGGTCTTCGCCAGATCGAAGAACGTCATTATGTATTAGGTCTTGAGCCGCAGATACGCAAGGTTGTGCAGTATGGCCTAGCTTTTTGGAAAAAGGAGAGCTGCGTTAAAGCCTCAGAATATGTACGCTAGCTCTCTTCCAAAATGACCTCGAATTCGTGCAGATCCAGAAAAACGAAAAAAACAGCTCAGCTTGTGGCTTTGCGGGTTTTTCAGTAAATTTCATAACACATGGGGCTACTCAGGCCAGGCAGTCGAAAACTCTGACAAATTAAGGCTGTAAATGCGTAAACAACAACAGATTCAGAAGATTTATCTTGAACCATGCCCCCATATGCCCCCGAAATTTTTTTCTTGGCACTTTTCGCACATCATAGGATTGATTTTTCGCGCCCCTAAAGCTAGTACCTTGTAACACTTGAAAATTTACAAACTTCCGCTAGTCTACAAGGGATCTCACGGGAGTTACCCTAACTGGCGGAGGTCGATATGGGACGTCCCACAAAATACAGAGTTACTCTTACCAATGAAGAACGAAATCAACT
>JAILPJ010000100.1 GCA_024699605.1 Desulfovibrio sp. | reverse complement strand
AAAGAGGATCTCATCAAAATCATTACTCGCTGGATAGACGCTATTAACAGCGAGCCTGTGATCTTCCGCTGGAAATGGAAGCTCGAGGATATCATGAGTGCATTTAATTAGTATGGCTATTTACAGAACGAACTACTAGGCGTACCGTAACGCCTGAAATCGTGTGAGATATCGTCTGATCGATTTTGCGATGGTACGTTACGGTGTGGTGTAAGGAGGCTGAGCCTATGACTAGGCCGATGATCCGCAACTTGCTCCTCTGTTTTGCGCTTCTCCTGAGTCCGCAGCTTGGCAGAGCCGAGCCCGGTGAGCAGGTTCCTCAGTGGACTCAAGACGGTCAGCTCAATCTGACCCATGAATGGATTGAACACGGCGGAGCGCGTCTTTACTGGAATTCTCTGCTCACACCGCGTCAGGTGCGTCTGGTGGGCATGCGTTTCAAAGATCCCGCTGATCGCCCCTTCTTGATGCTGGATGAGCCTGTGGCGCAGAAACCAGCCAAAGCCAGTAAGCGCCGTAGGGCGCACAGGCGTTCTCAGGGGCGTGCGGCCAGGAGCTCAAGGGCTCAGACCGCAAGGCCCACCACAAAACCCGCGCATACCAGTGCCAAACTGGACGTGAAGCGAGATAAGCCAGCCTCTGGTCAGAGACAGCGTAGCGGTCTGGCACCGCTGAAGCCTGTGCCACCGGTAGGAGTGCCTCTGCAGTAGTCTGAACGCTCTTTTTGCCGCATGTGCTCTTGACGCACTGGGGTGTGATGTGTATTCTACACCCCTGTATTCTTCCGAGACTCCGGCGCTTTGCCGCCCGGGTCTCGGTTCTCTGTCTTTTAGCAGGCGCAGTTCGAGAATTTTTGCGCCGTGCGGATTTTTTTGGAGGATAATATGAAAAGAACCTATCAGCCGAGCAAGGTCAGAAGGGCCCGTACACATGGCTTTCGTGTGCGCATGTCGACGGTTAGTGGCCGAGCCATCATTCGTCGTCGTCGCGCCAAGGGTCGGAAGCGTCTGAGTGCCTGAAACAGGAATGCAGGGTAATCTCTGTGTTGACCTGAGATTCCCTCGACATTTTCGGCTGCGGAAAAGAGCTGAGTTTGAGGCTTGCTACAAGAGCGGGCGAAAATACCATACGCCGCATTTTCTTGTTTTTGTTCTGCCCACACCCAAGCGTGGTTTTCCGCGCCTTGGTCTGTCGGTTTCCAAGAAAGTCGGCAACGCCGTGGTCAGGAATAGGTTGAAACGTGTGCTGCGTGAATTTTTTCGTCTTTACTTCCGCCCCTGTTTCTGCCTTTCCAGGGCCGACCTTTTTCTCAAAGGCTGTACGGCGGATATTAGTATAGTAGTCAAAAAACAGGCGGATGCGACACTGAATCTGCGCCGGACAGAGGCCGAGTTAGGACCTCTGTTTGAGCGCATTTTCCATTCTTCCGGCCTGCCCGGTCTCATGGACCAGCACCAGGGGGCCGATGCGTGAAAATTCTTGTGTTGTTCCGGCAGCTCTTCATCCTTCCCATTCGTCTCTACCAAGTTTTTCTCTCTCCGATTCTGCCCCCGGCTTGCCGTTACATTCCGACTTGTTCTGCCTATGCGGCAGAAGCCATCCTGCGTCACGGTCTTTTGCGCGGTGGATGGCTTGCTTTCAAGCGTCTTTTGCGTTGTCATCCCTGGGGTGGATCAGGGTATGATCCTGTGCCTCCGCTGAGCAATTCTCGGCCCGATAAGGATAAGTGAGATTTTATGCAAGATATGCAAGATAACAGCACCAAAAATATTGTTTTGGCCATAGTCCTGTGTCTGGTCGTGGTCTTTGGCTGGAGTTCCCTAGCACAGTATATGGGCTGGATACCCGCTCCAGACCCCAAACTGGTGGCCGAGCAGGAAGAACTGGCCAAGCAGCAGGCTCAAGAGGAAGCGCAGAAAAAAGCCGAAGCGGAGCGTGAGGCGCTATTGCCGTCCTTCACGCCCTCTGAGGGCAAAGACCTTACGGTGGAAACGCCCTTGTATACGGCCGTGCTCTATTCAGGGGGCGGCGCTTTGCGTTCTTTTGCCCTGAAAAACTACCGTACGAGCCTGGAGCCCAATGCGCAGCTGGTGAATATTGTCAGCGACCGGGCCGCAGCTGTGGCGCCTCTGGGTCTTGTGATCAATAGCCAGCCCTCGTGGAGTACTGGCAAATGGGCCTTGGAAACGAGCATGGAGCAAAAGCTCAATCTCAAGCCCTCTCAGACCGGGAAGATTAGTCTGCGCGGCGAAGTGGATGGGCTTGGCGTACAGCGCAACTTCACCTTTTCGGCGGACAGCTATCTGCTTGAAGAAGAATTGGTGATCGCCAATCTCTCTGAACAATCACGCACCATTCGTTTGGCCTATACGGTAGCCGCAGATTCCCGCAATGCCGGTGGTGATCGCTACGATGTGATGCGTGTGGCCTGGGACAATAATGGCACGCTGGATGAAGAGTCGTCTTTTGAAACCCTGACGCAGCAGGGACGCATGGAAAGTGGCCGCATGCTTTGGGCCGGCGCCATGAGTAACTATTTTTTGGCTGCTGTGCTGCCTGAGAATCCCGACAATAGCATCATGAAAGGCCGTGCTCAGAATACGGTCTATCGTGCGGCTCTGGAGCAAGCTGATCTTGTGCTCGGCGCCAAGGAAAGCCGTCGGCTGAAAGTCCGCTACTGGTTTGGCCCCAAGGATCGCAAACAGCTCCTGGCGGTGTCTGAGGATCTTGCCAAGAGCGTGGATCTGGGCATGTTCAGTCTGATTGCCAAGGGCCTGCTTTGGATTCTGCAGAATTTTTACGATCTCGTTCACAACTGGGGCATTGCCATCATCCTTTTGACCTTTGTCATCAAGGCCCTTTTCTGGCCTCTGACGGCCAAAAGCTATGCCTCCATGGAAAAGATGAAGAAACTCCAGCCGCGCATGGTGGAAATCAGAGAAAAGTACAAGAATGACAAAGAACAAATGAACAAAGAGGTCATGAACCTCTATAAGACCTACGGCGTCAATCCCGCGAGCGGCTGCGTGCCCATTCTCGTGCAGCTGCCAGTCTTCTTTGGTCTCTATCAGGCGCTTTTGACCTTTATTGAACTCAGACATGCCCCGTTGATTTCCACCCTGCCTGGCACTGATATGCTCTGGCTGGCGGATCTCTCCACCAAGGATCCTCTGTATATCACACCCATCATCATGGGCGTGACCATGGTCATTCAGCAGAAAATGAGCCCTCCGGCCGCTGATCCCATGCAGCGCAAGATCATGATGTTTCTGCCCATTATCTTTACCTTCCTCTTTCTCGGTTTTCCCTCAGGTCTCGTTATCTACTGGCTTGTGAACAATGTGCTTTCCATCTTCCAGCAATGGCTGATGATGCGCAAAAATCAAAAAAAGTCAGCAGCCAATGCCTAATGCCAGAGAGGCCTGAAAAATCGCGGAGTTGTTTTGTCATGGGGTAACTATGGATGCTTTTAAAGAGTTTCAGGGAAAAGATATCAATGCTGCCGTAGTCGAAGCGTGTAACTATTTTGGTGTCAGCCGTGAACAGCTGGAGATTGAGATTTTACGCGATGCCAAAAGCGGAATTTTTGGTATTGTTGGTACCTGTAAAGCTTCCGTGCGTGCACGTCTGAAACAGGCTGAAGAGTCGGTCAAAACAGAGCACGAGGAATTGTCTGCCCACGCAAGCCCACAGCCGGCAGTCCGAGAAAAGCGTGCGCCGCAGAATCGGCGCAAACGGCAAACCCCGGCTAAACGCGAAGAGAGCAAGCCTGAGCCGGAAAGTGCCGCTGCGCCCCAGGCCTCGCCTGAGGATAAGAAATTTGCCCAGGCTGAAGCGACGTTGGCTGCCTTTAGCACCTGTGAGAAGAATATTCCCGCAGAAGAAATGCCCGATGAACTTCCCGAAGGCCTGCCTTTGCTTTCCGCAGAACAGCTGGCTTCGGAGTCCTTCAGGGCCTTTCTGGAAGAGGTGCTGCAGAAGATTATTTCCACGATCATCGGCGAAGAAGTTGGACTGCAGTTTGAGGTTTTTCAAAACAGAGTGCGCGTCCACATCGACAGCGGTGAATATTCTGGTCTGCTCATTGGCCGTGAAGGGCAGACCCTGGTGGCTATTCAGTATCTGACCTCACGTATTGTCACCCATAAATTTGGCGCTGCAGTGCGTTTGCAGCTGGATGCCGGTGAATATCGTCAGCGTCAGGAGGAAAAGCTTCAGGAGATTGCGCATTCCTTGGCAGAGCGTGCCCGTCAGACCGGACGCTCTTTTTCCACTCGTCCCCTCTCCAGTTATCACCGTCGGGTTGTGCATCTGAGCCTGCAGGATGAGCACGATATTCAGACGCGCAGCATCGGTGTGGGGACCATGAAACGCGTTGTGATCATGTACAAGCGCAACGAAAAGGGAGAGAGCGAGGCTGACGAGGAATGAGTACCATTGCTGCGGTGGCCACGCCTCAAGGCAACGGCGCCATTGGCATTGTGCGCATTTCAGGGCCAGAGGCCTTGTCCTTGCTGACAAAGATCGTTTTGCCTTCCGCCTTGTCTTTTGATCATTTTCGCCCTTGGGTCATGCATCGAGGCCGTTTTCAAGCTGAAGACGGCAGTTTTTTGGATGACGTCTTGGGCGTTTACATGCCTGCCCCCAAAACCTACAGCGGCGAAGACATGGCGGAGATTCACTGCCATGGCAATCCCTTGATTTTACAAAGCGTTTTGGCCCGTCTTTTTCAGCTCGGAGCCCGACCGGCGCAGCGCGGAGAATTCACCAAACGGGCTTTTTTGAATGGCCGTCTGGATTTAAGCCAGGCGGAAGCTGTGGGTGAGTTGGTGGGCGCAGTTTCGCGTACGGCCCTTGCCGACAGTGTGCAGCGACTTTGCGGGCATCTTTCCCAAAAAATGGCGGATTTGCGAGGGCGGGTGGATGCCTTGCGCGCAGAACTCGCTGTGGCCTGTGATTTTCCAGACGATGAAGTGGAATGCCTTGAGCGTAGCCGTTTTCTTGAGGATTTGTCTGGCTTGCAGCGGGCTTTGGAGGCGCTCTTAGCGGGGAGCAAGCGGGGACGCCTGATGCAGGAAGGGGCTCGCGTTGTTCTGGCCGGGGCCGTCAATGCCGGCAAATCGAGTCTGATGAACGCCCTGCTCGGACGTGAGCGGGCCCTGGTTACGGAGGTCGCCGGCACTACGCGGGATTTCCTCGAAGAATTTTGTGATCTCGACGGTTTGCCGGTCAGACTCATTGATACCGCGGGTTTGCATGCGCAAAGTCAGGACCCTGTGGAGCTTCTTGGCATTGCCCGCGGACAGGCCTGTCTTGAGCACTGCGATGCCATTGTCCTGGTCTTTGACCAGAGCCGCTGGCAGCAAAAGCCTGCCGCGGCAAGCTGCCCTGACAGCGACTATGCCGAAATTCTGAGCAACTATGCGCAGACGCCCAAGCTGCTGGTCTGGAATAAGAGAGATCTTGTTGCTGCCGGTTTTGATCTGCCCTGCTGGGCCAAAGACTATGACAATTGCTTTGTGAGTTGCCTGAACGGCCAGGGCCTTGATGAACTTGCCAGGCGTTTGCACGATCTTTTACTTGGCAGTGCCGAGCCCGCCAGTGAGCATGTCAGCTGCAATGTGCGTCAGGCGCTTGCGCTTTCCAAGGCGGGCAAAGAGCTTTCTGCACTGATCTGCGATGTCAGAGCCAATGTCCCCTACGATCTTTGTGCCGTTCGTCTCGATCTTTTGGCTGAGATGTTAGGAGAAGTGATTGGCGTCTCAACCCCTGATGAAGTACTCAATGCGGTTTTTGACCGTTTTTGCATTGGCAAGTGACTATGCTGGAACAGGATCGTCTTCAGAATTTACGCCGGCGTCTGACTTCCGATGAGATCAATGCGTTGCCGCTTTTTCATTATGACGGGCCAGTGCATCTGATCCGGGATCTCCCGGCTTGGCAGAGCGCTCTGGACGATCTGCGTTCCGCTGAAGTCCTCGGTTTCGATACGGAAACCAGACCCACGTTTCGCAAGGGCAAGACCAATGCCCCCTCGCTGGTCCAACTGGCCACAGGCAATGCCGTTTATCTTGTGCAGCTTTCCTGGCTGCCTTTTGGCCCCCATCTGGCGGAATTATTGGGTGACAGCTCGGTGATCAAGGCCGGTGTTGGCATTCGCTACGATATGCAATCCTTAGCCAAGCTCTTCACCTTTACGCCGGCTGGCCTTGTGGATCTTGGCAGTGTGGCGCGACTCAATAAACTTTCTTCGCAAGGTCTGCGGACATTGGCGGCCGCTTTCTTTGGTTTGAGAATCTCCAAAGGCTCGCAATGCTCCAATTGGAGTCTGCAGGAGCTGAGTTCTCGCCAGATCGTCTATGCGGCGACCGATGCCTGGATCAGCCGCCTCATTTATTTAAAAATGAAGGAATTGGCGTTTAACTTTGGGCGTTCAGGCGACCGCGCTTCTCAGAGACGTTAAGAACAGGGTGAGAACGTGTGGGAACAGGGTCCAAACTGGGAAAAAAAGCCGTCCTTCCTCTTCTTCACCGGCGGCTCAGCTTTGCGCGAGCTGAGTGGCTATCTTGCCCGTAGTAATCCTCATTCCATTCACATCGTGACCACGTTTGATTCCGGCGGCAGTACCGCAGAAATCAGGCGTTGCTTTGCCATCCCGGCTATGGGCGATCTCAGAAATCGACTCTTGGCCCTCGCCGATCCGGCAAAACTCTCCCCGCACATTCTCGATTTTTTTCAAATGCGACTGCCAGCTGACGCTGATCCTGGGCAATTGTTTGTGCGTCTGCGGGCCATGGTTTCTCTTGACCATCCTTTCTGGTCAGACACCGATCCCGCAGAGGCTTCGTTCCTTTGCAAGCAGCTTCAGGCCATACTGCAGCGTCTGCCAGGGCATTTCGATTTGCGCGGCGCAAGTCTCGGCAATCTGCTTTTGACCTCGGTTTACCTGGAAAACGGCCGTGAATTTGAACCGACACTGGACTGTCTGAGCCGTTTTTTGCACGTCCGTGGGGTTGTGCTGCCGGTGGTGGACGAATCCTTACATCTTGGCTGCGAACTTGCCGACGGATCTTTTGTGCTGGGGCAGCACCATTTTAAAAGCCTCCCCTCCCGCGTGCGCCGGATTTTTCTCACAGTGCACGAGCGTCTTTCGCCTTCGCATGCGGCCCGCGATGTCTGCCGTCCGCCGGCAGCCAGAGGGACGTGTGCCTGGATCGGGCGGACAGATGCCATTTGCTATCCCATGGGGAGTTTCTACAGCAGTGTTCTGGTCAATCTCCTTGTGCGGGGGATCGGGCAAGCCATTGCTGCGCGAAACTGTCCCAAAATCTTTATTCCCAATCTTGGCTGGGATCCTGAGCTCGGGGATACTTCGCTTTTGACGCAGATCGACATTTTGCTGTCTACCCTGCGTTTGGATGCGCCCTCGGCCCGCAACAGCGAGCTTTTGCATTATGTGCTTTGCGATCCGCACGGAGATTATCAGGGACGCCTGGAGCCTGATGCTCAGGAACGCTTGCGTGAGATGGGGATTTCCCTGCTTTTTGTGCCCTTGACCAAGAACGGGGTTTTGCACGATCCTGCCTTGACCATAGACGCTCTTGAGCGTTGCCTCTGTGAGTACGGGGAGTGGCATGCAGGCTTGTGAGATGATTGTGGAAGAGGCGTGGGTGGGGCAACGTCTGGATCGGGCTCTGCAGCTTCTTTGCCCTGCAAACAGTCTGCGGGCCAGACGTCGTTTGATTGAGGCCGGTCAAGTCCTGGTCAATGGCAAACCTGCCGTATGCGCCACAAAGCTCTCACTGCATGATGTCGTAAGCCTTTGCCTGTGCCAATCCCAAGCGTTGGCTCCGGCTGCGCGATTTTTGCAGCGGCAGGGGGAACTGCTCTTTTTTTACAAGCCCAGGGGCCTCAATAGCGTACACCTTGCTGGCAGCCCAAATCCTTCTTTGGAAGCCCTTTTGCCTGCACTGAGTCCGTCCGGGCAAACGCCGCGTCTGGTGCAGCGCTTGGATTTTGGAACCTCAGGTCTTGTCGCTGCCGTAAGCTCCCTGGCTGCTCAGACGCAGTTTCGGGCAGCTGAAGACGCGGGGCTTGTGGAGAAAAAGTATTTGGCTCTGCTGCAAGGTCTTCTTCCCTCGGTCTGTCAGGCCAAAATGGCTCTTGATACCAAAAAGCGCAGACGCACAAAGCTCCAGAGTGCCGAAGCACCCTGGAGCCGTTGCACAACGTTTATTCCCCTGGCACACTTTGCCTCTGGCTCAGCGCTTCCGCCCTGGCTTACGCTCTCCCTGGACGTGAGTCCCTGTGATCTGACCCTTGCCGGTTGCGTTATCCACAAGGGCGCCAGGCATCAGATTCGAGCCCATGCGGCTGGTCTTGGTTATCCCCTCTTTGGCGATACCTTGTATGGCGGAAAAGAGTATTCCTGTTTTTTTCTGCATCAGGCAGCGCTCTTTTTGCCCGCCACAGAATGCCTTTGCTGGCCAGACTGGCTTAAGCCCGAAAGCCTGCCCAGAGCCTTTTCCCATTGGCTTTGCGAGAAGCCTGTTGCGCCTAGAACGTTTTGAGGATATCGGCAAGTGTATCGGCAAAGCTTGTAAGATCGGCTTCGTCGATGGTCAGCGCCGGAAGCAGGCGCAGCGTGACGTTGTGTGAAAGACTGCAGATATAGCCTCGCTTGAGCAGTTCTTGCCAGACTTGCGGGCAGTTTTCCCCGATCTCGATGCCAATCATCAGGCCCAGGCCACGAATTTCTTTGATTTTGCCAGGCAGCTTGATTTTGAGATCATTCAGCCGTTGCATGAGCGCTGTGCCGAGTTTGGCCGCACGCTTGGCAAGTTCGTCTCTGAGCATGATGCGCACAACCTGGGTTGCCACAGCTGACGCCAACGCGCCACCGCCAAAGGTTGTGGCGTGACTTCCCGCCACAAAGCCTCGGGCAACTTCCGAGGTGGCCATCATGGCACCCATGGGCAGTCCGTTGGCCAGGGCTTTGGCTGTGCTGATGATGTCGGGTTTCAGTCCATAGTTCTGAAAGGCCCAGAAGCAACCGGTACGACAAAAGCCTGCCTGCACTTCGTCACAGATAAAAAGAATGTCTTTTTGGCGGCAGAGCGCTTCCACCTGCTTGAGATAGTCACTGGCCAAAGGTACGACTCCGCCTTCTCCTTGCACAACCTCCAGAAGCACGGCACAGGTCTTGTCTGTGATGGCTTTTTCCATGGCTTTGATGTCGTTGATCGGCACCTGGCGGAAACCCTCAGGCAAGGGCTCAAAGCCGTCATAGAGGGATTGTCTGCCTGTTGCCGCCAAGGTTCCCAGCGTTCTGCCGTGGAAGCAGCCTTCAAGTGTGAGAATTTCATAGGCATCACGTTTTTTGACTTTCTTGGTGTAGCGGCGGGCAAGTTTGATGGCCGCTTCATTGGCTTCGGCACCGGAATTACAGAAAAAAACCTGTTCGTGATGGGTGGTGGAAAGCAGAACTTCCGCCAATTCCAGCTGTTCTTCCTGATAGAAGAGATTGCTGACATGCCAGAGTTTGTTTGCCTGCTTGGCGAGCACAGCGGCAAGTTCCTCGTTGCAGTGACCGAGTGCCGCAACGGCAATGCCTGCCAGAAGATCAATGTATTCTTTGCCGTCGGCATCCCACAGCCGTGACATTTTGCCTTTGACAATGGCCAATGGATAGCGGCTGTACGAGCGTAAGAGAAATTTTTCTTCACGTTCCTTGATGCTTGAAAAAATCTGAGACATGGTTTTTCCTTTGGGCAGAAAAAATGTTTAAGGCACGCCGTTCCCGCAATGCACGGAATGAAGGGTGATGGGCGTAGATCCTGCTTATTTGGCAATTGGCAGGTTTATTAGTTTGCGGCAGGAAAGGTGAAAATGCAAGAAAATTCCCTCTGCCGGGCTAAACTGTGATCTTTGACGTGTTGTTTTGCCTGGAGGCGCTGTGGAAAAAAAGGTTGCCGTGATCGGAGCAGGTCTTGCGGGTTGCGAATGTGCGCTGAAACTGGCGCAAGCCGGAATTCGTGTGGTCCTCTATGAGCAAAAACCGCAATTTCGTTCAGAAGCGCATGTCAGTGACGACTTGGCTGAACTGGTTTGTTCCAATTCCTTGCGCTCGGCTGAGCTGACAAGTGGCGTTGGCCTGCTTAAGCAGGAAATGCGAGAACTTGGCAGTGCGTTCATGGAAGCCGCTGATAGGTGCCGCATCCCGGCGGACAAGGCCTTGGCCGTGGATCGGCAGGCTTTTTCTCGCTATCTGACTCAAAAAGTGCAGGCTGAAGAGCGTATTGAACGCGTTTGCCGGCGTATAGACAGCCTTGATGATCCTCTGCTCTCAGCAGCAAATTATGACTATGTGGCACTCTGTGCTGGCCCCCTGGCTTCGGAAGCCCTTTCCAATTCTCTGGCCCAAATGATTGGCAATAGCCATTGTTATTTCTACGACGCCATTGCCCCCATTGTCTGGACGGAAAGTCTTGACCAGAGCATTGTTTTTCGCGCGTCACGCTATGATTGCGAAGCCGAGTCCTTTGATCCAACACAGGCTACGGGTGATTATTTGAACTGTCCCATGAATAAGGAGGAGTACCTGCGTTTCTATCAGGAGCTGTGTGAAGCCAAAACCGTACCGTCACATGCCTTTGAGCAACTCAAACATTTTGAAGGCTGTATGCCCATAGAGGCTCTTGCTCAGCGCGGAGCTCGAACGCTTGTTTTTGGTCCGCTTAAGCCCGTCGGTTTTGTGGATCCCAGGACAGGCCGGAGACCCTATGCGGTACTACAACTCAGGGCGGAAAAAGCCGATTTTGAGACCTGTAATCTTGTGGGCTGTCAGACACGGATGCTTCAGTCTGAGCAGCAGCGGGTTTTTCGTTTGATTCCCGGTATGGCCAATGCCGAATTTGTACGGCTCGGGAGTATGCACAGAAATACCTACGTCAATGCTCCCTGCGTGCTGAATCCCGATCTTTCCCTAAAAATGCATTCCCGAATATTTCTTGCCGGGCAGATCACCGGTGTAGAGGGCTATGTGGAATCAGCCGCCTGCGGTTTATGGCTGGCCTTGGTGCTGAGAGCACGTTACCTGGGGCAGACGCTTCCGCAGCCGCCCAGGGAGACTGCCTTAGGCGCTTTACTTGGACATTTGCAGACAGAATGCAAAAAATTTCAACCGTCCAATGTGCATTTTGGTCTGATGCCAGCTCCGGAGGAGAGACTGCGTAAAAAAGACCGCAAACAGGCCTATGCCGAGAGGGCGAGAAGAGCCTTTGCTCTCTGGATGCGGGACAATTGTGAAGCCTCATAAAGAAAATCAGGAAACCATTCCTTGCTCCAATGTCGGGGCACATTCCTTTTTGTCAGCGTAGTGCTGTGAAAGATAATCGGCATCGGACTTTCGAAGCGATATGGTCAGTCAGTCCCACGTATTTGCGGATAATGCCCTTTTTACGACAGCTAAGCACAAGACGCTGCTGATCCTGCACGTTGATGATGATGGCATAGATGGTGTAGAGTTGACCAAACGCCGGCTGTGTAAGGGCAAGTTCCGCACTATGATTTCGGACACAGAACATCCTCTTGTTTTGACCAGGGAACAGCCTAAACGCCTTGTTTTCGATGGTAGATACGCTCTTGAATGGCAAAACGCCAATCTTCAGGTACAGATGGAGGCTATTCGGCAAGCAGGTCCTATCTCTGGAACTTTGCGAGAGAATTTTAGATCAAATTTTTTAATTTTTAGAAAAAGTTCTTGAGAACAAGAGTTTTTTCTTTTTTACTAATATATACGGCTTATATTTTAAAAAAGCTTAGGGAAATTCTATGAGCAGAACACCATTACCCAAACCCAAGCCAGAAGAGATTGAGAACTTTCCGTTTGACGTAAAAGGTGCCTTTGTGCGCCGTGTCGGCGCCTATGTGTATGTGGCGATCACCTATACCAAGGTGGATGAGAACGGCAAAAAGCTGTCTCGTTGCCATGACATCGGACGTGTGGTGGACAATAAGTACTATCCCATGGAGGAATTCTGGCGGACATTCATGAGAGGCGGGAAGCGTAGGGAGAAACCGAGTGATGTTGTCGTTAGAGCGTACACCAAGCTTGCTCCCGGCACTGTCCGTCGCCCCAAGCCAAAATATCAGGAAGGACTTCCGGATCCCGCCACGATAGAAAACTATCCACATGATGTCCCCGGTGCACGGATTTTGCGCAATGGCAAGATTCTTTATGTGGTCGTCACCACGTACTATCGAACAAATGGCAGCAATCGCCATGTTCATCAGTATCTTGGCAAGATCCGTGACGGACGTTTCTATACCATGGAAGAATATCGTCAGTTTGATACCCGTGGCAGGCGGCCTGCAAAGAAAGAGGAAGAACAGGCATGACGTTAGCTCTTGATAAATGAGAAGCGTGTCAGAGAACGATCTCGTTTTGCTGAATACTCACCGATCGTGTGTCGAGCATATTCGTCGTTAAGAGATTCAGACAGGACCAACGAGTATCCGGGTGGACAATTTGCCTGAGAAGACTGCGTCCTCTTCCTCTAAAAATTAAAAATTTTTAAAAATTCATTGACGTAAAATATCTGTTGATATCTCATTCTTTTTGGAGTATGTCTGAATCAACGGTTTTATTACCGTCGAGAATTTCGAAGTAAATCGTCAGGTTGAACTGGCGGTCATTTTTCAAGCCTCACAAAAAGACGCCTCAGATCCAAAATCTGAGGCGTCTTTTTGTGAGATAAGGTTTTGTTTAGTTCTTGCCTTCGCTGCCTGTTTCTTTGGGCTTCTCTTCAGACTTGGCCGCGGCATCCTTGGGCGTATCTTGAGGCTTGGGAGCTACGGCATCCTTTGGCTTATCTTCGGGCTTGGGAGCTACGGCATCCTTGGGTGTATCTTGGGGCTTAGGAGCTACGGCATCCTTGGGCGTATCTTGGGGCTTGGGAGCAGCAGCATCCTTGGGTGTATCTTGGGGCTTGGGAGCTACGGCATCCTTGGGTGTATCTTGGGGCTTAGGAGCTACCGCATCCTTTGGCGCATCTTGAGGCTTAGGAGCAGCAGCGTCCTTTGGCGCATCTTGGGGCTTAGGAGCTACGGCATCCTTGGGTGTATCTTGGGGCTTAGGAGCTACGGCATCCTTGGGCTTATCTTGGGACTTAGGAGCAGCAGCATCCTTTGGCTTATCTTCGGCCTTGGGAGCTACGGCATCCTTTGGCGTATCTTGGGGCTTAGGAGCAGCAGCATCCTTTGGCTTATCTTCGGCCTTAGGAGCTACGGCATCCTTGGGTGTATCTTGAGGCTTAGGAGCAGCGGCGTCCTTGGGCTTATCTTCAGGCTTGGGAGCAGCAGCCTTTGGCGTATCTTGGGGTTTGGCCGTTGCGTCTTTAGCTCCACCGGCTTTTTTGGCCGCATAGGCTGTTTGAATTTGCTTGAGATTTGAAAGTTTGGCAAAGGCCTCTTTGGAAAGCTCTGGTACCATGAGCAGAGTTGCTGGCAAGGTCAAAAGAGTTGCCATAACGGCACCCGCAATGAGCATGTGTCCAGTATCACCTTTGCCAAGGTATTTTTTGAAGAAAAAGGCCCCCAAAAGACATATGGCTCCCATGATGGGCAAGGCGTGAAGTTTGGGGAGAACCTGCAAAATCTCTTTAGGCGGTAGCCATGGCAGATAGGCTGTCAAATCCACGCGGCCCACGGAAAAATAGGACAGCAGGAGCAAAAGACCTGCAGCCAGAAGCGTGAGCATGGCGCAGCTGATGAACAGACGGGCGCCGGTACGGCCTAGACGCACGAGGGTTTTACCCAAAAGCGGTGCTAAAAGACAGATCAGGGTGATGGCGCAACAAGCTTGCATGGCTTGAGGCATGCACAGCGTCAGAGCCAGGCCAACGGCCAGGTTGATCCAGATAAAGGTGGAAGCGGCATGTTCTTTTTGCGAGGCTCTGATATTGTGGAAGGCGGATTTGGCTACTTTGATCCACGAAGGAAAGATGATGGCGAAAATCCAGGGAAGTGAGCCTACGCCAAGCAGAATCAATGGCAGCCACCAGTTGGTGAGGGGCCACGGTTTACGCCAGGCTTCATGAAAGAGATTGTGTATGTAGCTGGCATCCTTGATGGCAATATACATATAGCCAAGCCAAGCCAGGAGCAGAGCCAAAAGACAGAGAAAACCAAAAACAGCGTCTGCTTTCTGCGCTCGGCGATAGCGTCCACACCAGATAAAGAAAATCAGGCTTGAGAGTAAGGGGAGCAGAAGATAGAACGGGCCACCGGTGAGCGTGGCCAGACCAGCCAGCAGAAAGCCCAGGGGCAAAGAAAACCAGCGTCCGTCGCCGCGCCAGCCGCGGCTTAAAAAGATCAGGGAAAAGACGCAGAGGGCCGAAACCAATGCGGCATTGCTATACACATGGGCTATGGGCGCAAAGAGTGGGGCACTGAGCAGAAGCAGGCCGGAAGCTGTTGCAGCGGCATTACCGTAGCCGGCACTGCGACTCAGACACCAGACCGCCAAGAGCGCAAGCGCTGAAGCGAGAATTCCCGTCAGGGTAAAGAGCCAGACCTCCTGGGGACAGCACAGCGCAAGCGCTGCTGTAAGCCAGTGCAGACCGGGCCACTCTGCAGGTAGGGAATGAACAGGCGCAATCCACTGGCCACTGTCTCGGAGGCTCAGAAAGGCTGAAATATGCTCGGCTTCTCTGGGACAGAAAAGTGTTGTGCCCTGCAAGGCGTGAAAGAGATCCGGTGCGTTCCCTAAAAGCAGGAAGAGAAAAATGAGCAGAAGACCTCGGAAACCATACTGTTCAAGGGCGTTCTCCTGCTCGGCAAGGACAGGGGGCTCCTCCTGGGCAGGACCTTCCGCCTCAGCCTCTTCTGCTTCAGCAGCACCTTTTGTTTCAGCTGCCTTTTCAGTTTCGGCAGCCAGTTCTGTTTCTGCTGATTTTTCGTTCTCAGTAAGAGGCTGGGTTTCTTCAGCATTATTGCTGGCAGCAAGGGCTTCGGCGCTCTGAGGTTCTTCTGTCTTTTCACTGACCGCCGTTTCGGCTGCACAGGCAATGTCCTGAAGAGACTCAGTCTTTTCTTCTTCCGGTGCTCTTTCTCTTTTGCGCGAGAAAAACGACCAGCGAGATTTTTTTTCTTCGGCAGCCTTTGTTTCCTGCGCTTCTTGAGCTTCCTGGGCCTGGCTCGAGGTCTTGGCTTCTGTGCTCATAGCTCATTCCTTAAAGGGTTTCTGGGCGTTACGGTCCAGATACGGTTTGTTTTCTGTCCTTGCGACAGAGGCTTCGGACCGGCTCGACACCCGACAATGGAGCTTGCTTCTAGAAAATAAGAGAAAGTAGGTTGCCATCGCCTTAGCCGTCCGTCAATGAAAAGTTCTTCCAGAGCGCTTATGCGCTGCAGAGATATTGTTCACGGGCTCAAAAAGACCGTTTTTTTCCCACATAGAGGTGCTTGGCCTGTCGCGGAGCAATTGTCAGTATAATGCTGGCGTTGCGCTTTGTCACCTCCGAGGCCAAAGATTGTGTGGAGAGATCATAGACAAAAAGCTCATTGACGTCTTTGCTGAGCGGAACCGTCAGCTCATGCGCTTTTTTGGCAAAATTGACGGCTGTAATCCAAAAGCCCCCATCGGGCAGCTGATTTTTGAGCAAAAGACAACCATGGGGAGCTTTGGGGGAAGGCATCAGACTTGCCTGCGCAAGCCCTAGACTGCGCCGAGCCTGCAGAAGATTGCTGAACGGCGTTTTGCCATCTGACAGGGAAGACTGGATTGTCCGTAATTCTGAGGGATTGAGAAAAAAAAGGCCAGGCATGCCAAGGGGTACAGCAAGTTCGAGCAAGGTGCGCTTGGCGTCTTCCTCGGCGTTTGCGGCTCGGCTCGGCCAGGCCATAGGCCGTGTCGTAAAGAGCTTGGCATCACTTCTCGCTGACAGTTTGCTGAAGGTGTCAGAAAGTTTTTGTCCTTGCGGCAATTGGCGGAATAGGCGCAAATCCTCGGCTTTCCAGGCATTGAGTCCATGGGCCAGACGAGCGTGAGGAATACGCAGTCGGAAACTTGTGCTGAGCATTTCGTTGAGAGGGCCGGTATCTTCCGTAAGCAAAGCATAGCAGACCGCAAGTGGTGTGATGCTGTCTCTGACAAAATCCACTTTCTGCAAGACAAGGGGGATGGCCTGGGGCGGAAGGCTTTCGGGAAAAAGACTCCAGCCGCCATAACGGTGAACCGCCTGACTGAGTTCTCCCAATGCGCTGAGACCTGGTTCCAGATCTTCACTGAGGTCTTCTGTTTGTGCTTGCGGACCGAGGGCATCAAGACCCATCAGCGCCTTGAGCGGAAGGCCTGCCAGGGCATGTTGCTGAAAACCGGTGTGCCGGATGGCCGCAGCTGAAAAAAGGCGTTTGGCGTGACCCGATGGATCCTGCCAGAAGAGCACAGGGCGGCTTGTTCCAACACAGGCGTAGACCCAGCGGCGTTGGCTGCCATCAAGGCCCTGCACAACACCTGTGGCTGCCCAGGCAGCTGGATCAGCCCAAAGTGCGCGGTCTTTGTGAAGATGTCGTGGCAGTAAACCGGCTTCGGCAAGCTTTTGGTGGGATTCTAAAGAGAGCTTTTTGACCTGCCACTCGTCTTTGGCGTCGGGAAGCAGTGACCAGAACTCGTGAGGGATTTCTACGGCAGCATAGAGACCTTCATAGCTTCTAAGACCCCGCGCCTGCAGCATAAAATCAGGTCCAAGGCCTGTGGCTGCAGCGGGGAGATTGCCGCCAATTTCTAAGCCTGCCTGTGACGTGGCTTTGAGAAATTGGCTAAAGGCTTTGTCATCGCCGGCTTCTCGGCAGAAGGTGAAAGCCGTAAGGTCTTCGCCATCACTCTCTCTGCTCGGGATTTTGGCCCAGATATCAGCTGTTTCGCCGCTAGGGGCCAGAAAAATCCCTTGAAAACCTTGCTTCACAAGTTCTGCGAGGAGCACTGGATTGGCCAGGGTCGTGAAGGCAGGCTGAAGGCCTTTGTCCAAGTGAGGATTGACGTCCAGCCAGTTGGGAGCGGTTTTGAGGAGAAAGGCAAAACGCTCTTCTGATCCACTGTTTTGCCAGACACGGGTTGTGCCGGAAACTTCGCTGATCAGTTTTTCAGCCTCTCCCAACATGGATTGCTGAGTGAGCCATTGGACATAGGCGGGACTCACTCGCGGTAAACCGACATGCATTGCCGGTTTGCCATGAGCTGGATGGTGTCCAGCTGGCTTGCACGAGAGGGAAAGCAAAAGACTCGTGACGAGCAAAAAAAGCAGGCTTATTTTTCTTCCGATTTTGCTTGCTGCCACAGCGTTTCCTTCTCCTCGCGTGAGAGCTGAACAAAATCCTTGCCATTCTCTCTGGCTGAGCGTTCCATATGACTGAAACGCTTGAGAAAACGGATCGTTGCCAGATCAACGGCCTCGTTGATTTTGATGCCCTTGCGGCGTCCAAGTTCGGCCAGTGTGAAGACCAGGTCACCCAGTTCATGCTTTTGCGCTTCAAGATCACCATTGGCGCAGGCATCCAGCCACTCAAGCCATTCAGCTTCTACCTGCTGTTCAACATCCTCATCGCTATTCCAGGTAAAGTCCACCCGCGACGCTTTAGACTGTATGCGATAGGCCTTGATGAGTGCCGGCAGGCTGCTGGGCAGACTGTCGAAAATGCCCTGAGGTTTTTCCGCGTCTTTGGCGTGCTCGGCGCGTTTGATGGCTTCCCAGGTTTTGAGCTGTTCATCGCGGTTGGAAAAGGTTGTTTCGCCGAAAACATGGGGATGTCTGCGGATCATTTTGGCGCGGTTGCCATCAAGCGCGTCAGCCAGGGTAAATTCACCCTTCTTTTCATAAAGATGGGCGATAAAAAGCAGAAGAAAGGCTACGTCGCCGAGTTCTTCACAGACATCGGCCACATTACCCTGACGGATGGCGGAGACGAGCTCATGGCTTTCTTCAATGACATAGTCCGCAAGGCTTTCTGGTGTCTGTTCCTTATCCCAGGGACAGCCATCTTCAGCGGTTAAACGGCGTATAACTTCCATCAGTTCTGAGAGCGCAGTCGTATGCATCAGCGTTTCGGCATGGCAAACCCAAGACTGGGAGATGATGCCGCCTCCTGTGATTGTTGAGTTCAGGTTGATGGCCACTGGGCCGAATATTCAGAATCCTTAAAGGAGTCTTCGGTCGTTAAGGAAAGCAGAAGTTCAGCAAAAATGGCTTTACGCATGTAATCCCAGGCGCGAAAGCAGATCTGGAGGCATAAAGTCTTTAACGCTTTCAATAAGAGTGCTTAAGTACGGGATGGTGCGTGAATTCTGCACAAAGGCGGTATTTCCAAAAAGGGTCTGCACCACGACAATGAGCAGAGAACAGAGAAAAAGCCCCTTGGCAAAACCCAGAACCAGGCCCAAAACGGTGTCGATCCATTTGGCGCAGGAGAGTTCGAGGACTTTGCGGAGCAATTTTGCCACCAGGGAGACAAGGAGCATGCTGGCGACGAAGATGAGAATATAGGCGAGGATGGTCCGCAGATCTTCATTGGCCACAAAGAGCATGTAGGCGGAGACTTTGCTGTGCATGGAATTGGCAGCCGTGAAGCCGATGAGCAGAGCAAGAATACCGGTAATTTCCTGAATGAAGCCATTTTTTAGGCCACCCAGGGAAAAAAAGACCAAAAAGAGGATAATCACGAGGTCAAAAATGTCGCTGCCCATCAGGTTCTGAACCTCCAACAAAAGAAAAAAAGCTATTGCGTGCTGAAGCGAATCTCAAGCCCACGCAAAAAAAGTTTGTGCAAAGAGTAAGGAAAACGCTTTTTTTTCAAGTGTCTGTTTTGCCAAAACATGCATTGCTGGGCAATGGAAAGTCGCTATTGGCAAAAAAACTTCTGCCATCTGATACGATATTTAGCAAAAGTCATCAATAGTGAGGAAGGATGGTGCTGTTACGGCTTTTCCGTCAGGAAATAAGCCAGATTGCGCAGAAACCGATCGACAAAGCCTTGGGAATGCGGAGTGCCAGACAGAGCGAAAAATTCATTTTTATGGAAAAGTGAAACTTATTTTCAATTTGATGCTTGGCATTTCACGGTGAATGTGCTAAAAACTCAAAACTCGCTATATCAGCCTTTTTGCCAGCTTTGTGCTACCAGCGCAAAGCTCCCTTTTTCCTGCAAAAGGCTTTTACACCATTATAAGACGCTTTTTGTTTAACGCATTTTCTGTGTCATGCGGTCTGGCTTTTTTTTAAGGTTTCTTCCTTTTCGTTTGAAAAGGCTGAGCCTTTAGCCCATCCCTCTATGGTCAGAAAAAATGGAGGCAGTGTGTTTTTCTCTCTGCGCCGCAGAAATCAAAGAAATTCACGCTGAGTTTTTCCCTGATGAAAAAAGTACGCAATTTTCTTTTCCCTGTTCTCTGTCTGCTTTTGCTCTGCAGCTGCAGCGGCAAAATGCAAACGGCGCAGGATGATCGAGACGATGATCTTTTTGTTGAATACGATGATTCTTATTTTCCCCAAAGAATAGAAACTCTGGCTATGGGCGATCTGGCCAATGAAGCAAGACCCAAGCCCCGTTACTCGAGCAGACGTAGTGCTCAGCGTTCCTACGCCTACACGTATGATGGCAAAAGCACGGGTTCAAGACGGCAGCTTCTGCGGGCAGCTCGCTCAGCTATTGGCACTCCTTACGTGGTCGGTGGGTCAAGTCCGGGAGGTTTTGACTGCTCTGGTCTTGTCTGCTGGGCTTACGGCAATGTCGGTGTGAAGCTCCCCAGAACGGCACGTGAACAATCAGTGGTTGGCACAAAAGTCCGTGATCTCGATGCCATGCAAGAAGGCGATATCGTGGCCTTCAGACATCCCAAACGCGGCTATCATACCGGTATTTATGTCGGCGATGGCAAATTTATTCATAGTCCCCGTCGAAAAAGTCACGTAAAAATTAATTCCCTTGATGATCCCTATTTTAGTGAAACGTTTTTGGGGGCGCGCCGCATCAATCTCAGTGGCAGAGAAAATCTGCTGGCTCAGGCTGAGAGTCGCTTGCGTAACGAACAGGAGTTTTCTCCGTCCCGATCCCGTTATCTGCGTTTGCATCGTGAGGATAGCAGAGCCTCGCATAACGCCAGCAGAGAGAAAAGCAGTCGTAGTGAACGCGCAGTCGCTCAGAGGCATTCAAGCCGTGAGGCCAAGAAGGATCGCAAGGATTCACGGTATCAGGTCGTAGCCGATAACAGCAGATCCCGTTCCAAGGACGCTAAGCAGAGGAAGGGCCATAAAGACGAGATGCGGGACAGCCGTGCGAGTTCCAGAAGGGAAGAAGCTCGCGGGCACAGCCGGCGGGATGCTTCTGAAAAGCACGCGAGCAGAGCTTCTCGTAATGATCGCAAGCACGAAGCGAAGGATAGTTCAAGTCGAAAGAAGCAGCATGCCGCCCTTAATGCAAAGCCCCAGAATAAGCGCAGCAAGCCGGAGAAGAAGAAGAGTTCTTCCAGAAAATCCTGATCACTTGCGCACGGCACTTTGCTATGACAAAGGATATCACTGTAACAGGCCGGTTGGCTCCAAGCCCAACTGGCCTGCTTCATTTGGGGAATGCGTGGGCTTTTTTGTTGGCCTGGTTGGCTTGCCGAGCGCAAAAAGGTCGCCTGATTTTGCGCATTGAGGACATTGATCCCCAGCGTTCACGACCTGAGTTCGTCACAGCTATTCTTGAAGATTTGCGCTGGCTGGGTCTTGATTGGGATGAAGGGCCTGATCTGGGGGGTGAGCATGGGCCCTATGTTCAAAGCCAGCGTTTGGCTGAGTATGCCTATGCCATTGAACAGCTATCACAGCAGGGGCACGTCTATCCCTGCTTTTGTACGCGTAAGGAGCTGAAAAGTCTGGCCAATGCTCCGCATCTTGAAGACACAGGACCTGTCTATCCCGGTACCTGCCGCAATTTGTCAGAGAAGATCCGTCAAGAGCGAATGGCCCAAGGCTTGCACTATACCTTGCGTTTTGCCTGTGCTGAACCCTTTGTGGATTTTGTCGATGCCGTCTGTGGGCCGCAGCATTTACTGGCGAAGGACTGGGGTGGAGACTTTGCCCTGCGCCGTTCTGATGGGGTTATCTCCTATCAGCTTGCTGTGGCTCTTGACGATGCGCTGATGGGCGTGACCCAGGTCGTGCGGGGCCGTGACATCCTTTTTTCAACACCCAAGCAGATTTTGCTCTTGCGCAGGCTTGGGAAAAAAGCACCTTCTCAGTACGCCCATATTCCCCTGCTTTTGAATGCTCAGGGAGAGCGCCTTGCCAAGCGCCATCAGAGCTTGACACTTGCCGCCTTGCGTTGCCGCGGTGTGCAACCAGAACGTCTCATTGGCCTGTTAAGTTTTCTTGCTGGTCTGAACCCCCATGCCGAGGCCATCAGAGCCAAAGACCTGCTAGCTGATTTTGCTTTTTCTTTGCTGCCAAAAGCTGATGTCTGTCTTGATGGCAGGAGACTTGAGAGCCTTTGAGTTTTGAGCAGGTTGCTCTGTTTCCGCCATAAAAAAAGGCTGCGTTTACACGCAGCCTAAAAAATGGAGCCAGCTAAGAGACTTGAACTCTTGATCTGCTGATTACGAATCAGCCGCTCTACCAACTGAGCCAAGCTGGCAATACGATGGCTTTACCTTGTTGTTGGCCTTCTGTCAAGATCATGTCAATAACCCCGCCCCATAAAGGGGCGAGGCTTGTGAAAACCACAGGCCCGATTGATTAGCCGCCGTATAGAGATATACGGAGCCGTTTGTACAAAATACTACAGGCACCGGGGAATGCGGAACGGTTCCCTGCTCTGCGGACATGCATTAACCATCTCTGAGGGTAGGAGAAGTGTGTATGTCACGACATGATAGCGATATCATGTCTAAAACTTGTGCAAACAACGGCGATGTGAACCACATGGCGTAAGGCCATGCATTATCATGATGGATATACTCTGAAACCGATTTATGTTTTATCACAATCAAGAAAAAAACGTATGCCGACGCTCCGTTTTGGCCGCGTCCGGCATTTGCTTAAGGAAGGAAAGGCAAAAATTGTCGGATAGCATCCGTTCAGCATTTAACGGCAATATGCTTCGACGGAGTTTGTTCAGCCCTTGGAACTTACTGTGGACAGCGGTTTCATGCACGTAGGGCTTTCTGAGAAAACCGAAAAAAGAGAACTTTTTTCTGCAGAATGCGATCTTCTCACCGACGAGAAAAAGCATCATGACGATTGCCGAGCTTATCGGAGGACACGACGTAATCGCCTTCGTTATCGTGCACCGCGTTTTATGAACCTTGTCCGTTGGAAGATCGTTGATGTTCTCAGAGAAAAACTGCCTGGTGTTACGGTCAGTCACACATATGGGGCGGAAACGTCACGTACACGGAAAGATCTTGGACTTGAAAAAAAGTCATGCTAACGATGCTTATTGCATTGGAGAATTTCATCCGCCGAGGCGTGCGGAAACAGAATATTTCAAGAAGTATCGTAGAAACAACCGTTGTCGTGAAAAATTTTACGACGCTAAGAGGCATGACGTTCGTGATGGAAAAGTGAAGTCTGGCAAGGATTTTGGATGCAACAGGACAAACCGCCGAATCACGTGTTTCAGAAAAGAATTGCAGGCTATTCCACAGTGAATATACAAAAATGGTTCAAGGAATATCAGGCGGAAAAGATATCCTTTGCAGCCTGGAGATATTGTCATATACAAGGATAAGAAATCTCCAATTAAGAGAATGCATAATTTAGGAAAAACAATAGTGCTATTGCTAAAGAATCTTTCAGCAAGCGGGAAAGCATTATTATGTTCTTATGCAAAGCCGAAAATTGTACGACATTGCTCCGGCTGGCTGTAAAACAATAAAACCGACCCTAAAGGGGCGCCGTTTCCTTTAAAGAAATTTATGAAAAAGGCTCCTGGCTCTGAGTAGGCTGCGTTTTCGTGTTTTTCACCATATTTTGCGGTTTTTGCTTGGATTGCTTGTTCTTTGCCTGTCGAAGTGCTTCAGGAGCAGAAATTCGCAATTATTGCATTTTTTTTCGCGATAGCTTTTTTCGCGCAAATTTTGCGCGCAAAAAGCAGCTGTGCTTGGCGTTGCCGAGCACAGGCTCACGGCAAGGTGAAAGCGCATCCATCGGAAAAAAATCTGAGACATCATTGCGTTTGTCTTTTTTCAAGAAGAATTTTTTTGTGAGGCTTTTGGAGAAATTTTTTTTGGACCTCTTGACTTTGGAGATGGCATACATATTGCTAAAAGGCGAGCGAAAAACGTGAACTATTAGGGAAAAATTGGAACAAATAGCGAGAGAGGTTCTTATGGCTTCTGTTTGTTTTTTCTTTTCCATGCACGAGCCATTTATTCTGAGGCGCTACTCCGTTTTTGACCTAGGGCAGAACTCGTTGTACGAAGACGATGAAAAGAATTGTGCAAGAATTCGTCATCTTGCCCAATCTTCGTACCTTCCGGCTATAGATCTGCTTTTGCGTCAGGTGGAGCGGCAGCATGGAGAATTTCGTTTTTCATGCCATGTTTCTTTACCTGCTCTTCAGCTTTTTGAGCAGTACACGCCAGAAGTGGTGCAAGGCCTGCAGAGTCTTGCCGCGACGAAATGCGTGGAGTTCGTTGCTGGAGCAGCGCATTCCCTGGCTTTCCTGTATTCGCGCCAGGAGTTTTGTCGCCAGCTGACCGCGTACTCGCAGATGACACAGCGTGTCTTCAAACAGAAACCTTCGTGCTTTTGCTCCACAGAACTGATTTACAATAATGATTTTGCGGCCTGCCTCGAATCTATGGGCTTTTCCGTGATGCTGGCCGAAGGCACCGATCATATTCTCGGCTGGCGTAGCCCCAATTTTGTCTATGCGCCCGAAGGGGTTGACAAGATTTGTCTGCTTTTGCGCAACCGGCGTCTTTCCCGCGATCTCTATCTGCGTTTTTCCGATCGCAGCTGGGATCAATGGCCGTTGACGGCAGAAAAGTATGCCAGGTGGTGCGCCACGGCGGGACAAAATTCCGATGTCATTAATCTCTTCACCAATATGAATATGTTTGGCGTGCTGAATGCAAGGGATAGCGGCATCTTTGAGTTTATGGAGCAGTTCCCTGAGGCAGCACTGAAGCAAGGGCTGAATTTTGCGACGCCCAATGAAGCGGTCAAGCGCTACCCCGTACGTGACAGCATTGATGTGAAGCAGTTTGTCAGCTGGGACGATGCCGGCGGAGACCTCAATTCTTGGCTTGGCAATGATATGCAGAAGGATGCCGTGCACTTTTTGTATAGCTTAACACAGAGAGTGCATGATCTTAATGATCCCGTTTTGCTCCAGGATTTTACCCGCCTGCAGGTCTCCAATTATCTGCGTTGGATGTCGACAAAATGGTTTTCCTCCAATATGGTCAGAGAAGCTTCGCCTTTTGCCAATGCTCAAGAGGCGTACACGACCTATATGAATATTCTCGCGGACTTTGAGATGCGCATTGAACATGCTGAAGAAAATAGCAAAAAGTCTGACATGAATCAGGAAGCGAAGAAAACTCCGCGGACTGTCGAAAAAGAGCAGAGAGGTAGGAAATCCGTAGAACATGAGCAGCTTGTAGCGTAGGTGCCTGCAACACTGTTGTCGGCAAGCCTTGTGGCAGCGCAGTGCGAGTGACGGCTTACGTCGTAAAAGCTAAGCAAGCGCTTGGTTTGGATTCTCCCTCTGTTTGGCCTGAGAGTGAACGCTAGAAGCGCATACAGGCTCTTCTCAGGTAACTTTGTGTCGTGGGCTGACCACGTGAAGCGAAGTCGTTCCCGTATCTGTTCGTCATGCCCATGAATGTCCAGTAACTTGACGACTGACTCTTGTCGGCGTGGTGCTTGTTAGCTAACAAAAAAGCAACGCTTCTCACTGCCTTTAAGGATGGTGTTTGCGCGTTAAAGGATTGCAAAGATGGACGCGGTCAAGAAAGTTGTTATTCCTGTTGCGGGTTGGGGTACCCGTTCACTTCCTGCTAGCAAGAATATCCCCAAAGAAATGCTCCCCATCTACAATAAGCCGGTTATTCAGTACGTCGTCGAAGAAGCGCAGCGCTCGGGCATTGAGGACGTTATCTTTGTTACGAACCGCGATAAAAGCGTCATTGAAGATCACTTTGACTACAACCTGCAGCTGGAAGGCGTGCTTGAGCGCGCAGGCAAATTGGATAAGTTGAAACTTATCCGTGAAGTGGCGGAAATGGTCAATATCATGTCTGTCCGCCAGAAAAAGCAGCTGGGTTTAGGTCATGCCGTACTTTGTGCGCGCGATCTGGTGGGGAATTCGCCCTTTGCCATCATGGTCGGTGACGATCTGATGTTTGGCGGCGTGCCTGGCATTAAACAGCTGATGGATGTTGCTGTCGCGGAAAATATGTCTGTAGTCGGCGTGATGGAAGTTCCCGCTGATAAGGTTGATAAGTACGGTATCATTGATGGCGATGAGATTTCTCCCGGCGTCTACCGCGTCAATAATCTTGTGGAAAAGCCTGAACGTTCCAAAGCGCCCTCGCGCTTGGCTATCGTTGGCCGCTATGTCTTAAAACCCGAGATTTTTGATTTTCTCAAGCAGGTGAAGCCTGGTCATGGTGGAGAAATTCAGCTGACTGATGCTCTGCAAGGCATGGCCACTTCTCAGGGTATGCTCGCCGTACGGATGTCTGGCATGCGTTTTGATGCCGGTGACTGGGCTGAGTACCTGACGGCAAATATTTATTTTGGTTTGCAGGAAGAAAGCCTGCGATACGAATTACTTGATAAGCTGAAGAACTTTGTGCAGTTTAAATAGCGAGCTTGCACAGCAAAAAGCCCTCTGCTTGCAGAGGGCTTTTTTTTATGGCGTGCAGCACTTGTGTGCCCTATACGCCCCAAGCTTGAGAGAGCACGGAACGGAGGCGTCCGTTCTGGAAGCTGAAGATGTCGATGCCGCCGCCTTCACGCACAGCTGAGTAGACGATGAGTTCCAAAACACCATCGGCGTTGACATCGGCACACATTTTTATCTGGTAGTTGACTGGATAGGTCTCGCTGTCAACTTTGGGACAGATGTAGCTTGAGACGGGTGTAATCTCGCTTCTGCCGTCTTGTTCTGTTTCCAGAAGCAGTACGGAATAGAGTCTTGTCTGTACATTGTCCTCGGTGAGAGAGCCTGATTCAGCAATATTAGTAGCCGCAATGAGATATTCTTCCTGGCCATCGTCGTCAAAATCAACGGCAAAAACCTCAAGGTGCGGATTGACCACTGTTATGCCTTGTTCGGCAAGATAATTGCGCATGGCCGTGGCAAAATGTTCGTTGTCATTGATGCGTCGCCTTGCACGTGGCAGGGGATTGAAATCTTGCCCTGGACCGCTAATAAAAAGGGCTTCTTGCTCAAAATCGCCCTTTGGTGTCTGCAGGGTGAAAAATGGAAATTCGGCAAGAGGTCCCTGATCGGCATGTTCCTCAGGATGATCACTGTACAAGGCCCCCATGACGCCTTCCCCGACAAAACCCTGCTCGGTATAGATACGGCCCGAGTTCCCGCCCCAGAGTCGTTTCGCATGATATTTGGCGTCATTTTGCAGGGTTTGAGCATCAACCCAGGCCTTGTCGATAAAAGCTCCGATCAGAAGCGAATCATAGGCGATATAGATGTCTCCTCCCTTTTTGGCGGTGACTTGGGGGCTTCTCGCGCTTTCCGTGCCGCGTAAGCTGCCTGGGAGGTATTCACGGTGCGTGCTGCACGTTGCCGAAAAATCGTCGAGTCCCTGAAAGTCTACGAAACCGAGACTCAGTTCTTTTCCCAGAAAGGCTGAAGGCTTGGCGAGAATGGCAGATAAGGGGTCATCGTCTTGATAGTCACGGATGATCAGAGACTCTTTTTGGCCATGCGCCTTCAGCGTCAGCAGCCTGTTTGAACTGCCCTTGGGACCATAGTCTGTAACGGACAAAAGCGAGCCCTTGAGCGCTCCACCGCCGAACTGTTTCCTCGGACAAGGGGTCAAGGCTTGGCCTTTTGCAAGGCGCGGTCCGCCAAGTTCCAAAAGTTTGGCCTGCGCTGTTTTTCTGCCCTGTCTGGCAGCTTGAGCATACCAGATTTTGGCTGTTTCTCGGTCGGGTTTACCGAAGCCATATGTTTTGAAGAAATTGCCGAGATCCTCGTAGCCGATGGCTCCGCCAGCTTCAGCCGCTTTTTTGTACCAGAGGTAGGCCTGATATGGATCAAAGGCTACGCCTACCTGTTGCAAATAGCAGTCGCCAAGATTGTGCATGGCGAGGATATTGCCGAGCTTTGCGGCTTGCCGATACCAGCTGACGGCCTGCTTGTGATCCTTGGGCAGGCCGTTTTGACCTTTTTCATACCAGACGCCTAAGCGATTGGCGGCTTCAGCATTACCGTTTGCAGCCGCTTTTTGCACGTCGGCAAGAGATTGCGCTGAGAAGGCCCAACCTGGGGTAAGACAAAGAAGGCACAAGAGTGCCACAAGACGAATGATCATGCTGTTCTCCAGAAGACGGTAGATGCCACGAGAAAAAAGGAAAGCATTTTTCTTTTCGGTCTAGACAGATGTCGTTGCAGTAGAATGCTTGGGTCATAGGAATTCGTCACTGGTGTGACTGCGCTTTTTGTGCGAAAGTGGCCAGGTGTAGCACCTGAAAATTCTTGAACTTCGTCTTTTCTGAACAAGCCAAGGGCCGAGCAGCGCGCTTTTTCCCTTCGAAGATTTGTGTCAGAGGCTGTCTGTGTTTTTCAAGCGCACAAGGACAGGCTTGCCAATGTCTTGGTGATCGGCCACGTCCAAGGATGTCTGGCTTTTTCAGAAGAAGTCGATATGCTGGCAAGGAGTGGTGCTGTACCAATGCCGAGCAGACAAAATGTTTTGCCAAAAAGAGGAAAAATCAAGGAGGCGGCGTTTCCTCCCTGCCATCTGAGGCGGGGTTTTTACGCTGAAAATGTTTGATGAAACAGTTGCTTTTGTCGTTATGCTTTTTCTGCCTTTGTTTCCCGAGTACTGCCTTTGAGTCCTTGGCAGGGAGTGTTGCCGGTTTTCCCGAGGTGCAGGGGCCGCTTTTGAAAAAAAAGACGTATACAGACAGCACGGGGCAGAATGTTGTTTTGCTGACACAAACAGAAGTCTATCCCAGCAAACCCGATGCTTCTCAGCCTGATTTTATCTGTGGCAATCAAGAAATCAATGCCTATGGCTATCTCAAGTCCATGGAGAGTGCAAAACCAAGCCTGGTCTGGCGAATGCACGACTTTGTGCATGACTGTGATACCAGTGCCACCTGTGAATTTGCCAAGGATAGCCCTGTGCTTACCGATCTCGACGGCAACGGGATTAATGAGGTCTGGCTCGTATACTATATTGGTTGTTGTGGTGATGTGAGTCCTGTGGGGATGAAGATCCTGATGTATGAAGCCGGAAAGAAATACGCCCTGCGTGGAGAGACATTCGTGCACGTCGATGGCATGGATATGGGGGGTACGTATAAAGCCGATGAAGCGTTTGCTCAAGCTTCGCCAGTTTTTCGTCAATACGCTGATCAACTCTGGCAAAAGTACAAGAATCAGTAGGCTTGATCGGGTTTGAAGAATGATCGCCTAACTCTCGACTGAAGGCTCGAGAATGCGGCGATCATTCTTCAGCATCCGTTATTTGCGGATAAGGCGTTTGTTTTGAGGTTGCGACAAAGGATTGTGCTCTGAGAGGTACTTGCTCAAAAGATCGGCATCCACCGGTTCAGGCGAGTCAATGCGTTTGCCGTGGGTGAGCATGGTGAAAAAGTCACCGCCTTCCACCAGATAGCTGGGTACAGCCACAATGTAGCGCTTCTTGGCGCGTAGAGGGCTGCTCTGTCCGTTTTTGTCCAGGATTTCTGCCTTGAGCACCCGTTTGCCCGGAGCCTTGGAGCCATCGACAATATAGCGTAAGCCGGCTGTCTGCAGCATTTGCGGGCCCTTGGCGCCTTCATCGGCTACACCGTGTTCCAGGGCTTCCCAGATCTGTTCACCGCTGTATTCACGAATGACGACTTTGGTGCCAAAGGGGAAGGCCGAGAGAATATCTCCCTGGCTGATATCGCCAGCCTTGAGGGAAGCGCGAACGCCGCCACTGTTGAGCAGAGCAAAGCGTGCCCCGTAGTGGCGACCAAAATCGAGCATGGCATCGGCCATAATTAAGCCGGTTAAGCATTCATTTTCTCGGCAGGCATCCATGCCGTCAGGTCCGAGTTGAATATTGTGACTGCCGATTTTGTGAGCACGGTACTCATTGAGAGATTGGGCGAATTGGGCAATTTTGGCGGAAACGGCTTCATCACGAGGATCTTCAGGCTCGAGTTCCCTGGCATAACCACTCCAGCTTGTGAGCACACCGTTTTGGTCAAAATTGCAGGCGAGTTCACCAAGGTATTGTGTGGCCCGTTTGGCCGTAACGACAAGAACTGGCTGTCCTGACGGAGATTTTTCTACTATAGGATAGGGTCCTTCCTTGGAATTGGGTCCAAGGTAGGAGTGGGTGTGACCGCCGACAATGACGTCAATACCGTCTACACTGCGGGCCAGTTTACGGTCATCAGGCAGGCCGATATGGGTGACGAGCACAATACGCTTGACGCCCTGTGTCTCGAGCTCTTTGACCGCGGCTTTGACCGTGGCTACTCTGTCTGAAAATTTGGTTTGCGGGCAGGCCGACGCCAGACCCACAACTTCATCATTGCTCAGACCAATCACGCCAACCTTCTGTCCTCCGATTTCGCGGATGATATAGGCGGGAGTGTCGCTGTAGAGCAGCGGACAACCTTTTTCCGGTTTGAGATTAGCCGCGAGAATGGGAAAAAGACGCTTAGACTCTAGATACTTGGCCAGTTCCGCACAACCTTCGTCCCATTCGTGATTGCCAAGGGTGGAGGCATCCCAGGGTACCAGTTTGTTGAACTCGGCCAGCAAGGGCCACTTATTCACACTGTAAAAGAGTGTGCCCTGAAACATGTCGCCGGCATCCAGAGCGAGAACATTGGCTCCTTGCGCCTTGGCATCCTTAATGGCAGCGGCAATGCGCGCGAGACCGCCGCGGCAGTCTTTGTCGTCAAAGCAGGCGCCGCCGTCCTTGTCGATGCCGGCAATATGGGAATGGGTATCATTGGTGTGGAGAATGAGTAGATCGGCTTTTGTATCTACGGCATGTCGCGGCTGCCGGGGAGCGCAGCATGCGAGCAAGAAGATTGAGCAGCAAACAAGAATTGCTTTGAACAGCGGTTTTTTCATAATGATTTCCTCAATACGTTAGGCTGCAGGAGTGTTTTTGGTGCTTTTGCCTTTGACATAGAGCAGCGCCACCATCAGGGCGGCCACGGCCAGCATAGTGCCGCCAATGGCTGGACGGAAGCGTAGCCAGGCAATGGACATGATAATCAGAGACCAGGCAAGTCCCAAGAGGGTGCTGACAATACCTGCGCCTGCGCCGACAATGGTGCCCAGGGCGGGGATCACGCTGACAAGGACGGCAAGAGGCGCAAAAATGCCCTTGATACCAAGAATGACCAGCAGCGTGCCCACAACGCGAATAATCCAGGTGATCGTTTTGTTGCTGCTGTGCTTTGAGGCAAACATTTCTTCCATGGGGACAGTTCCCATGGTCAGGGCACTGACGTTTTTGCCGTTAGCCGCGACATAGGGTTCAAAGCTGTCTGCCGAGGTCTTGGCAATGAGGCTGATATTGGCAGGATGTATCATCGTGAACGTAATGCGCACATCGCCCACTTCGGGTTTTGCCGGAGTCGCACCGACGTAGAGGGTATTACCCTGTTCGTAAACCACCTGAGGCAGTCTGTTCAAGGGGACGCGATCAAGATTGCCTGTGCTAAAGGGCAAAAGTTGGGGCTTGGCTCTCAGAACGGCTATGGTCAACTGCTCACGTACGGACTGATCAAGATTGACCGTGAACGGTTCTTCGCCACTGATAGCGGTAATTTGAAAAGGCGCCAAGCGATAGGCGCCAAGATGCACGTTTTTGGCTTCAAGAGAGAGATCGTCAATGTTCATTAAGGTTGAATTGACATATAAGACCTTGGCATCAGGTGAGTGAAAGTTTTCTGTCTTGACGGGATGAGCAACCCAATCGGTTTTGTAGGAATAGGTTGTGACAGTTTCTTCTCCGCCACCGAGCTTCTGACGTTTTTCGCTCTTACTGTGTTCGGTCCATTGATAAAATTCTACTTTGCGGTGCAGGGCAATACCTTTGCCTCCAATGCCAAAAACCGGGTCGCGCAACACATCATTGGTATCGGCAAAGCCTGTGGCGTGCACAAGTTTGCCGTTGGCGGCAGGATCCACTTGCTGCACACTGCTCAGTTCAACAGTTTGCCCCTGAGCCTCATTGAGAGCATCTCGGGTTTTGACAAAGTCCCCCTCATTCCACCAAAGGAGCCCTGTGGCGACAATGATCAGGATAATGCCAAAAACAACTCCGCCAAGTGACGATTTGAGACGAGAAAACCAGCTGGTTGTTGTTGTCTCAGTGTATTCCATGAAAAAAACCTCCGTACATAAGAATAGTCAAAATTTCCAGATGTTCTAGTAGTTCGTTCTGTAAATAGCCATACTAATTAAATGCACTCATGATATCCTCGAGCTTCCATTTCCAGCGGAAGATCACAGGCTCGCTGTTAATAGCGTCTATCCAGCGAGTAATGATTTTGATGAGATCCTCTTTC
>JAILPJ010000057.1 GCA_024699605.1 Desulfovibrio sp. | reverse complement strand
CTTGATAATCCGCTAGGCGTGCAGCCTCCCAAAGTCTTGTCCCCACGTCATCGTAGTTGGGAATCTGATAAATGGCTGTGAGATACATTTCAGACAAGGCACTGAGCACTTCCTGATTGGGATAGTCCAAAATCAGGGCATGGTCTGTGTAGTGCGCAATGGTCAAATAGCCTGCTTGCAAGAGAAAGCTTTCTGGGCTTGCCTTTTCAATCTCTTTGGGCGCTAAGGCAGAGGGTTTGACCTTGACGAGGTGATAGCTTTCCGGAGACTCTATATTATGTGATTTGAAATAGGCTTCAATAAAAGAGACAGAGCCTGATTCATACCAATAGTTCAGAAAACGATATTGTGAAAAGAAATTCAGTAAGGAAAAAGGATTATAGACTTTGTGCTTACCGTCAAAAGAAAAGCCATCATAATAATTGCTAATTTTTTGGAGCAGCTGCTCGCGTGTCGGCATAACATTTTTGGCTACAGCGTCAGCGATGAACGCTGAAAAGTACTCTTCAAGTTCATTTTGTGTATAGCCAGTAAGCGTGCCGTAGCTTTCATGCATTGAAATATCATTGAGATTATTGAGAGCAGAAAAAATGCCTGCTTTAGTAAATTTTGAAATTCCTGTAAGCATGAGAAAGGTGATAAAAGCCGTACAATATTTGATAGCTTTATAAAATTGGTGTAATATGTCTCTAAATTCATTAATTTTTATGGAATCAGCAAGATTATCAAGGATGGGTGAATCGTATTCGTCAATCAGTATCGCCACGGGACCTTTGGTTTGGACGACTTGGCTTAAGATGTTATCTAACGTTTCTGATGGCGACTTTTCCGGTGAAGTAATGATTCCATGGCTTTCGGCAAAGGCAAGGAGTTTTCTGTTGAGCCAATTTTTCAAGTCTTGCGGTGTGCCAGTACTGTCGAAACTACTGAAATCAAGGTAAAGCACCGGGACTGGCTGTTTTGCCTGTTTTGTGACCCAGCTCAAGGCCGCAAGGCCGTTAAAAAGTTCACTTCTTCCCAGAAACATGGCCTTGAGGGTGGAAATGGTCAAGGATTTGCCAAAACGTCTGGGCCTGGCAAGGAAATAGTAGTCCCCTTCTACGATGAGTTTCTGCAACAGATCCGTTTTGTCAACGTAGAGGCGGCCTTTTTGGCGTAAGAGGGGAAAATTGGCGAGCCCCACAGGTAGCGTCGGTAATGGCTTGTTCTTCATACAAAAACCTGCGGCTTTCCTATGCCTTCTGGGTTTGCTCAGTTCTTGTAACAATCTGACGCTTTTGCACATCCACCACGAAGACGGCTGAACTTATGGGAATTTTGCCTGTGGCATAGGGTTCAAGATAGCCCTGGGCGATGATCTGCTCTTCTCCTTGGCGCAGCTTTTTGGCGATCTCTTGAGCGTTTTGGGCAAGTTTGAATTCGATGACGAGTATGCGTTCAGGCATCGTGATCACAACATCACTTCTGCCCCGGCAGGAGGGGATTTCACCTTTGGCCTGCAAGCCACAGCCTCTCAGCAGCATAAGAAAAAGCGCTCGGTAAAAGGATTCGCCCGGGTTCTTTTTTGACTCTTTCTCCGCGTTGCCAAAGTCTTGATAGGGCAAAGACGCGATGGCGGCATTGTATTCGCGAACAAGTGTCTCAATGTCAGCGGATTCTACCGCCTGCCAGAGGCGTTTACCTGAATCCGTGGGCTAATAATCGACAAAAATTTAATAGACATCTCGTAAACGATAAAAATAATTGACTTTTTTTACGGGACTCAGACGGCTAAAATTTTCACCCGTCTGCCGATGATTGCATTTTGTTAAACTTATGTTATTTCTTCCCGGGCTTGCTCTGAATAAACGTCTGTAAATTTTCCTCATTAATCAAGATCTGTAAATTTTTTAACTGTCTCAGTGAACATTTAGGACTTATTCTCGTTCAAAATTACTGAAGTTAAATTTTCTTAGCTACCAACCAGCATTGCTTTTAATGAACCTAAGCATACTCTCAAAGCACCTAATTTTGCTGGATTTTCAAGGAAAAAAATTTTTTTCTGATAAAAAATTATTGACAGATTTAACCAAGTATTCTATACTCAGCCTCATTCAAGATCGTTTTAGAAAATTGGAGCTGAGTTATGTTTACTAATCTCATTCGCGGAAATGAAGATCTTCAAAAGTACACTGGACCTCTGCTTTTTGAAAATCTTTTAGGTGGTTTACCCATCTTCAAAGACTCTTATTTAAATGATAGCTCCAAAAGATCTGACTGCACACCTGCTGGTGTTGTTCTGAAATCAATTTGTATGTTACAGGCTCTTGGTAAGACCAGCTTTCATGATATCGAAGAGTTGAATATCAATACAATATTCACAGCTGTCATTGGTCGTACTATTTCAGAAGAAACCACTCGCCAACGCCTTAATTCGATCGCTTTAAATGACTCCGTTCTCAAAGACATCGACAACGCTGTTGTTCAGCTTCTGAAGAAGGCTGCTT
>JAILPJ010000030.1 GCA_024699605.1 Desulfovibrio sp. | reverse complement strand
AAAAGCAGCAGTTTTGAGTAAAAATTTGACCCGTTTTTCTCCGAGTGAGTCGAAAAAAATCTTCAAAAAATTGACTGTTTTTCTTGGAATCAGCTTAAATCAAGGGTTTTGTATAGTGCAACTCTCCTGGGAAAGTTGTATATGACACTTTATTTTTTTGCTTCTGACACACTCGCGCTGATCCACGCGACAGCATCTGAAAAGCCGCTTAAATCAAAGAGCTTTCCCTCTGCCCTCCCGCTTATCACCGTTCAGAAATACCTCTAAATTTCGTCTTTTGGCATTTTTCTGCTCTTGGTTAAGTATCTCTTTTTACCGTAAGACTTACCCCAGATTCCTTGGCAGTCAATGGCCCCATGGATTGTAATGGAGCAAAATGGACGCAAGAGACTAAAAAAACCGCGTAGCTTGTGGCTTTGCGGGTTTTTCATGGAACGTAATGGATTGCAATAAAAAGGTTAATGGCGGAGGGTGTCCGCTACAGTATGGCAGGAAAGCTTTGAATAGAGCCTGTTTCAGAAATTTACTTCCCTGAGTTGTACCCAATGTTGTACACAAAATTTTTCCCTAGCACTTTTCACACTTACTTGGCACGGAAGCTGCATATTAAAACACTCCATTGTGTTCCAAAGACGTTCATCTCGTTTGCATTTCTGCTCATCTCATTGTAGCTTACTACTTGATTCACAACGGTAGCAGGGCAAAAAGATGTGTCTATGGGGGGGAATAATGGGATTTGCAATCGCATTTGATACGTTAGCGTACAGCCAAGAACTACAAGCCGCAGGCGTACCAGCCCAACAGGCAGAGGCTATGGCAAGAGCTCAAAGCAAGGCTCTTGAAAAAATGGTAGCGTCCCAAGAAATTGCCACTAAAAGCGATTTGCTCCAAGTAAAACAAGAGCTTATAAAATGGGTTTTAGGCGTTGCTGCTTCACAGACTGCCATTATCCTTGCCGTAATAGCTTTATTGCATAAGGGATAACAGAATACACCTTCTGTTTTTTTCCTATCTCTTGGCACATTTTCTGCGAACTAAAGTACTCCACTATCCTCCATTATACTCCAAAGAAGTCCATAACAAACGCTTTTGGGGGCATCTAGCAGACAAGCTTTAATGAAATCAACTCTATCTGTGGCTTTGCTGTCATATTCTGACTGATCCGAGAAAAATGGACGCAAGAAACAAGAAAACCCGCTCAGCTTGTGACTTTGCGGGCTTTTCATGGAATGTACTGGATTGCAATAAAAAGGTTGGTGGCGGAAAGGGTGGGATTCGAACCCACGTACCGGTTCATCGCCGATAACTCGATTTCGAGTCGAGCGCGTTACGACCGCTTCGCTACCTTTCCATGCCGGAAACGAATGATCAGATGCGTGTGTCAATAGCATCTGGCAGAAAAAAAAACAAGGAAAAATGCGTTAAGACAGGCTACTTCCACAAGAAACAAAAAAGGCTGCAGATCCCTGACGCTGCAGCCTTTTTTGCGTAAAGCATGGATGACAAACTTATGCGTAATCTCCGCGATTGAACTTGATTCTTTCTGTCGTGGTCATGATTTCAAGTTCATTGATGAGGGCATTCAGGCCGCCATTCTGATTGCCAAGCTCTGCTGTTTGCGACTTGAGCTGGCTCACTTGATCGTCAATCTTCTCAAGAATCGAATAGGCATTGCGCAAAGAAGACCCTTCAGACGCGGATCCCAGGGTTTTGGCATAGTTATCCCAAAGATCCAGAGTCCCAGAGGCATTGTCAAAGGCACTCTGCAAGAGATCACTTGTGGCATCAATCTGTTGACTTGGTTCTATGGGGTTCAGCAGCATCTGGCTGATCATTTCTGCCTGTCCAGCTCCCTGGGGCATCAAGCCTCCCATAGGGGCTGCTGTCTGCTGCTGGGCATGTAAAGCCTGCGAGAAGACGGCCTCAAAAGGAGCCGATGTGGTTGAGGCAGAATGCTGAGTCCTGGCACTTTGCTGCTGGGCTTGTATGCGAAGCAGTTCATCCATTTGTTGGGAATCTATTTCCATATGCGCCTCCAGGGTTGGCGTTTCCATCTAGGATGCAAGATACTTGCCAAGCGCTGAGACCCCGGATTTTAAGGATTTTTCAGGATATTTGGAGATGAGTATGGGCAATTTTTTCCGTGAGAGCACTATAGCTTGTGGCTGTATGCTTGTCTATGCACTGTTTGTCCGGCTTTATTGCCAAGGGATTCCTGGCAAGATTTTCCAAACAGGCATTTTTGGGCTTGAGAGGCTGAAAACGTGGGCAAATTGGCTCAAGGAAACGACAAACGCCGATACAAAAGACTGCATCGGCGTTGTTCCCCAGAGTAAGAAGGATTTTCCGGCACCCGGACACCCATCCGGGGCCGGAAAATCATGTGGGGAGGGAGTATGGAGAGGTTGCGGCAATAATCCCTTACGCAACCATGCTTTCGAACAGTTCCTTGGCATTGGTATTGCTTGGATTAAGAGCCAGAATGGCTTCAAGATGTGTCCTGGCTTCATCCATGCGCCCCAGTGACATCAAACACCCTGCGAGAGTGACACGTATGGCTTCTCCTTCAGGAGATGAAGAGATGGCTCCTTCAAGGTACGGCAAGATCATTTCTACCCGGTTAAGATGATAAGCTTCCCTCACCAGGCAGTTTAAGGCAACGACATTGGTGGCGGTCAAATCCAGAGCCTTGGTGAACCAAGTATAGGCTTGCTCATGCTCACCTTTTTCCATGTAGACGAGGCCAATACCGCAAAGGGCCTTGTCATTTTCCTCCACTGCAGCGGCCTTCTTGTACAAGACAAGGGCATTGTCCAATTCAGAACGCTGCACGGCAACTGTTGCCAGTCCCATGTAGGGAGCTGCGCTTTCGGTGTTGTTTTCGGCGGCCTTGCGATAGTATTCTTCAGCCTTGTCGAAATCACCCATGAACAGATAGCATTCACCCAATTCCTTGTTGATCTCGTAATCCATTTGATTGCTCATAGTGTCCTCCCCATGAGTATGTTGGCCTCTCAAGTGAGGCTTTGTTCGCCATTCTCAATGCAGAAGACGTGCCAAAAACAGAAAAGTCAAAGAAATCAATAAGTTATCTCTTGTATGGCAAATTCTGCCGCATGATCGAGAGGAAATTTTTGCCAACTGCCATTTTTTTGTCAGCAAAAAGAAAAGGCCGCAGTATCGCGGCCTTGTGTATTTTCTCGGTAAAAAACCTTAACGGAAGAGGGCAGAGCCTCCGCTGGCATCAATATGCCTGAGCATCAGTCCCAGAACCTGATCAATGTCTTTATCTGAGGTGTCGATGCAGATGGCGTCATCGGCAGCTTTGAGAGGGGCAATGGCACGTGTGCGGTCCTGAACGTCACGCAGACGGATCTGCTCGGTGAGTTTAGCGAGATCCGTTGGGCGATCATGGTTTTCCGCATCACGCATCCGTCTGAGTGCTCGTACTTCTGGGCTTGCATCGAGAAAGAATTTGAAGCGAGCGTTGGGGAAAATCACCGTCCCCATGTCACGGCCTTCGGCAACCAGAGGCTGCGTTTCTGCGAGTTTGCGCTGCATATCAGCCAGGGCTTTGCGCAACGGGGCTATCCGTGCCAATCGTGAGGCCAGCATGCCGACCTCTTCAGTGCGAATCTCACTGCCCACGAGCTGTTCGTTGACAAAAAGCTGAGTTCTTTCGCCATGGCCTTTGAGATGAAAATGGTATTGTGCGCAGGCATTGGCTATCGCATCCTCATTCATTGTTTCGGCTTCAAGGCCGAGTCTGAGGGCTAGGGTGCGAAACATGGCGCCTGTGTCCAAGTAGCTGATATCAAGGGTTTCGGCCAGACGACGAGCCAGTGTCGTTTTTCCGACACCGGCCGGCCCGTCAATGGTGATCACTGAAGTTTTACTCGTCATCTTAGATCCCACTCAGAAAGGCCTGCATTTCTTTGAGAAAAGCGGCATTTTCTTGCTGATTGCCAATACTCACTCTGAGATGGTCTGGCAGCGAGTAGCTTTTGAGCAAGCGAATGATGATGCCGCGTGCGAGCAAGGTCTCAAAGCAATCCTTGGCCTTTGCCCCTTGGGGCAGTCGGAAAAGGAGAAAATTGGCGGCACTTGGCCAGACTGTGCAGCCCATGGCTTGCAGACTATCGGTCAGGAGCTTGCGACCCTGGCGGACGGTTTCCATGGTTTTTTCGCGAAAGCATTGATCGTTAAGCGCAGCCAAGCCAGCTTCTTCAGCCAAGAGATTGACGGAAAACGGCAGACGCGCTCGCCAGAAACCTTCGGCTATGACTTCTGGCAAAATCGCATATCCCAGACGCAATCCGGCCAGGCCATAGCTTTTGGAGAAGGTCCGCATGATGCCGACATTTGAGGGAATGTCTTGGGCGGCCAGGAGTGAATAGGCCGTTTCATCATCGGAAAAATCCATATAGGCTTCGTCAATGAGCAGCAGCGCTTTGGGCGCCTTCTGCGCAATTTTGGCTGCGAAGTCGCGGACTACGTCAATCTTTGGGCAGTAGCCGGATGGATTGTCAGGCGTTGTGAGAAAGACAAGGCGAGTTGCGTCATCGACTTGAGCCAAGAGCCCGTTGAAATCAAAGGAAAAATCTTCCTGAAGGGGACAGCGTTTGATCGCAACGCCTGAAATTTGAGCCTGAATGGGATAAAGATTGAAACAGGGACTAAAGCAGACAATGTTGTCTTTCGCTGGTTCGCAGAGCATGCGGATCAGAAGGTCTATGACTTCATCAGAGCCATTGCCAATGACAATATTCCGTTCACTGACGTTGTGGAGCTTAGAGAGCGCAGCAAGTAATCGGGGATTGCCTCCACGCGGATAGCGAAAGGCCTCTCCGGCGTGTCGGGCTATGGCTTCCTGGGCGAGAGGGGGAACCCCTAAGGGGTTCTCATTGCTGGCCATTTTAAAAATTTGGGCGAGACCGTATTTCTGACGGATTTCATCAATGGAAAGGCCCGGTGTGTAGGGATCAAGGGCGCATATCTGTGAGCGAAGACTGCCTGTGTACATACTCTTCCCTAAGACAGTACGACCACCGAAGGTCGGTGGTCGTACGTCATGACGTTTAGGCTGTGGGACGAATGGTGAGCACCGGAATACGGGCGTTTTTGACCACCTTTTCTGCTACTGAGCCAAAGAGGATGCGGTCAATGCCCTTGCGGCCGTGCGTACCCATGATGATCATGTCGACCTGTTCTTCAGTGGCACGATTGAGGATTTCTTCAGCCGCGTAGCCAATGAGCACTTGGCCCTTGGCGTCGATGCCTTTGAAATGTTCGGCGACAAAGCTCTGCATCGACTGCTCTGCCCCTGTGACGATTTCGCCCACGAAATTCTCAATGGTGTTGGGAGGCACGTGGAAACCGACATATTGACTCAAAGAGGGTGCTGTATAGACCACAAGAACGCTTGCCTGAAGCTTTTCCGCAAGAGTTGCGGCATATTCGGCAACCTGCTTGCTATGCTCTGAAAGATCAACGGCACAGAGAAGCTTCTTGATTTCCTTCATACTTTATTTACCAGCGCAGAGACCCGGAAAAGCCATCACCGGGCGGAAACGCTGCCTCCGTTTTTCCCTGGTTGCACTTACCAGCCCTTGGGCTGTAGCCTTTGCCTAAAAAGGTATGCTGTCTACGCATTGCGTCCACAGCATTTTTTGTATTTTTTTCCACTGCCGCAGGGGCAGGGATCATTTCTTCCAACCTGAGCCTTGGCGCGATAGGGCTTTTGCGTCGTAGTTTCTTCCGTATTCTTGGATCCGCCGGAATAGGAGAGGTTCTGAGGTTCTTGACGGTGCCGGAAGGTTTTTTCCTGGACCACTTCTCCCTGCTGGGCGTTGTCATAGTCTTCCATTGGCTGATAGGCCACATGCACGCGCGTGATGGTACGCATGACACCTTCACGGATGCGGAAAAGCATGTCCTGAAACATGACAAAGCCTTCACGCTGATAGGCTTGTTTGGGATCAGTCTGTCCATAGCCGCGCAGGCCGATACCGTCACGCAAGGCATCCATATTGCGCAGATGTTCCTTCCAGCAGCGGTCGAGCTGTTCTAAGAGGAAAAAACGGAGAATTTCCTGATAGTTTTCTCCGGCTTCCGCCTTGAGTTCGTCTAGGATCTTTTCGATCAGCTCTTCGCAATGCTTGCGGTCAGGACAGCTCTCACCCTCGGGCAGAACACGGTTGAGCGTAAAAACGTGCTGTAACGAGGAGAGAACATTGGCTGAGGCGGCTGCCTGCTCGTCACTTGAGGCTTTTTCGAGCTCGGCATAGGTGACATCGAGGATGTCCTGAATAAATTCATGCACTACGCCGGGGACATCGTCTGTGACCATGAGATCACGACGTAGGCTATAAATGACCTCACGCTGCTGGTTCATGACATTGTCATAATCAAGCAGGGTCTTACGGATTTCAAAGTGATGGGCTTCCACCCGTTTCTGCGCGTTTTCAACGGCCTTGGTGACCATGGAGTTTTCAATGGCTTCTCCGTCGCGCAGACCAAGACGGCTCATGATGCCCTTGATGCGGTCAGAGCCAAAAAGGCGCATCAAATCATCTTCCAGGGAAAGGTAAAAACGGGATGAGCCGGGATCTCCCTGACGGCCAGAACGACCTCTGAGCTGATTGTCGATGCGGCGGCTCTCATGGCGTTCAGTGCCCAGAATGTGCAGACCGCCAAGCTCCACAACCCCTTCCCCGAGCACAATGTCCGTACCGCGGCCAGCCATATTGGTGGCAATGGTCACCTTGCCCTTTTGTCCAGCCTGCGCCACGATTTCCGCTTCTTTGGCGTGCTGTTTGGCATTGAGTACACTGTGGGGAATGCCCAGTTTGCTCAGTTGAGCGGAAAGCATTTCACTGGTTTCAATGGAAATGGTGCCCACGAGCACAGGCTGCTGTTTTTTATAGAGCTCAGCTATGGAGTCGATGATGGCCGCGTATTTTTCACGGCGCGTGCTGTAGATCAAGTCCGGTAAATCCTTGCGGATCATCGGCATATTAGTGGGAATGGTCACCACTTCGAGATTGTAAATCTGCTGAAATTCCACAGCCTCCGTATCGGCTGTGCCTGTCATGCCCGAAAGTTTATCGTAGAGGCGAAAATAGTTCTGAAAGGTGATGGAGGCCAAGGTCTGATTTTCTGCCGCCACGGTAACGTGTTCCTTGGCTTCCAGTGCTTGATGCAAGCCATCGGAATAGCGGCGACCGTGCATCAGTCGGCCTGTGAATTCATCGACAATGATCACCTGATCGTTTTGTACGATGTAATCGACATCTTTTTTGAAAAGCTTGTGAGCTCTGAGCGACTGCTGAATGTGGTGCTGGGCTGTGATATTGGCGGGATCAAAAAGATTGTCGAGATGCAGCATGCTCTCGCAGTGGACAACGCCGGCATCGGTGAGCATGGCCGCCTTGGCTTTTTCATCAAGGGTATAGTCCTCTGGCCCCAACTGACGGACCAAGGCGTCAATGGCGGCATATTGCTCCACGTCCTCGTCTGAGGCACCTGAAATAATCAAGGGGGTACGGGCCTCATCGATCAGAATGGAGTCCACTTCGTCCACAATGGCGTAATTGTGTCCACGCTGCACAAGCTGGCTTGCGTAGAATTTCATGTTGTCGCGCAGGTAGTCGAAGCCAAACTCATTGTTGGTGCCGTAGGTGATGTCACACGCATAGGCCTGCTTGCGATCCTCATCTTCCATGTCATGGTAGATGATGCCTGTTGTCAGCCCCAGAAAATCGTAGATTTTGCCCATCCATTCTGCGTCACGGCGGGCCAGGTAGTCATTGACCGTGACCACGTGTACGCCTTTGCCCGAAAGGGCATTGAGCACAACCGGCAAGGTGGCCACAAGGGTTTTGCCTTCACCGGTTTTCATTTCGGCGATTTTGCCTTTGTGCAGGACAATGCCGCCAATGAGCTGCACATCATAGTGGCGCATACCGAGTACGCGCTTGGAGGCTTCGCGAACCAAGGCAAAAACCTCAGGCAGCAGATCGTCAAGAGTCGTGTTGCCGTTTATCACATCCTCTTTATAGGCTGCAATTCTGCTTGGAAAATCGGCATCCTGAAGTTCCTGCATCTCGGCTTCAAGACTATTGATCTGGGTGATGAGCGGCCGCAGACGACGCAGATAACGGTCATTTTTGCTGCCAAAGATTTTTTTGAAAAGATAGGCGAACATGGAGCCTTCCTAAAAATGTCCCTGTCTAATGCGCAAACTTGCGCATGACATCCTGCATGAGAGCAGAGGGCGTCTTTTTACAGCCTTCAAAAAAGGCGTTGAGATCAATGTCGCTGTTCAGCACAGAGGCGGTATTGTTCTGCTTGCCGCGAATATAGCCGTCAAGCCAGATGACAAAACCACTGCCGTCGTTGGGGTCGGCATTATAGGCCGCACAGCTTGTTTTGTCGGCACGCCAGAGGCCATCTTTGGCAACGGGCATGCGCGAACGCACTTGCTGCCAAAGGGGGAGCACCTTCGCTTCGGGCTGTGACTGACAGAGCGCATACACCTCAAGAAGCAATGAGGGCAGAATGCGTGAATCAGCAACTGTGGCATTGGTCTGAGCAGCCACATAGCCGTCGATCTGCAGGCCTTCAAAAAGAGGCGGCGCATGCTCTATACTGACCGTAGTCAGATACTCAGCGCAGATGTACTTGTCGGGATCGATCTTGTCACTTGCGGCCTGCACGTATTGCGCCATGCACAAAAGCAGAAACAAGAACAGGGCGGTATGTTTCATCAACTATTCTCAGCGTAAAGACTCATGCGGAGAGGAAACGCTGCCTCCATGGTGCTTTTGAATGTGGCAAGCTTGCAAGGGCAAGCCCGCATTCAGAAAAGGGGAAAAACGTGTTTTTTCACTTTTGCTGTTGGGAACGATAGCCTTTTTGGCAAAGGAAAAAACAGGAATGCTTGGCAAAAAACAGAGGCGTGCCAAACGGTTGGTCACGCAGCAAGAGTATGCATCTTCTACCAAAGGTCAAGAGAATTTGTTGTGACACACAAGTGGGTTTAAACGAGAAGCGGTTCCTTTTGGGCCAGGGCATAGGCCGCACGAAGTCCGAGCAGATAGCTCTCAACCCCAAAACCGGCAATGCTGCCAGCGACGACTGGCGAGAGCACTGAATGGTGGCGGAAGTTTTCGCGGGCGTGAATATTCGACATATGCACTTCAATCACAGGGATCGTGAGTATGGCCAGGGCATCGGCTAGCGCGTAGCTTGTGTGGGTCCAGGCGCCGGCATTGATCACGACAGCGGCGAAATTTTCATCAAGGCAGCGGTGAATGCGCTCAATCATTTCCCCTTCAAAATTGGTTTGAAAGGTTTCAATGTTGATCTTCAGTTCCTGGCTTAATGCGAGGAGTGCTTCGTTGATCTGAGCGAGGGTTTTGTTCCCGTACTGCTTGGGATCGCGCTTGCCAAACATATTCAGATTGACGCCGTGCAGGACAAGCACCTTCATGATGAATCCTTGTTGGTGTTATGAATTGCCAAGAGCACGATTCAGGGCCAATTCTGCCTCCTTGGGCAGATTTTGACTTGTCCAGAGTTTGAACTGGGCATTCCCCTGTTCAAAAAACATTGTTCTGCCCGACAGGCAATGCAGTCCCGCGCTTTTTGCTTCACGCAGAAAGCGCGTTTCTAATGGATTGTAGACGATATCGTAGGCAAGCCTTGCTTTGTGCGCCGTCTGTGAGAAATCGTACGGTGTTTCTGTTTCATGGCTTCCGTGCATGCCAAGGGGCGTCGCATTAATAATGAGATCAGCCTCAGCGCCGTAGCGCTCATGCCAGGCGATGGGCTCGGCTGAGAACTCTTCGGCCAAAGGCCTGTGTCTGGCATTTGAGGGCGTGGCCACAAAGACTTGTTTGATCTGACGTTCTTTGAGTGCACAAAGGCAGGCTCTGGCAGCACCGCCGGCTCCCAAAAGCAGAGCCGACATCTTGCTCAGATCATAGCTGGCGAGAGGGGCAAGAAAACCCATGAAATCGGTGTTTTCACCCATGAGTTGCGCCTCTTGCCAGTAAAGGGTGTTCACGGCGCCAATGCGCTTGGCCTGCGGGCTGATATGGTCGAGATAGGGTATAATGGCTGTTTTGTGGGGGATTGTCACAGAACAGCCGGAAATAGGCAGAAGACGGACGCTGTCAAGAAAACGCGGGAGATCTTGCGGGGAGATGGGTAATTGCAGATAGACACAGGCTAGGCCCAATTTTTGAAAGCCAGTATTGTGCAGCAAAGGTGAAAGGCTTTGAGCAAGAGGCCAGCCCGTAACACAGTAGAGTTTTTGAGGAAGGAAGCTTTCTGTCTGATTTGTCATTGCAGAAAGATAGCTCAGAGAGCCTGTCTAGGCAAGGAAGAAAGCGGCCAAGGAGAGAGAGTCGTTTGATCACCCCCGTGCCTTGTGTCTTACGACGTATTCCAAGGCTCGGCTGACTTAGGAATATCGTCTATTATCCATAGCACATCTGGCAGGCAGCATAGTTTGCTCTCTTTCTGTTCTATCTTCCTCTTTTCTTGCAACTGTTATCTAAACATTGTTATCTTTTTTAGGTTTTTGATATATTCATTTTGTGCGAAGTGTCCGCTATCTCTGGATTTTTAAAATATTTCTAGCATATATAAACTGCTGTTAGAAAACTCTAAGCAGAACTATGAGACGTAAATATTAGCGCTTGAGATTGATAGCCGTCTTAAGTAATTCATCGGATGTGGTGACGACCTTGCTGTTGGATTGAAAGCCACGTTGCGTAATAATCATAGTAACCATTTCGTTGGAGATGTCCACATTGGATTCTTCAATCTTATAGGCTGCGACAGTACCGTAATTCTCCGAACCTGGTGCGCCCAGGTCAATTTGTCCTGCTTCTGAAGTGGCCGAGAAAAGATTGTCGCCATGTCGATTGAGACCATCTTCACTTGTGAAGCGAGCCAGCGGGATTTGCCAGAGGTCGATGTTTTGCCCGTTGGAGAAATTTCCGGAGATGACTCCGTCACTGCCGATTTCGTAGAAGCTCAATGTTCCTGCGGCATAGCCGTCCTGAGAAAAAGAGCTGACAAACGGGGTTGAGCCATAGCCTGTGACAGCGTGATTGGCGCTTTCGGTGTTGGCCAAAAGGGAAAGATTTGCCGCGTCGGCTCCCACATCAGAGGCCTTGCCAGTGGATTGCCAGGACTTTGAAGTTGAGGCAAGGCCAAAGTCGATGTCGATGGTGGCCTCGTTGAGGCGAAACTGTGGAAGGCCATTCTTCGAAAGGGAGGCTGTCGACCAGTTGGCAAGATCTGTGCTCCCAGCTTCTTTTGGCGTATAGCAGGCGATACCAGAGAGTTGCCCCTTATGGTCAAACTGCAACACGCCACTCATGAGTAATCCGTCGCCGGCATTCTTCGCTTCAACGGAAGTGTCCGCAATGAGAAATTCCACGCTTGAACCTGACGGGGTTTCAGGTCCTCCGTCGTAATAGATCGTGACTTCGTGACCTTGCCCTTCTTGGTCGTAAAGTGTCATGCTCTGGGCATTGCTGTAGTTGGCGGCTGCTTGCCCCCGTGTGGCATCGTAGTCGCTGAGCATGCTGAAATAGGGATCGGTTTCGTTGTTGATGGCACTGGAAGAGGGCACGAGATTGGTGTCGATAATGGAAATGGCACTTGTGGTCTTGGCATCAAGAAACTTGAACTTGTCCATATTAATGGCTTCAAGCTGCTGTGCCTGAGACTTGTCGTCCTTCTTGGCCGAGAGGTCGTAGCCCATGAGCGAGAGCCCATTGGGATTGCGTAAAATCCCTTCATTATCCACGTCGAAGTCACCGGCTCTGGTATAATACTGGCCGCCATGGGCATCTTGAACGACAAAATAGCCCTTGCCGTTGATGGCCATGTCAGTCACCGAATTGGTTGATTCAAAGCCCCCTTGTGTGAATTTTGTGGCGATTTCATCAATACGGACACCCATGCCATGTTGGCCGACAGCAACATAGGAATTGGCCTGGTTATAGTTCCACTCTCCAGGGTTCGCCTGCTCTTCGTAGATTAAATCAGAATAGAGAGCCATCTGAGCCTTGAAGCCAATGGTACTACAGTTGGCGAGGTTGTTGCTTGTGACGTTCATGCCGTCGCTGAGCGACTTCATGCCCGTAGCACCGATATAGAGCGACGAAAGCATGGGATACCTCCAAAACATAGGGGGTATGGGAAAATACTTCCCATACCCCCTTATTTGTGCAGGTATCGTGCCAGGCTCGCAGAGCCTAAGCCATGAATTTTGGCTATTTTGTGCAGGCCGCTCTGGCGCGACTGAAGCCGCCTTCGGCTGCCCGAATGACTTTTTCATCAACACAGAAGGCCAGGCGGAAATAACCGGGCATGCCAAAGCCCGAACCCGGAACAGCGAGGACGAGTTCCTTGGCAAGGGTGTTGACAAAGGCCACGTCATCGCCTCCCGGAGCCTTGGGGAAGAAGTAGAAGGCGCCTTTGGGCATGAGAAATTCGTAACCGGCATTGGAGAGCACTTCAGCCATGGCCTGACGACGTTTCTCATAAATGCTTTTATCAACATGGCTGCCCAAAGCATAGGCCATGATCTGTTGACCAATCACCGGCGGATTGACATAGCCAAGAATGCGGTTGGTCAGTGTGAGAGCGGCCATGACGTCAGCTTTCTCGGGCAGATCGGGAGAAAGGGCGGCGTAACCGATGCGTTCGCCTGGCAGAGAGAGATTTTTGGAAAAAGAAGCAACACAGACACTATAAGGATAGAGGGGTAAAACCGAGGGGACAACGGTGCCATCGTAGGCGAGAAAACGATAGGGCTCGTCACTGACAAGCCAGATGGGATGACCAATGGCTTTGCTTTGTTCCCGCAACAGCTGGCAGAGCTTGGTTAAGAGATCTAGGCTGTAGACGACACCGGTGGGATTGTTGGGGCTATTGATCAGCACAACCTTGGTTTTGGGGCTGATGGCTTTTTTCAGGGCTTCAAGATCCGGTTCAAAGGTGTCCGCCTGCGTTTTTACGGACTTAAGTTTGCCGCCAAAATTGGCCACATAGAAACCGTATTCCACAAAATACGGGGCAAAGCAGAGCATCTCATCGCCAGGGTCGATGACGGCGCGCAGGAAGGCATTGAGGGCTCCGGCCGCTCCGCAACTGAGCAAGACGTCGTTTTGGCTGAGAGTGAGACCCTGTTCTTCAGAGAGATAGGCCGCCAGTTTTTCGCGCAGCCAGGGAAAACCGGCATTGCTCATGTAGCCAAAGGCAAAAGGCTCATGGGCATGCTCCAAAAATTTGCTGAGACCTTCCTTGACTTCTTTGGGAGCCGGCAGGTCAGGATTGCCAAGGCTGAAGTCTTGTACTTTGTCGTTGCCGTACTCGGCTTTAAGCTTGGCGCCTGCTTCAAACATCCGCCTGATCCAAGAGGCATTATTCAGATAGCCGGAAACACTTTCTGCGAGAACTTTCATGGGCATGCTCCAAAAATTTGCTGAGACTTTCTTTGACTTCTTTGGGAGCCGGCAGGTCGGGATTGCCAAGGCTGAAGTCTTGTATGGTGTGTCTTTGCCGTACTTGGCTTAGAGCTTGACGCCTGCTTTTCACATCCGCCTGATCCAAGAGGCAGTAGTCAGAGAGCCGGAGATATTTTCTGCCAGAACGTTGATCCGAGGCCTTTTGTGGCCATATACTCCATGCCAGATACGTTCCAGGCCAATGCTGGTCTAATCGGGTTTGGCACGTGCTGCAGAATCCGGTAGATGGCCTGATATGTAGCACGTGCTCTGGTGAATGACAAATTTTTCGTCTTTGACCGTCGAAAAAATGTTGTTTTTTTCAAGACTATTTAGTACAAACTTCTCCTGAAAAGAAAAAGAAAATTATGCGGATCTTCCGCTCAGGCTCTCCTTGTCAGAGCTCTGATTGTGCTTAGCTTCTGCCAATGATGGCTTTTACTCCGTGCTTTTTTGTATCTTAGGCGTCAGCCCAGAGGCTCTGCCAGGCAACGTAGAGGTTTTTTTAGGGAAGATCAGCCATTGGATCAGCAGATTTGATGGCTATTGATAGCAAGAGAATAGGCAAAATAATGGAGGCAGCGTTCTCTCCCCGCGTCGAATGGGGTTTCCGCGCTGAAAAAATTGGATGAATCGAGTTCTGGGAATCTTGACCAAAGCTCTGTTGTTAGGGGCTGCGTGCGGCCTGCCAGGGTGTGGCGCTTTGTCCGATGAAGCTGATCAACCTAATCAGAGTTCCGTGCACATGGAAATATCCGTTGAATTGCAGGATATGCATCGCTGTTCCATGATTTCGCCTGAAATACGCGTGTTCAATGCTCCCAAGGGCACCACAGTGTACGACGTTCGTCTGCTTGAGATTAACGGACAGGAAGAAAAATCCTTGGGCGGAGGTTCGTGGCCGGAAGACGGCAGTGGCATTATTCCTGAGGGCGCCTTTACTGGTCGTTACCGAGGTCCTTGTCCACCTGACGGTTTGTCCCATAAATATACGTTCATTGTAGCTGCCCGCCGAGGCGACGATGTGCAACCTCTGGCCGTGCGTCTGTTTAACTTTGAGCTTGAATAGCCTAGCTCCTTTGTCCATAGCAACCTACAGATGAGAAAACCCCCGCTTCTTACGCGGGGGTTTTCTCATCTGCCATCTGGCAGAAGGAAGGGCCTTTTGGTCTTATTCTTCTTCACGCGGCATTGTCGCCACGGCATTGGTCTGGATACGACGTCTGCGTGGACTGGGTGAAGTTGCTGGCTTTTCTGTTTCCTGTACTTTGCTGCCTTGCAAAGCGTTGTAAACCGCCCAGAATTTTGGCCAGATTTCCGTTATGATGCCCGCATTGCCGAGCTTGAATCCTTCTGCCTTGCGTGCCGTTGCCGCTAGCGCCAAACTCATAGCCCAGTCATGGCTTGGGGCGTTCCAGAGAACAGAAAGGGTATTGGCGGCTGTGAGTTGCCCTTCCGTATTTTCTTCAAGACCCAGAGCGGCAAAAAATTCGGAAACGATACGTTTTTGATGGCTTTCAACGTCGAGATGCGGCAGGCTTAAGCCCTTCAGGGCATAGGCAGCCCAAAGAGCAGCGAGCAGCGGCGTCGCTTCATGCAGAAGAATATTGCTGACGTGGACCTCTTTTTTGGGAAGCTCTGTACAGGCTTGGGCTTCAACATGGATTTGATGGGCGTCAGCATCAGCTCGAATCTGTAAGCCGAGATCTTCAAAAAGTGCCAGAAGATCCCCACTTGCGGCAGTTGAGGGCAAAAGACCCGAAAAATTACCTTGACCGCCGAGAAGGCGGATAATGGCAAAGAGAGAGGCAGCCACCTTGGTTTCGCAAGGAAGGCTAAGGTCATCGGGTATGGTGAGAACAGAAGGATTGACGCTGAAAACCCAGGGTTCGACTTCGGCGGCCTGTGCTTCAGCAAGTTCGAGAAGAGGGCGCGTGCGATCTACGATACGCTGACGTTCTGGGTGATCAGCAAAATAGATGCTTGTGGCTGATTCGGCAAAAGGAAGAGCCAGCAGGAGCGCTTCCACAAAGCTGGCCGGCAGATCCTTGGGAATGATGATTTTCTTGGGCAGAACGCCTGAACACTCAAGGCGAATGGGAAAACCATTGGTTTTGGGGACCACATAGGCTAAACGGGCACCGAGGCTCGGGAGAAAGTGAGCCAAAGGCGACAAGTTGGTGAGTTTGAGATCGCCTTCTGCCGTGCAACGCAGGCGTGAGGGGCGGACAATATACTGCGCGGCAAGGAGCGAAAAGACCTCAAAGCTGTTTGCGCAATGGAGGGAAAGATCCTTGGCCTGGCAGGGCGAAGAAGCGGTGAGCAGAATATTGTCATCATGGGTTTCGACATGGGCGCCTAAATCGTTCAAGGCTCTGCACAGGGCATGCTGAGCATCGTGCATCAGGCCATGGGCAATTTTTAGATTCTTGCCTGAGAAGGCAGCAAGGGTCAGCCAAGCATGGGCATGCCAGGCACTGACCGGAAGGGCGAGCTCTAAGGCTACTGGCTTTTGCGCTGGCGCCAGGTTGAAGGCTCCCCGCGCCAATTTTTCAGCACTGTCTTGGCGTTTGGGTTTCGGGAAGAAGCTCAGTTCCTGGAGAAGGGAAAAGAGCTGGCTCGTGACACGCGGGTCCGAGCTGAAACGTTGGGCCTCGCTTTGCCAAGCTTCTCTGATTTCTTTCTCCTCAACAGGCAAAAGATGTCCGCGGTTTCCGCGCAGATGCTCGAGCAGATTGAATCTGCGTAAGAGCAGGTTGAGTAGATCTCGGTCGAGAGAGAGAATCTCCTCGCGCAATGTCGGTTGTTTTTGGCGATCACGCGTCACATTGGACATTCAGATACCTCACAGACAAAAGTTGAGCAGCATTGTTTGGCAGACAACTATATATAGGATACGTGATAAGAAGTGGGCAGATTTCGCAAAGAGGCTGAGAAATGCCGGCAAAAACGGTGGATGATGACCTTTGCCGAACAGACAGTAGCAGTAGGTGTGGCAAGATAGCAAGGAAATTCGCAAAATCTCTGGCAGAAAATCTGGTGAATATTGTCGGCAAAGAATCGGGGATTTGTTCGTACTCTGTGAAAAATTTCACAAGAGCTTTGCTGGCAGGCAAAAACCTTTTGAGCGCCTTGCCAAGCCTTTCTCCCATCAAAGACAAAAAAAATGCAAAGAGGTCTTGACGCCAATGGGGTGAGCTTGTTATTAATTTCGCAAGCTATGGCTATGTGCTCTTTGTTGCGCCCTTTTCACCGTGAAAGCCTGTATTTTCAAGGTTTTGCCAGACGATGAATTTCTGCTCGCAACAAAAAGCAGATCTGATGATTGTGATGAACGCTTGCGCCTGACGTTTTTTTACGAATCTGGCCTTGAGAAAGCGTTATCTCAACCGAAGATCCATAAGTATTTCTTTCGTGTGTGCACGTGGTAGCTGCCCTGCAAAAGCAGGAATATCCCGCTACGTAGTAAACAATACGGGACTGTGTGCATTTTCGGCGGCGAGTCTCTTAAACCTTTTACTTGAGTTGGAGGAACCTATGCCAACGTTTGTCGATCCGTCCAAATGTGACGGTTGCAAGGGTGGCGAAAAGACAGCTTGCATGTATGTCTGCCCGAATGATCTGATGGTTCTCGATCCTGTGGAAATGAGAGCTTACAATCAGGAACCGGATGCATGCTGGGAATGCTATTCCTGCGTGAAAATCTGCCCTCAGGGTGCCATTACGGCTCGTCCGTATGCTGACTTTGCTCCCATGGGTGGTACCTGTATTCCCATGCGTTCTGCAGACTCCATTATGTGGACTGTCAAATTCCGCAATGGCAGCGTGAAACGTTTCAAATTCCCCATTCGCACAACTCCTGAAGGTTCCATCAAGCCCTTTGAGGATCCCAAGGGCGACGCCACATTGGACGACGAAAAGCTTTACACCGAAACCGCTCTTGTTCAGCCCAAAGAAGTGCTCGGCAAGAAGTTCGACGTGAAAGACGCTGACAAGTCCGTTACTCTGTAATTAGTGCGATAAGGAGAGAACTACCATGGCATTACTTCCTATCAAGGAAAAAAGTAAAGGTATTGACCTCGCCGAACCCACAGTCAAGGAGCACGACGTTGACATTCTGATTGTCGGCGGCGGTATGGGTGCCTGTGGTGCGGCTTATGAAGCTGCTCGCTGGGGCAAAGACAACGGTGTAGAGAACATCATGCTCTGCGATAAGGCCTGCCTCGAGCGTTCCGGCGCTGTGGCCCAGGGCCTTTCCGCCATCAACACCTACATCGGCAACGACCGTGGCAACACCCCTGACGACTATGTCCGCATGGTCCGCACTGACTTGATGGGCCTCGTGCGCGAAGACCTGATCTTCGACGTAGGCCGTCACGTTGACGACTCCGTGCATCTGTTTGAATCCTGGGGCCTGCCCTGCTGGATTAAACAGCCCGACGGCAAACACAACTGGAACGGCGCTCAGGCCAAACAGCAGGGCAAATCCCTGCGTGCCGGTGATCCCCCGGTGCGTTCCGGTAAATGGCAGATCATGATCAACGGCGAATCCTACAAATGCATCGTCGCCGAAGCCGCCAAGAACGCTCTGGGCGAAGCCCGCTACATGGAGCGTATCTTCATCGTGAAACTGCTCCTCGACGCCAATACCCCCAACCGTATCGCCGGTGCCGTAGGCTTCAGCACCCGTGATAACGTTGTGCACATCTTCCGCACCAACGCCATGTTGGTTGCCTGCGGTGGCGCCGTGAACGTGTACCGTCCCCGTTCCACCGGTGAAGGTATGGGTCGTGCTTGGTATCCCGTATGGAATGCCGGTTCCACCTATACAATGTGCGCTCAGGTCGGCGCCGAAATGACCATGATGGAAAACCGTTTCGTACCCGCCCGCTTCAAGGACGGCTACGGACCTGTGGGCGCTTGGTTCCTGCTCTTCAAGGCCAAAGCGACCAACTATAAGGGCGAAGACTACTGCAAAACCAACGCAGCCATGTTGAAACCCTACGAAGATCGTGGCTATGCCAAGGGCAACGTGGTTCCCACCTGCTTGCGTAACCACATGATGCTGCGTGAAATGCGCGAAGGCCGCGGCCCCATCTACATGGACACCAAGACCGCCCTGTTGAACACCTTCGCCACCATGAACGAAGAAGAGCAGAAAGACCTTGAGTCCGAAGCTTGGGAAGACTTCCTCGACATGTGCGTTGGTCAGGCCAACCTGTGGGCCGCCAGCAACCGTGCTCCTGAAGAGCGCGGCAGTGAAATTATGCCCACAGAGCCCTATCTGCTCGGCTCCCACTCCGGCTGCTGCGGCATTTGGGCTTCCGGTCCCGACGAGAGCTGGGTGCCTGATGAATACAAAGTGAAAGCTTCTGACGGTAAGGTCTACAACCGTATGACCACCGTTGAAGGCCTCTTCACCTGCGCCGACGGCGTGGGCGCTTCCGGCCACAAGTTCTCCTCCGGTTCCCACGTTGAAGGCCGTCTGGCTGGTAAACAGCTGGTCCGCTGGGTCCTGAACCACAAGGACTTCAAGCCTGCCCTGAAGGACAAGGCCGACGATCTGGTCAAAGAGATCTATCGTCCTTACTACAACTTCCTGGCCGGTAAGGATGCCTCCACGGATCCTGTGGTCAACCCCAACTACATTTCGCCCAAGAACTTCATGATGCGTCTGATCAAGGCCACCGATGAGTACGGCGGCGGTGTGGGCACCTACTACACCACCTCCAAGGCTCTGCTGGACACCGGCTTTGACCTTCTGACCATGATGGAAGAAGACTCCCTGAAACTGGCCGCTCGTGACCTGCACGAACTGCTCCGCTGCTGGGAGAACTATCACCGTCTGTGGACTGTGCGTCTGCATATGCAGCACATCGCCTTCCGCGAAGAGACCCGTTATCCCGGCTTCTACTATCGTGCCGACTTCATGGGCCTCGATGACAGCACTTGGAAGTGCTTCGTGAACTCCAAGTACGATCCTGCCACCGGCAAGACCACAGTGTTCAAGAAGCCCTACTATCAGATCATCCCTGACTAGCAGGTACTTCAGATAATTTACCATTGGGCGGCCTTTCGGGGCCGCCCAATGCTGAGTATCATCTGGCAGAACTTCTGCATTCTGCATACTATTTCCTGTCAGAATATTTTTCGGGGCTGATCGTTGGTGTCAGCTCTTTTTTTTCTGCGGACAGGCAGTTTCTGTAAAGTCCGTGGCAACAACGCAGGAGGATATCCAGGATGTCCAATGCCATTCTCGTCGTGGGCGGCGGCTTTTCGGGCCTGACAGCCGCCATTGAAGCGGCGGAACTGGGTCACGACGTCTATATCGTCGAAAAGTCACCTTGGCTGGGTGGCCGCGTGGCTCAGCTCAATAAATATTTCCCCAAACTCTGTCCCCCCTCCTGTGGTCTGGAGATCCAGTTCCAGCGCATCAGGAAAAACCCTCTGATTCACTGTCTGACCATGGCACAGGTCGTAGGCCTCAGCGGAAGCAAGGGGAACTATACCGTTCGCGTTCGTCTGGAACCCAGACGTACACCGCCCCACAATGTGGATTTCACCTTCATGGCATCGGCTCTCGATGGTGAAGTTGAAAGCGAATTTGATCTTGGCCTTGGCAAACGCAAGGCCCTCTATAAAGCCATGCCTTTTGCCTATCCAGCACGTTACGTCTTGGATACCGCAGCCCTTTCCAAAGCCGATATGGCGCGTCTTGCGGGAAAAGCTCAGCTCGATTTTGACGAGAAAGCCCGTGAAATCGATGTGCAGGTCGGTTCCATTGTCATTGCGACCGGTTGGAAACCCTATGATGTGACCCGCCTGAGCAATCTCGGCGCAGGCAGCGTGAAGAACTGCATCTCCAATATGCAGCTGGAACGTTTGGCCTCACCCTTTGGTCCCACTCAGGGTAAGATCGTTCGTCCCACCGATGGCGCAACGCCCCACACCGTCGCCTTTGTGCAATGCGCAGGCAGCCGTGATCAGAATCATCTGAACTATTGCTCCTATATCTGCTGCATGGCGACCTTGAAGCATTGTCTCTATTTTGCCGAACAGCATCCCGATACCCAGATTACGGTTTTCTATATTGATCTGAGAGCGCCTGGCCGCTACGTCAAGGTTCTGGAGAAAGTACAGGCCCTGCCCAATGTCCATTTTGTCAAGGGCAAGGTAGCCAATGTCGTGCAGGCCGCTGGCGACAGATGCGAGATTCAGGCAGAAGATGCCATTCGTGGTGAAAAATTAACACTGACCTATGATATGGTTGTGCTGGCGACCGGTATGCAGCCAACGCTTGCCACAGAAAAGCTGCCCCTGCCCGTGCCGGTGGATGCCGATGGTTTCATCGCCGGAGGAGAAGAGGCGGGTATCTTTGCTGCGGGCTGCTGTGCAATGCCCCTTGACGTCACCCGTTCAGCCCAGTCCGGCACAGCCGCCGCACTCAAAGCGGTGCAAACGGTGAAAGGGAGGTAGGCGGCATGGCCGAGAAAATTGGCGTCTATTTTGACCTTGCAAATATTGGCGGCGGCGTAGATGTGCAAAATCTCGCCGATGAAGCGGTCAAGAAGTGGGGCGATCTGATTGCCTTAACCAAGCTTGTCCCCTCTTTGGCCTCTTCTGTGGATGAAATTCGTGCTGACATCGATGCACAGAAACTGGACGGTGTCTTGCTCTGTGGTGCTTCTCCCAGAGTGGATAACGACCTCTATCGTTTTCCGGTCCAGGTCGACTACGTCAACCTGCGTGAACAGTGCATCCTCTCCTATAAAAATCCCGATGGGAGTCCCTATCTCGCCTCTGATACGGCTCCGGCTGCTTTGCAGGGACTGGCTCTTGACTATGTGCAGATGGGCGTGGCCAAACTGCAAAAGAGCAATGTGCCAGACTCTGCTGCTATCACCACAACGCCCAGAATCCTTGTTCTCGGCGGTGGCTGGACTGGCTTAACCGCAGCTGATGAAGCGGCCTCCATGGGCTATGATGTCGTGCTTGTGGAAAAAGCTGGCCAGCTTGGCGGCGCTGTGCTGAATATGCCTGAGACTTCTCCCTTAGGACCCCTCTGGGAGGATAAGGTTCCTACCAATTTGGCTGACAAGATTGCCAAGGTTACCAGCAATCGCAAAATTACCGTTTATCTCAATGCTCAGATGGCCAAACTGGAAGGTCAGCCTGGCGAATACGTGGCCCATATTGCCACACAGGGCGGCGAGAAGACCGAAAATATCGGAACCGTAATTCTGGCCACCGGTTGGGTGCCGCTGGATAATAAATATTTGGAGCCCATGGGCTTAGGCAAAAGCCCCAAGGTTGTGACGGCTGCTGAATTTGCCAAAATGCTTGTTTCTCAGAGCACTTTGCCCAAGCGTGTCGCCTTCGTTTTGGATACCACGATGGCTGAAGATGCCTGGAAGCAGAAAGCTGAGGAAGAAGCCAAGGCTGCCGCTGAAGCGGCAGAAGCAGCCAAGGAAGAGCCTAAGAAAGAGGGCGAGGAAGCTGAAGAAGCGGCATTTGTCAAGAACGATCTTGAGAGCTTCAAGCATCTGCAATATTCCAATGCCGTTAATAGCATCGGTATGCTGAGACTGGCCAACTCCATCTGCGAGAAGACCAACGATAGTTCTCAGGCCTTTATTCTTTACAAGAACATGACCGTACCCGGCATTCTCGAGCGCTTCTACAAGAAGATGCAGGATCGTCTGGGTGTCATGATGACCAAGGCCGATGTCACCGGTATTCGTGAATCTGGCGACCATATGGTCGTCGAGTGCAAGAACACACTTCTTGGCATGGATTTCGATCTGGATGTGGATCTGGTGGTTTTGCCCACAGGCCTTGTGCCCACCACGGCCAAAGAAGTCACCGTGCAGTTCAGCTATCGTCAGGGACCTGAATTCCCTGATCTGGAACTCTTTGATGGCTATGCCGATTCCAACTACATCTGCTTCCCCTATGAAACCCGCAGAACCGGTGTCTATGCTGCCGGTTGCGTGCGTCAGCCTCTGACGCTGGATGCCTGCGAAGTTGACGCCAAGGGTGCTGTGCTCAAGGCCGTGCAGTGTCTTGAAGCCGCCAGTCGCGGTGTGGCAGTCCATCCGAGAGCTCTGGATAATTCGTATCCTGTGTTCAACTTCGTGCGTTGTACGCAGTGCAAACGTTGTACGGAAGAATGCCCCTTCGGCGCTCTCGACGACGATGAAAAGGGAACGCCCAAGCCCAATCCAGCCCGCTGCCGCCGCTGCGGTACCTGCTTTGGTGCTTGCCCAGAGCGCGTTATTTCCTTTGCCAACTACAATATCGATCAGATTGGCTCCATGATCCGTCAGGTGCAGGTGCCCCCGAACTTCAAGGAAGGTGGCCCGCGTGTCCTGATTCTGGCTTGCGAAAACGACGCCTATCCCGCGCTCGATATGGCCGGCATGCGCCGCAAGACCTGGAGCCCCTACTGCCGCATTATTCCCGTGCGCTGCTTGGGCTCGGTCAACGCCATTTGGATCTCCGATGCCATGAGCAAAGGCTTCGACGGTGTTATGCTGCTTGGTTGTAAGTACGGTGACGATTATCAGTGCCACTTTGTCAAGGGCTCTGAGATCTGCAACCGCCGTATGCAGAACATTGCCGAGACTCTGAACCGTCTTGGTGTGCAGCCTGAACGTGTGGAGCAGCTGGAAGTGGCCATTGACGAGTACGACAAGGTACCTGAGATGATCGATGGTTTCGTGACCCGTATCACCGCTTTGGGCCCGAATCCCTTCAAGGGAATGTAGGAGGTAGCTTTCATGGCACAATGTACACTGAAACCGGATATTGACTTTACCCGCAAGCTGGTCTCTGCCGGCGGGGACAGTCTGAAAAAATGCTATCAGTGCGCCACTTGCGCTGTAGCGTGCCCCATGGCTCCTGCCAACGCTCCCTATCCCAGAAAGGAAATGGTTTGGGCCTCATGGGGACTTGCTGATAAGCTGAAGAATGACGTGGATATCTGGCTTTGCCACAACTGCGGCAACTGTTCTGATCTCTGCCCGCGCGGTGCCAATCCCGCCGACGTTATGGCCGCTGCCAGAAATACCGTTTACCAGGATCTGACTGAGCCCAAGAAAGTGGGCGAGTTGATGAGCAAGCCTTCAGGTCTTCCCATCCTCTTTGCTATTCCCGCTTTCCTCTGGCTGATCATCTGGTGGATCCGTGCTGGATACAATAACGGCAACTGGTTCCCCACCCGTGCCGACGGCAGCATTGTTTTCGGTGATATTTTCTATGGTGACTACACCATTGACCCGATCTTCATGCTGACCTTCTTTGGGGCGCTCTTCATCATCGGCAAGGGAGCGTATAAACTCTGGCAATCCTTTAAGCCTGAAGGAAAATTAACCTTAATCGGTGATAAGGGCTGCTGGCTGTGTCATCTTTGGGATGTATTGGTTGAAGAAGTGATCTTTGCTACCCATTTTGACGATTGTCATGATGGGCCTAAGACCGGTAAGGACAATCCCAGTCGTCGCGTTGGCCACACAGTCCTCGTCTGGGCTTTTGCCACATTGGCCTTCGTGACTGCGGTTGTCGCTCTCGGTCACTGGGGCGGCAAGGTTATTCCGGCCATTGAAATCTCAACACCGTTGAATCCGCTCAATCTCATCAAGGTCATCGCCAATGTGGGCGCTTTGATGCTGATTGTCGGTCTTGCCATGCTGACCCTGCGTCGTCTGGCAGAAAACAAGGAAACGCATAAATCCAGCTACTATGACTGGTATCTTTTGGGAATCATCTGGGCGATAGCCTTAACCGGTATTTTCTCTCAGATCTTCCGTTTGGCCGAAGCCGCTGGTCCGGCCTTCCTCGTGTACTATTTGCATCTTGTCTTTGTCTGGATGCTCTTTGCGTATCTGCCCTGGTCCAAGTTGGGCCACTTAGTTTACAGAACCGTAGCCCTTCTCTATGTGAGAATGTACGGTCGTAAGGGTTAGTTGCGGAAGAGAAATGCCCATTGGGCAAACAGCAAGAAGAGATATAACATCAAACAACATTTCTGATCTCCGAGGAGGAGGCCAATATGTCCGATAGCAGTCGTAAAGTGTTCTCCACTGAGGCCGTGCTGGCTTTGGTGACGGGCAAGGAAGGCTTTGATATCAAGGAAATCGCTGGTTATATTGCGGGTCGATCCATCGTCTGTGATGAGCAGGCTAAAGCCGTGGGTGTGTTTGCCGCTGCTTGGCTTGCACGGTGGTATCCCAAATTCACAGACATGGTCTGGGGTGAGAATCAGTCCTGGGATTCGTTTGTAGGACAGGCCAAAGCTGAGCTTGGTGACAATATTTCGCTTCAGCCCATGGATGCACGCACCAAGGATTTGACTGCCAAAGCCCTTGACTTTATGGTCGACGCAGAGAAGAGTGTAGCTGCTCAGACCGCAAGCGCCATGAAGCTTGAAGAGCGTGTGCGTGAACTTGAGCCTGTGGCTGAGCAGGCCAAGGCCCTGCAGAAGAAAGTGGATGAGCTCGAAGGCAAGATCAAGACCATGAATACCGACATGGGTGGCTTGCGTAGAAAGGTTGCCGAATACGACGGCAAGGTTGCCTTGGAGCAGGATGAACTGATGCGCACCATTAAGGACGCCATCAAGGACGGAATGAAAGGTATGGTTGTTGCCTCTGGTGCAGCAGCAGTGGCTGGCGCGGAAGGTGCTGCCGCTGAAGGGGCAGGAGAAGCTGCCGCTGAAGAAAACAGCGTGCCGGATGATTTTGGCTTTGGTGCTTCTGGAGCCAATTCTGATGGATTTGGGTTCTAAACGAAATAGAGCTTTTGAAAGCTTGTAAGCTTTGACAAGCAGATCTGGGGCCCCATTTGGGGCCCTTTTTGTTTGCTCATAATCCGGAGTTGAAAGGTAATCGGATACGCCTGTGAGGAAAAGTTGCAAAAGAGGATGGGCTCGTTTCCGCTCCTCAAAAAATTTGATTCCGTTTCGTGTTCAGGGAGCACGTTTCAGTTAGTCGATGCAGTGTAAGCTTTCCAGGTGGGTGCTTGACTACTTTGAGAGCCGCAGTGTGAACGGCACTGCGGCTCTCTCTTTTTTTTCTCTGACATAAAATTTTCCTGTGGTGGAGTAAACCGAGGATAAGCCACAAGACCTACACGTT
>JAILPJ010000026.1 GCA_024699605.1 Desulfovibrio sp. | reverse complement strand
TAAGGCAAAAAAACTTCTCGAAGATCAAATGCGTTATTTTCATGATGCAACAAGATGTATGTTTGCAAATATTTATGAAATAGATATAACAAATGATTGCTTTGTACGTGATAGTAAGTTACATCAATTTGTTCAAATTAGCGATTTGAAAAATCTGACCTATACAGAAAGTTTAAAAATGCTTGCACAGAAAGCAATAAAAAGTGAATATCGAGAGAATTTCATAAACATATTTTCATGTAATAACATTTTAATTGAGTTTAAAAAAGATGTCGACCATATAAGCTTTGATTGTCCTGTTCTAGTCGGTGATACTTATCAGTGGTTGAAATATGATGCACATATTTTTGCTGTTAATTCCGATAACAGTATTCATATCTACTTATATTGTAAAAATATTAATTCAGAAGTTAAGATTATTGAAGAGGCTCGCATAGATAATCTAACTAAGTGTTTAACACGCGGAGCAATTGAGCAGGATATTAATGAGCTTTTAGGAAAAAATAAAGATCGAAAGTACGCATTTTTTATTATAGATATTGACAACTTTAAGCGTGCAAATGATACCTTTGGTCATGGCTTCGGCGATTTTTGTTTGCAAAAATTCTCTGAAGGAATTCGTAAGGAATTTCGCAGCGATGACATCATTGGTCGCATCGGCGGCGACGAGTTTGTCGTCTTTCTGCCCTATCCTGATAAGGCATGGGCTCGCAAAAAAGCCGAGAAGCTTGTACACACGCTTGATATGCATTGCCAGCAAAACTCTGCTCAATTGCATATTTCGGCGAGCGTTGGCGTGGCGTTCTATCCAGAAGACGGATGTGATATGCCAACTCTCTATCACAATGCTGACGCCGCTCTCTATGCGGTCAAGGGAAGCGGCAAAAACAATTTTCAGTTCTATGCTGAAGCGGCAGTTTGCAGCTTGAACAATGCTGATTACGTCGTCGAGCAAGGGCAGAGCGATAAGAACCGCGAGATTTCTCTGTCAGCCAGTCAGACAACTTCTCAAGACTAGGCTGTAAACAGCGTGATAAAGCGGCTATTTTGTCAAGATAATTCATCTACGTACGCCAAAAACTGACCGACTTGACAAAAAGATTCTGATAGCTCGGAGTTCACGTTGGGGCTTTTGTTTGCAAGCTCTTGCTAGCCGCGGGCGGCCTTGTCACAAGAGCTTACCGTTCTCGTCGGAGCAACTTTCAGCGTGGCCTCTCTGTGTATTGGAAGCTCTTTTCCCCCGCCCCGAAGAGTGCGGGCTGGGGAAAAGATGCTTTCTGTTTTATCATGTATGTCTCTCGCTATCACATCCAGCTGGCACCATTAGAGATCTCATTTGAGATGTTCCTTGCCTGCAATAAGACTATTGATAACGCCGTTATCAATACATTAGCTATTTCAAAGACAATTAGTCTTTTTAAATACTAAGTCATCACAGTAAAACTCGCAGCCTTCCGCCACTATTCAAGCAATTTCTCTAGGCCATACCGCCTAGTCTTTAAAAACAGCGCTTTGATAGTGACTTGCTATTGGTAATATTTTTCTCTTCTTGTTAATTTTTTATATTGTCTACACTTGCTCTTTAGATTCTATTTCAGTATGAGAAAAAGTTGTTATTTTGCTCTTTACTTCTTTCTCTTTCTCGCTTTCTTTCATCAGCGGGCTTTTGCTTTTGTCCAACCTGTTGAATCTCCCCCTATCAGTGATCGCGAGAGTCTTATCTATTTTGTGCGTGATTGTGTTGACGATCGTTTGACTGAATTTGTTGTTAATTATACAAATGGATACATGGGCTCAAATGATGATATTTTATACTCATGTAACCTTCCGCATATTTATTCAAAAGTTCTAAAAAATAATAAAAACAATGCTCGTGTATTGTATAAAGTAACTTATTATCCAGGCATGCGCATAGCTGACGCTTATCATAAAAATGATACATCAAAATTAACTGATGATGAATTTCGATTATATAATATTGCCATTAATGTCATTGAGCAAGCGTCTTATATGACAAAGCTGCAAGCTGAGCTTTTTTTCCACGATACAATCTGTAAATATGTTTCCTATTATACACAAGCAGCTACCAAGAATATGCCCCGTCACGCTACGGCTCTTGGTGCTTTTTTAGATCGAAAAGCTAATTGTCAGGGTTATTGTGACGCTTTTTATATGCTTTGTTCAATGCATGGCTTTAAAGTTGACATGCAGAGTGGTATAGCAGGTAAGCAAAAACATGTTTGGAACGTAATTGAACTTGATGGAAAATGGTATGCTGTGGATGTGACATGGGATGATAACGATGCTAATGAAAAAAGAAAATTTAACTTTATTTCTCATAAATATTTTAATGCATCTGAAGATATCATGCGTGTCACCCATACGTGGGACGAAGTGAATGAGACTGAACCTATTGAAAAATATATAGATACTAATTACTTCTATTTAACACCAGAAGTTGATGATTTTACTTTTGGGTATTATTTTTCGACACCTCGGGATGCCCTTGAGTTCATCGGCTTGGCCTTATTAAAGAATAAAACGTCAATCCGAGTAATGGCCAAACGAACTGATAAACGCTATGATGAAATTAAATTTGTAAACTTAATAATTGATAGTATTTTAACAAGAGCACGAAAAGCAATATCTTATTATACGATAGTGCAAAGACATGGTAGCTATGTCTATTATTCAATAGAAGTAAAAAGCAAAAAAAAGTGACATTTCAAGAGGTTTTCAGCCAAAGGCGCGGCACAAGAGCTGCGCCTTTTTTTTGGTCTCTGCTTGACTGCCGGGCTGAGAGGAGCTATTGCTTAGTTGAGCAATTTTTCAACTATAGGACTGGTTATGGCAAAAATTGAGTCTCATGAGGCCGCAACGGACTGTCAGATTTTGCACCCGGATATTGTGGACTATGTGCGCGAGCGTTTGCCCGAGACGAGCGTTTCTCTGCATTTAGCCAATCTTTTTAAGCTTTTTGCGGATCAGACGAGAATTCGGCTCTTACAGTGTCTTTTGACGCACGAAATGTGTGTCTGTGATATCGCAGCGACCCTTGGAGTGACAAAATCCGCCGTATCGCACCATTTACAAGCCCTAAAGCTCTCCAACATTGTCCGTTTTCGCCGTGAAGGGCAGGTGATTTTTTATTCCTTAGCAGATGAGCATGTAGAGAAAATTGTTTCTATGGGGCTTGAGCATATTCTCGAACCGGCCTCATAAGGCGAGTGTAATTGCCTCCATCGCTTTCCACAAAGCTATCGGACTTATTATGGAACTCTCCTTTGTTTTGAAAGGTCTCTCTTGCCCGAATTGTGCAGCCAAAATAGAACGCGAAGTGGGACTTGTTCCCGGTGTTGTTTCGGCTTCACTGAATCTTGTGCAGCAGCGTTTACAGATCAATGTCGCAGATCATGACAAGGCCCTGCATTATGAAAAGCGTATCAAGAAGATAGTCCATACCTATGAGCCAGATGTTGTGGTTCAAGCGCAGGAGAGTTTGTTGCGGACGCTTGTTTTTATCTTGAAAGGACTCTCTTGCCCCAATTGTTCTGCCAAAATTTGTCAGGAGGTCTCAAATCTTGCTTCCGTGGAAAAGGCCAATTTGAATTTGCTCAAGCAACGCCTGGAAGTGACAACATCAGCTGAACTAGCCGCGATCTCTCAGCAGATTTCGAAAATAGTGGAAAAGATTGAGCCAGATGTTCAGGTTCACCTGGAGGGCGAAGAAGCGAGCGCATCGGCACCTCAGGAAGGAACGCGAGGCTTTCCTTTTGTCTGGATTGGAGGTGCGGTTTTTGTTTTCGCCTTTGTCCTACACAGTGTTTTTGAGATTTCTGCTCTGCTTTCCTTTCTGCTTTTTGCCTGTGCCTATGTTCTGCTTGGCCAGAGTGTCGTGCGCCGTGCGTTGATCAATAGCCTGCACGGCAATATTTTTGATGAAAACTTTTTGATGACGGTTTCGACAATTGGGGCCTTTTGCATTGGTGAATATCCCGAAGGCTGCGCCGTCATGCTTTTTTATCAGATCGGCGAATATTTTCAGGCTCGGGCTGTACGGCAATCACAACGTTCCATTGCCTCGTTACTTGATATTCGGCCTGATCAGGCCAGAGTTGTGCGGGAGGGGCAGCAGCTGGAGGTCCTGGCCAAAGAGGTTCTTCTTGGGGAAGAAATCTTGGTGCGTGCGGGTGAGCGCATCCCTCTGGATGGCGTAATTGTTGAAGGCACATCTTCCCTGGATACTCGAGCCCTGACAGGGGAGTCCCTGCCGCGCAATGTGGGTCCCAATGATCAAGCTCTCTCCGGCTGCATCAATCTGCACGGGCTGTTGCGGCTGCGCGTGACAGCCTCCTATGACGACTCTCAGGTGGCGAAAATCCTCGACCTGGTGGAAAATGCCGCGGCTAAAAAATCGCCCACAGAGAATTTTATCACGACCTTTGCCCGCTGGTATACGCCGCTAGTGGTCTGTTTAGCACTGCTTTTGGCCACTGTGCCGCCTCTTTTGGGACACGGTCCGTGGACAGAATGGATACGGCGCGGTTTTGTCTTTCTCATCGTCAGTTGTCCGTGCGCTTTGGTGCTTTCTATTCCTCTGACCTTTTTTGGAGGCATTGGCGCCTCATCCAAAAACGGTATTCTTGTCAAGGGCAGCAATTACCTTGAAGGATTAAGCCGTTTGCACACTCTGGTTTTCGATAAGACCGGCACCTTAAGTGAGGGAGTCTTTGCCGTCAGTAAAATCCTCCCAGCCAGTGGAGTTGAGTCCAAGACGCTTTTGCGCTACGCCGCGTTGGCTGAAAGTCCCTCAGAGCATCCCATTGCCCGTTCAATTGTCGAGGCAGGTCGTCAGGCTGATTGTGCACCAGGAGATCTGGAAACCTGCCACGAATTTTCTGGCCGCGGCATGCTGGCGACGTATCAGGGACAAAAGCTTCTGGTTGGCAATGAGGCCTTTTTGCGTGAGCAGGGACTGGATTTTTCGGCTTGTGAACTTCCTGGAACCAAGGTGTATGTGGCGTTAGACGGACGTTATCTGGGCGTGCTTGTCATTCAGGACCGTCTGCGCAAGGATAGCCGTGAGGCGTTAGATCGCCTACGTAAGGCAGGTATTGCCCGCCTTGTCATGCTCACGGGCGATGAGCCGCGTATTGCTGCCGATGTGGCCGCCAAGCTTGCTCTCCACAACTATCAGGCCGGGCTCTTGCCTGATCAGAAAGTCGCTTGTCTTGAAGCGCTCTTGAAAGAGGTCCCCACGGGCGGAAAGCTGGCATTCGTGGGTGACGGCATCAATGATGCGCCTTCGTTGATGCGGGCCGATATTGGCATCGCTATGGGAGGATTGGGCTCTGACGCGGCCATTGAGGCGGCGGACGTAGTTTTGATGACTGATGAACTCTCAAAGCTTGTCACGGCGTTAACGATTGCCAAAAAGACAATGCGTATTGTCTGGCAAAATATAGCACTGTCTTTGAGCATCAAATGTGCTTTCCTCGTACTTGGCGCTTTTGGTCTGATCGGTCTGTGGCCGGCCGTTTTTGGGGATGTCGGTGTGACACTCTTGGCAGTGGCCAATGCGCTGAGAATATTGCGCCTCCCTTGACGGCCAGGGCAAATTGCTATACGACGTTGCCTACAAGGGGAGTAACTGAGCCCGTGAGGCTTTGACGATATCAACAGCATGACCGATGGTCTGGTATCGTCGTCGATCTTCCGATAATCGATGAGTGAGACCTTGGCATTGACTATGCCAAGGTCTCTTTTGTTTGTGAGGTCTGCTATGCCGCGAGCCTTTCGTCCATTTTTTTGGGCCATTCTATTGACCATACCAGGTCTCTTGCTGCGTTTTTTCCCTGGTCAGGCTTCGCCCATTTTGCTGGCCACTTTTGCCGGTCTGGCCATTTTGGGCTCTTCTTTTCTTTTGACCTGGGCTTGCGAGGCAGGGCAGCTGGATATGCCTCAAGCTGTGGCCATTGCCGTGGTGGCCTTCATTGCGGTTTTGCCCGAATACGCCGTTGATATGTATTTTACTTGGATGGCCGGGCAGGAGCCGTTGAGTACGTATTCTCACTTTGCCATTGCCAATATGACCGGGGCCAACAGATTGCTCATAGGTCTTGGCTGGAGCGTGCTGGTACTTATTTTTGCCAGTCGTTTTCATAAGGGGATCCGGCTGAGAGGGGAAAAACGCACGGAAATTTTTTTCCTCGGATTGGCCACGCTCTATGCGCTGATCATTCCCTTGAAAGGATCCTTAACCTGGATCGACGGGGTGATTCTGCTGGCTATCTACGTCTGGTATCTTTTGATCATCGCACGCCGCGGTCTTGACGACGAACCCATTGAAGGTCCCGCCGCGGCTCTGGCCAAGCTCAAGCCAGGACAGAGAAAACTGTGCGTTTTTTTCCTCTTCCTTTTTTCGGCAGCGGTGATTGTGCTTGATGCCGAGCCTTTTAGCGAAAATCTTGTCAAAAGCGGCAAGCTCCTGGGGGTTAACGAATTTTTGCTGGTTCAGTGGATTGCCCCCATTGCCTCGGAAGCACCGGAATTTATTATTTCCATCATGTTTGCCATGCGGGGTAATGCCGGACTCGCTCTGGGAAGTCTTTTGGCCTCCAAACTTAATCAGTGGACTCTGCTGGTGGGGATGATTCCCTGGGTTTACGCTCTTTCCTCGCAGGGCTTTACGCCGCCCATGAATCTCGACAGTCATCAATTTCAGGAAATCCTTCTGACAGCCGCTCAGTCCTTTTTCGCTGTCGCACTGCTGATGAATCTGCATTTGCACAAGCTTCAGGCTGTCTGGCTTTTGTTGCTCTTTATGGGACAGTTTCTTGCTCCACTCTATGAAGAGCTAGTTGCCCAGTGCTTGGGCCTCCAACCGGATCCCTTGCGTTTTCATCGGCTTTTTTCGTGGGCTTACCTCTTCTTTGGGATCTGCACTGTGTTGCGTGATCGTAAATATTTGCTTTTGCTTTTGCGCGGTTTCAAGGGCTAAAAAAAATCACAAAAAACCCTTGACGGAAGGCCGTTTTGAGACGATAGAAACGGTTTCTGTCTGACTGCATTGTGATCTTTTGCGTTTTGAGTTGATTGCTATGACCCATGTTTTTCTTTTGTGTTTACGTCGTTCTTTGGCTCTGTGTTTTTTCTGTCTTGGTTTAGCGTTTTGTGCTGAAGCCGAAGAAAACGAATCTTCTGAGCCTGCCGCGCAAGCCTTGCCTCCCGCTGAGGAGTTGCCCCAAAACTCTGCTCAGTTTTATGCCACAACCCTTGCCGCTCAGAGTCCACCTTCTGAAAAAGCCGGCGCAGCTACCAGTAACAATAATCTGAGTATCGAGAACATTGAAGCACAAAGTCCTGTGCACGAGCAAAAGCATGAAGAAGCTCGCGCCATGGCGCAGATTTCAGGTTCCACTCTGCCCGGTATTATCGAGCATCTCTTGATTCGGCCTCTGCCCGAACAGAAGACAGCGGCGAATTCCCATATGTCTATAGCCATTTGCTATCCGTCCATTGGCCGCAGTGATGTGGATACCGATATTCGGCAATGGGCTGCTGATATAGCCGATGCCTTTGAGCGTAATTTTGACTATGAGATTCTGACGGCGGAAATGGGAGAAAACTCTGAGGCTGGGTTGAGTCAGAACGTTGAACTGGCTGCAGACTACAGTGTCTCACGACCCTCGTCGAAAGCCCTGAGCATTACCTTTCATCTCTGGAATTATGTTGGCGGCCCGCATGCCAATCTGGATGTGGTGACTTTGAACTACAGTCTCATTAATGGACAGCGTTTGCAGCTGGTGGACCTGTTTAAAAAGCCCGACGAGGCTTTGCGATTGATGAGTGAATGGTCACGTGCTTTTCTTGATCAGCGCTATGGGACAGGTCGTACGCAGATGCTCTTGCGTGGCACAGAACCCTCTGTGGAGAATTTTTCTAGCCTGACCTTGACGCCCTCAGGTATCAGTATCAATTTTCAACCCTATCAAGTTGCCGCCTGGGAAATGGGGGCACAGACCGTTGAGATGCCGTTAGAGGCCTTGGCAGGAGCTAGTCCGCTGACAGTTTTCTGGGAACGGTAAGCTTTATTCAGACCCCAAAAAAAGAGGAGGGAGCATGCTCCCTCCTCTTTTTTTGGGCATTTGCCCTTAAGCGCGTTCGCTTGCGCCATTAAAGCACAAAGCGGGAATCCTTCTTGACCTCTTGCTGCACAATTTGGAAAAGCACCGGGCTGAGCAGGAGAATGCCTATGATATTGGGAAGGGCCATGAGCGCATTGGCGATATCGGCGAAGAGCCAGACCACATCCAGGGCTAAGATAGCTCCAAGTCCATAGGCTGCGACAAAGACATAACGAAATGGTTTCTGAGCCTTGTCTCCAAAGAGGTAGATAACGCAGCGTTCTCCATAGACGCACCAGCCAAGAGCTGTGGTGAAGGCAAAGAGTGTCAGGCAGATGGTTACGCCATATTCTCCAAACGTGGCAAGATTGCATTTGAAGGCCTGACTTGTCAGCAAACCGCCGCTAATGCCACTGCTCCAGAGTTGCTGTCCTTCGGGGGTTACGCTGACCAAAATGGCAAAGCCCGTCATGCTGCAGATAATAATGGTGTCGATAAAGACGTCGAGCATACCAATAGAGGCCTGTACCAAGGGAGACTCGGCTGTGGAGGCCGCGTGTGCCATGGGGGCTGATCCAAGGCCGGCTTCATTGGAAAAGATACCTCGGGCCATACCCATGCGGATGGCAAGCATCACCGAGGCTCCGGCAAAACCACCTTCAGCCGCTGTGGGCGTGAAAGCGTCAGTGATCACCCACCAGAAGACCTTGGGAATGCTTGTGAAGTGCATGAGAATAATGATCAGGCACATTGCCACATAGATCAAGGCCATGTAGGGAACAAGCTTGCCGGCAACCTGGGCAACGCGTTTAATGCCGCCAATCAGCACAAAACCAGTGAGCAGGAGCAGCAGTAGGGCCGTGACCCATTCAGGGACGGAGAAGGTTTTCTGTAAATTGACACTGATGGAGTTCGCCTGAACCATGGCACCAATGCCGAAGCAGGCAATCATGCCAAAAACCGCAAATAGCGTGGCCAGCCATTTCCAGTTGGCGCCGAGGCCGTTTTTAATAAAGTACATGGCCCCGCCAACCCAGTTTCCGGCTGGCGTTTTCTCACGAAAATAAACGGACAGCAGAACCTCTGAAAATTTGGTCATCATGCCAACTAAAGCCGTGACCCACATCCAGAAGAGAGCGCCGGGCCCGCCTACGGCAATGGCCGTGGCCACACCCACGATATTACCCGTGCCAATGTCCGCGGCCAGAGCGGTCATCAGAGCGTTCCAGGGAGAGATTTCCCCTTCTTTGGATTGATCTTTGCGACCATGCCAGAGGCATTTATAGGCGGGAATCCAGTTGCGAAAAGAAAAAAAATGCAGTCCCAGGGTTAAATAAAAGCCCGTGCCGACAAGCAGCACGAGCATGATTGGACCCCAGACAAAGCCACTGATCTGATTGAGGATCTCTTGCAGGCTGTCCATGAATTTTCCTTAAAGGGCACCTAGCTTCTGTGAGGACAAAAGTGCCCCTGATCTGATGGTGTCTTGCCAAACCGCCAAGCTGACGGAACGCCTTTGTTTACTTCGCGCAGGCAGGGTCTCGCATGCGAGCTTGGAAAAACCATCAACAGCCATAGACTCAGCGTCTGATAACGTCGCTCGGTTTCCAGCCCTCTTCAATGATTTCCCAGCGTTGACCATTATATTGCATGCGCAAAACTTTGATGCCGTGATCTTTTTTCCCGGACGCGTCTTCAAAAGTCTGGCTCATGTCCACGGTTACCTCATGCTCTTTTGAGAGCACACGCAGACCAGTGAAGGTGATGGATACGGGTTTGTTTTGACTCCAGAGTAATGCCTTTTGCTGACGAATGGCTTGAGCTCCGCGACGTCCTTGCTGTACGGCGTTTTCAGCATAATAGTGCATATACGCGTCAAGATCGGCTTGCGCCCAGGCCTTGTACCAGCCAGTCACTTCTTTGGTGATTTCAGCGCTGATTTGTTCGAGCCAGGTAATGGAAAGTGCCGTTGGTGAGGGGGTGAAGACAAAACCGACAATCTCGAATTTGCCCTCAGCATTTTTTTTCCACCAGATTTGACAGTTTCCTTCGGTCCTCGTTTGTGGTCCCATGAGCAAAAGTTCATTCTTGGTCGCAAAGAGTTCCGCCTGTTTGCTGATTTCCACCTGACCTAGATATTCTCTGAGCCAAGCCTCGTTGGCAATATTTTCCAGTCTGCGTAAGAGCGAACGCAAAGAGCGCTGTTTGGGTACACGTGGCACGCGGTTGAATTCATTGTGAGAAAAGAATTCGACATATTGCGGATCATGGCTGGCAAGAAGCTTCACAAAGCGTTGTACAGCTTGCTTGAGCTCTTCACGCTCCTGAAGGTCCGCATCAGTGTTGGCGGCTTCTTTGTCTTTCGCGGTCTGGCCTCTGGCCGAAGTGTCTTCTTGTTTTTTCTTTTGCTCTTCGCTGTCTTGCGCTGGCTCTTTGGCCGAGGCTTTTGGTGTTGAAGAATCCAGACGCTTGTCCGTGCTCCAATCGATTTCAGGCTGATTTTGAGGCATGGAAAGGACAGGTCGTGGCGGTTCATTCTGCGCCAGCAAGCGTTCTTGTTTGACAGGCACGGCTTGGGCGGCTTGTCCATCCAGCAGAACAGGCGGTAGCGCCAGTGTTTTGGTGCTGTCGTCGCGAATGAAGGATGGGGCTTCGGCTACTAGGCGACCTTGTTTATAGTCGTCCAAAAGGCCGGTACGCTGGGGAAACCATTCCATGCCGACAATACGAAAGCGTTGATCGGCTCCGCGTTGCCAGTAGAGACGGCGAATCCCTTCTGTAGAATGGTTGGAAGCGGCATAACACTGCTCGGACCAGGTTACCCAGTAGCCTGGCCCTTCAAGCACGTGAATGTCACGATTGTAGAGCTTGATGGAATTGATGGTTTTAAAGATGCGCTCTTTATTGGCCCGAAAGGCAGAAAAGTTTTCTGTGGCTTTGGAATAGGCTTCGGGGTCGTAAAAATCGAACATCTTTGGAGAACGTTGCGACCAGGCCTGACTCCAGTCATGCATCATACAGCGCAGTTCTTCGGCTTGATCACTTTGTGAGAGCTCAGAGGGAAGTTGCATTTCTTCAGCCAGGATCACGGCCGTTCCGGGCGTGAGCTTGGGACCTACGGTGTCAATTTCCTTGAGCCCGATCACTACGCAGCCTTTGGTGGGCACAAGACCAAAGCCCTTGCTGTGAATCCAAATGCTGTAGCCTGTTTTTCCCCTGAGACGGTCAACGGGATTGGGATAGTTGAGCGTATAGGCAATACCGCCGTATTCTTTGAAATCAAGGCCATTGGCGATTTTCGACTGGATGAAATAGATGCCTTCGGGCGTTTTCAAATCATTGACAATTTGTTTGTCACCCGGACGTTGTCCAGTCATGCAGGGAAATACGTAGGTTGGTTGCAGGAGATTGTTTTTTTCAACAAAGAAAAATTTACGGCGTTCTTTGTCAACGGCAACGAAATGAGCTGGCAAGCTGGTATTTTTGAGGTCCGCATGCCAGTTTTCGGCCCAGGATGAGGAGGGGAGGGAAAAAAAGAGGACAGAGAGGAAAGAAAGGGCAAATTGAACAAGAGCATTGGAGAAGAGCACAAACCTGGGGTCATGGACGCGTAAACGCTTTCGCCGCATGACAGGCTCCCTATTCGGAACGGGAAAATTCGAGAAGTTCATTACGTGTGAAAAGGGCTTGCAGTTCAAAACCTTGCGCTTCTAATGTTTGTCTGCCTCCTTCTTCACGATCAAGGATGACACAGATGCAATCTATGATTAGCCCTGCAGAGCGGAGACGTTCACAGGCTTTGAGCACGGATCCGCCCGTGGTGATGACATCTTCCAGTACCGCGATGCGATCACCAGGCTGAAAATTGCCCATGCCTTCCACATATTGACCTGTGCCGTGATCTTTGGCTTCTTTGCGTACCAACAGGCCGTGCAGGGGATGAGCGAGTTCATGTGAGACAACAGTGGTTGCTGTGACCAGCGGATCGGCACCCATGGTCATGCCGCCAACGCCTTTGATATTACGACCCTTGAGCAGATGATTGAACATCTGACCGATGAGCCAGGAGCCGCGGGCGTTCAGAGCGGTAACACGGCAATCAAAATAGTAGTCGCTATGGCGTCCTGAGGCGAGAAGAAAATCGCCTTCACGGTAGGACAACTGACGCAGGAGTTTGGCGAGATCCTGTTTAATCGAATGGATATTTTGCATAACTTGTTCTCTGCGAGTCGTTACGCGCCTGTTTGAGGGTGGCAAAAATCAGCTGAGAGAGGCGTCAGTGAAGACTCTGGTAAAGATTTGATCTTCATTGTGCAGGTAGAAGTTCGCGTCAAAAAGTTCTCTGAGACGTTCTTGGCCGAGAAGACCGGCAATTTCCTGATCAGCCATAATCAGTTCAGGGAAAGACGTCCGTTTGGTCCAGCTTTCCATGGCCTGCTTCTGTACCGCTTCATAGGCTTTTTGACGTGGCATGCCGGCATCAATGAGTGTGGTCAGCACACGCTGGGAAAAAAAGAGGCCATAGGAGCGGTCCATGTTTTCTCGCATCATTTCCGGGTGAACCACGAGATTGGCAAGCAGTGAACTTAGACGGTTGAGCGCGTAATCGGCAAGGATGGTTGAATCGGGCATGATGACGCGTTCGACTGAGGAATGACTGATATCGCGTTCATGCCAGAGGGCCTGATTTTCCATGGCCGCCAGGGCATTGCTCCGTAAGAGCCTGGAGAGACCACAGAGATTCTCTGCGGAAATGGGATTTTTCTTGTGGGGCATGGCAGAAGAGCCTTTTTGCCCTTTGCGGAAGCCTTCTTCAACTTCTCGCACTTCGGTGCGCTGAAGATGGCGCAGCTCGATGCACAGTCGCTCAATGCCACCGGCCATAACCGCAAGTTGCGAGAAAAAGTGCGCATAGCGGTCACGCTGAATGATTTGTGTGGAATGTGGGTCAGCGGAGAGCCCGAGTTTTTCCATGGTGCGCGCTTCGAGTTCAGGCGTCACAAAGGCAAAAGTACCCACTGCGCCAGAAATTTTGCCAAAGCAGACATCCTGAAGCCCATCCTGCACCCGGCGCTTGTGACGACAGAACTCGGCATAGAAGCCCGCCATCTTCAGACCAAAACTGGTCGGCTCCGCATGAATGCCATGGGTACGGCCCATGCAGAGCACGCCTTTGTGCTTGAAGCTGAGGGACTTCAGGACCTCGAGCAGATGGTCAAGATCCTTGAGCAATAGTTCCCCTGCCTGTTTGAAGAGCAGGGCGTTGGCCGTATCCACGATATCTGAGGACGTACAGCCCAAGTGGATGAAGCGGGAATCCGGTCCGACTTTTTCTTCCAGCGAGGTCAGAAAAGCAATGACGTCGTGACGTGTGGTCTCCTCAATTGCCAGAATTCTGGGGACATCGATGCTGGCCGTTTGCTGGATATGGGAGACAGCTTCTCTGGGAATGCGTCCCATATCGGCCCAGGCTTCACAGACAGCGAGTTCCACTGCCAGCCAGGCACGGTAGCGATTTTCGAGAGTCCAGATTTTTCCCATTTCCGGGCGTGTGTAACGATCAATCATCAGAAGATCTCCTGCACAACTGAGAGAGAAAACCGTGAGCAGCAAAAATCATGCAGGCTTAGCCTGAGTTTTTTCTGAGCTCTTCGTACTTGGACTTGGCGCGGACTCATTTTTGGGCTTGGGGCTGTCGTTTTTCTCCTTGGCCTGAGCTTGTGCGCCAGCATCCTTGGTTTCTTTGCTCTTCTCGCCTTTGTTCTTCTCGTCTTTCGAGTTTGTCTTGTCCTGAGCGCCGTCTTCTTTTACTCCCTTGCGGTACCCATAATCTGTGACATACCAGCCGCCGCCTTTGAGAACAAAGGATGTCTGGGAGATGAGTCGCGGAGAGGATGTGCCACAATCAGGGCAGGCCTCTTCTCCGTGCGCTTCAGAAATTTTGACCCATTCTTCAAAAGTGCGCCCACATTTGGGACATTGGTATTCGTAAATTGGCATAAAAATAACTTACGGGCATCGTGATAAGGCGACGTCCGCTCCATGGGCAGGAATGGACCTGCGTAAGCTATAATAAATTAGGCTTTGGCCTGACCTTTGGCCTGACGTTCACGCTGTTTGACGCGTTCCTGGCGACGCTGACGACGACGATCCAGTTCCTTGCGACGTTCTACTTTCTTGTGAGCCATAGCATCCTCCTAAATGGTGAAGTGGAAAACTCTACTTTACTTCTTATGCATGGAAAAGTCTACTTTTTATCTGAAAAGCACAGCTTGCGGGCGTTTTTTCAGCTCTTGGCTTTCAGATCAGAGGCAACGGCTTGTCCTCTGGCGTACGGTCAAAGAAACCTGAAATTTTCTCTGTGACCAAAAGCCGACATGGTACGAGTTGATACTGCTTGAGAATGTCTCGGAGAGAGCCTCGCCAATTTTGTGGAAAGGGCGTTATCTGGAGCAGGGGGGTTGGCGTCATGCGTAGCCGAAAGTTTGGTATGGAGCTATGGTTTTTTTGTTCAAAAAAAGTCTCTAGGGCGTGTTCACAGGCTTCGATCACGTGCAGTTGTTCTGCGGTGATTGTTTCGTGGTAGGCAAAACGCGTGAACAGGCAGGGTCTCGCGGCTTGATCGGGATCTTTGAGTTGTATGAACCGAGCCAGATCGCGCAGGCAGTTTTTGTCGAATTGCAGATAGGCTAAGGGGGAAAAAATGCCTTCTTCCTTGAGCGCGGCCAGACCTGGGCGATATTCTGCCAGATCATCATGGTTTGTGCCGTCGCAGAGCAGGTACTGCCCCAAATTCTTTTGTCTAAGTTGAGCCTTCATGCTCTGGAAGAGGAATTTTTTACAGAAATAGCAGCGCCTGGGCTGATTGGCGGCAATTTCAGGAATTTTGAGGGGATTCAGCGTTAGTGTAAGGTGGGGAATGCCCTTTTCGGTAAGAAAGCCCAGAGCGTAATGGCTTTCTCTTTGGGGGATGTGTGGACCCTGCACGTGGATGGCGAGAAAATCTACGTTGGCCAGGCACGCTGCCAGGCAGAGGAAGCGGCTGTCGAGGCCGCCCGAGCAGGCAATGCACAGAGGCTGCCGTTGTCGCAAAAGCGTCTGCAGTAAGGTTAGGCGTTTTTCTTGAAGCGCTACCATGTTTGTCTGACGCAAACTCCGTGTTCGGCGAGGTATTGTTTGCAGTCGCCTATGGAATACTGGCCGTAATGAACGATGGAGGCAATCAGGGCTGCCTGTGCCTGGCCCGTTGTCAGCGCATCGAGAAGATGTGCCGGGCAGCCGGCTCCACCGGAGGCGATGACTGGGATAGAAACGTGCGAACTGATGGCGCGTGTTAGGGTGAGTTCATAGCCGTCTTTTGTCCCATCGGCGTCAATGGAATTGACGCAGAGTTCCCCGGCTCCAAGGTCCTGACACTGTTTGGCCCAAGCAAGCGCATCGAGGCCCATGTGCAGACGACCGCCGTGGATGACGATTTCATAGCCAGAGGGAATCTCGGACGTTTTGGGGACTGCCAGGACGTCCATGCCCACAACTATGGCCTGAGAACCGAATTCTCGAGCCCCTTGGGCAATGAGTTGGGGATTTTTGACTGCGGCTGAGTTGATAGAGATTTTCTCGGCACCGGCATCGAGGACAGCGTGCATGTCTTCAAGGCAGGCAATGCCGCCTCCTACGCTGAAGGGAATAAAGATCGCCTGGGCAACGCGAGAAACAACGTCGAGGAAAATGCCACGTTTTTCAGCAGAGGCCGTGATGTCGTAAAAGACGATTTCGTCGGCCCCTTCTTCATAATAGCGCCTGGCACTTTCCACAGGGTCTCCGATGTCTTTGTTGCCGGCAAATTTAATCCCCTTGGTCAGACGGCCATTGCGCACGTCGAGACAGACAATCACGCGTTTACTGAGCATGATGTTCTTCCTTTCGACAATAAGCGGAAAAGTTTTTGAGAATTTGCAGCCCCGGTCGTCCGCTTTTTTCTGGGTGGAACTGGACTCCCCAAAGACCTTCATGTCCTACAATGGCTGTGAAAGCGTGCCCGTAGAAACTTTGAGCGATAATCTGGCTGGGATCTGGATCAACATAATAGCTGTGGACAAAGTAGAAAAAGGCTCCGCTTTCAACCTGTGACAGCAAAGGACAGTCCGTTTGTACCGATCGTAAAGTGTTCCAGCCCATATGGGGAACAGGGGCCGGCCTTCCGTCCTCTTCTTTGAGGTCGGGTGAAAAACGACGGCATTGCCCCTTAATCAGTCCCAAGAGGCGCGTATCATTTTCTTCACTGTATTCAAGCAAAATCTGACAGCCCAGACAGATGCCGAGTACAGGCTTGCCTTGCTTGGCCGCGTCCCGGAGTAGACCGTCAAGGCCTGTTGCCCGCAGTTGCTGCATTGCCTGCCCAGCGGCTCCGACGCCAGGTACCAGCAGTCCCTCACAGGCCCAAAGTGTCTCGGCATCGTGGCTGATCGTTGAGCTGAGTCCGAGGGCGTCCAGGGCTCTGCGCACACTTGTCTGATTGCCAGCTCCGTAGTCGACTATCCCCAGCATGATTCCTTCTTTGACTTGATGATTTGTTGAGGTCAGGCCATTTTGTTCGTCAGGCACTACGCTCAGAAGTCTGATTGCTTTTGGCGATCTTGCGTGTCCTGATTGTCTGGCAGCTTAGGAAAAAAGCTGCCAGAAAAAGGGTGTCTCGTTAGCGTTCATGGCTAAATCCGCGTAAACCCAGCTTTTCTGCCTGTCTGGGAGCCATTTGGTTCATATTTTTTAGGGATTTCACGGCACAACGTCAAGACTCGTTACGCTTTTGGCTGTGAATTACTGCGGCTTTTTGGCTTTTGGCACAGCGGAGCTCTCCTTTGGCAAATCTGGCTGCGGTCATTTTTTCCAAAGCTTGTGATTTTCCCAGGCAAACTGCGTGAATACTTTGGACTTCGCACCCTTTCCCCATCAAAGCGACAAACTGTCAAAACGCCTGATGGGGACTTTCAGAACTCAGGACTGTCTACCCATACCGACTGACAAATTACGGCCATGCTATAGGCCTAAAAACCGCTTGAGATCAAGCTTTAGGAGGATTTTACTCGCAATTTGCTGAAAAAACCCAGAGGTATTGTTCTGATTGCCTTGGAGCGTGAGCTGGCATTGACAGGGGCGGAAAAAGTCAGGATAGTTCGCGCGATGCCATTTTCTTACAGAAAGACTGTATCTTGCATGTGTGAAAACGGAGGGTCTATGCAAGAAAAAGCCCGTCTGCCCATAGGTCTTTTTGATTCGGGTATGGGCGGTTTGACCGTGTTAAAAGCTATTGCCAAGCGTTTACCGTGGGAGAATCTCCTCTACTTGGGGGATACGGCACGCTTGCCCTATGGCACGAAGGCCAGGGAAACGATTATTCGCTATACCTTGCTTGCGGCGAAAAAGCTTGTGGAACGTGGCATGAAAATGCTTGTTGTGGCCTGCAACACGGCAACGGCCAATGCTTTGCCGGTTTTACGTCAGGAACTGGCCCCTCTGCCAGTGCTTGGTGTCGTCGAACCCGGTGCCGAGGCCGCGGTTCGGGTGAGTCGGAACGGACATATTTTAGTGATTGCCACGGAAGCAACCATCAAGAGTGCTGTCTATGAACAGGCCATAGTCCGTCTTCGTCCCAATGCCTTGTGCAGCGCCAAAGCCTGTACGCTGTTTGTCGCTATGGCCGAAGAAGGGCTTATGCACGGACATCTTGTAGAGGAAATGGCGCATTATTATCTCGACGACTTGCTCGCTCAAGGAGCTGATGAGAAGCCAGATACCATGATTTTGGGCTGCACCCATTTTCCGCTTTTGAAGCAGGCTTTGGCAAACGTTGTCGGCCCAGACGTCACTGTGGTTGATCCAGCCGCTAACGTCGCGCTTTCTGTGTACAGGGAATTGCAAGCAACGGCTCTTTTGGGCGATACCTCGCTTACGGGCAAAAGTCATTTTATGACCACAGACAATCAGGAACGTTTTGCTCGTACGGGCAGTCTTTTTCTTGGCCGGGAACTCTGTGCCCAAGAAATCGAGCTCGTGGATCTCTGAGCGTCACCGTCCCGTTGAGAACGTGTTGTCTCTTTCTCTACGCTGTTTTCTTACGGCAAAGGTCAGTCGTGTCGGAATGTGATAATCCGTTACTTGCGTAAGAGCATATCATAATAAAAGAAGCGAGTTGGCGTGCTTACGCTCACTCGCTTCTTTTTTCGTAACCGCTCACGTCTGTGTGGAAGAAGTGCAAAAAAGGAGGGGCTCCGTTAGTCCCCCTCCTCAAATTGGATGCCATTTCGTATTCAGGGAAAAGGTCAGACTCAGTCGATGTCGTATATCCAAGCATGAAACTGAC
>JAILPJ010000020.1 GCA_024699605.1 Desulfovibrio sp. | reverse complement strand
AACATAAGTTTAACAAAACGCAAAAATCGGCTGACGGGTGAAAATTTTAGCCGTCTGAGTCCCGTAAAAAAAGTCAATGATTTTTATCGTTTACGAGATGTCTATTAAATTTTTGTCGATTATTAGCCCACGGATTCAGGACTAAAATTGTCAAGCTTGCAATGTTGTAAAAACTCCTTTTTCGGGCGCTCCAGTCTTTGGAAAAGGGTAAAAATGCAAAAAATGAAAGCCATGGCAGAACACAAAACGCTGTGCTTCAAGGGTAAAGACAAAGTCTCAGCTTTTAGCAGCCCCTAGCGAAAGCGCATACGGTTAGTTTGCTGTTTGCAGAGCAAGCGCTTTGGTGTAATGTCCATCTTTAACCAAAACAACCCAGAGTATACGCGCCATCTTACGGCTTGCTTGACCAGAAACGCTGTCCCTTACCCTGAGAGGAAGTGATGTCCGAATTCATCCATTTGCATTGCCATACCGAATACAGCCTCCTTGACGGTGCCATCCGTCTCAAAGACCTTTGTGCCAGGTCCAAGGACTATGGCATGAATGCCTGTGCCATCACCGACCATGGCAATATGTACGGAGCGGCCTATTTTTTTAAGGCGTGCAAGGAGTACGGTGTAAAGCCCATTTTTGGCTGTGAGGTCTATGTCTGCCAGGATCACCGCGACAAAGAGTCGGACATGGCCAAGCACCGCAATCATCTGATCCTGCTTTCTGAGACCATTGAGGGTTATCACAATCTCGTCAAACTCGTCTCTCACAGCTATATGGACGGCTTTTACGTCAAACCACGTGTGGATAAAGAGCTGCTCAGAAAATACCGTGAAGGCTTGATCTGCCTTTCAGCCTGTATTGTGGGAGAGATTCCCGAAGCGATCCTGGCTCACGACATGGACCGGGCAAAACGTTTGGCAGAAGAATACCACAATATCTATCCCAATCGCTTCTATCTAGAATTGCAGTCCAATGGTCTCAAGGAACAGACCGTTGTCAATAACGGTCTTCTGGAGCTTGCGGAAACGCTTTCGCTACCCATTGTTGCCACCAATGACTGCCACTACCTCAACAAAAGCGATTACGAAGCCCATGAAGTGCTTCTGTGCATCGGGACCAAGAAACTGCTCAAAGACGAGGACCGCCTCTCCTTTACAACCAATGAGTTTTACTACAAATCGCCCGAGGAAATGGAAAAGGCTTTTGCCGATCATCCCGAAGCCATTGCCAATACCGTGCGCATTGCCGAGGCCTGCAATGTGGAACTGGACATGGGCCATCACTATTTTCCGGTCTACCCCCTGCCTGAAGGGGCCAGTATTGAGAGCGAATTCCGCAGACTGGCAGAGGAAGGCCTGGAACAACGCCTGGCCAGACACCCCAAGCGGGACAGCCTTGATGTCGCCAAATACCGTGAGCGTTTGCAACACGAAATCAAGGTCATCCTGGACATGGGCTTTCCAGGCTACTTTCTGATCGTTCAGGAATTCATCAACTGGGCCAAGAATCACGGCATCCCCGTAGGTCCCGGCCGCGGATCCGCCGCAGGCTCTCTGGTTGCCTGGTCCATGCGCATCACCAACCTCGATCCCCTCCCCTACAATCTCCTCTTTGAACGCTTTTTAAATAGTGAACGCGTCTCCCTGCCCGATATTGACGTGGATTTCTGCGAACGTCGTCGACCGGAAGTCATTCAGCATATGCGCGATACCTATGGCGTGGATTGTGTGGCCCAGATTATCACCTTTGGAACCATGAAGGCCCGGGCTGTGGTGCGCGATGTGGGCCGTGTGCTGGATTTTCCGCTGGCTGAAGTGGATAAACTGGCCAAAATGATTCCCGCTGATCCCAAGATGACCATTGCCAAGGCCTTAGCCCAGGAAGCGGATCTCAAGAAACGCTACGACGAGGAAAAAGACGTCAGACAGCTTTTTGATACAGCCTCCTGTCTGGAGGGCCTGACACGTCATGCCTCCATTCACGCGGCCGGTCTTGTGGTCTCAGACAAGCCCATGGAAGAATACCTGCCGCTTTGCGTCCAAAAAGATGCCGTGGTCTCCCAGTTCGACGGGCCCATGACTGAGCAGACAGGTCTTGTGAAGTTCGACTTCCTGGGTCTTAAAACCATGACGGTGATTTTTGACACCCTGGAAAATATCCGGCGTGAAGGCAAGGAGCCGCCCAATCTCGATGAGCTTCCCCTGGATGACAAGGCCACCTATCAGCTCTTTAGCCAGGGAGATACCGATGGCGTCTTTCAGGTGGAAAGCTCGGGTATGCGACAGTATCTTCGCATGCTGCAGCCTTCCTGCTTTGAAGATATCATCGCCATGCTGGCTCTCTACCGGCCAGGGCCTCTGGGCAGCGGCATGGTCGATGAATTCATCAAGCGTAAGCACGGGGAAATTCCTGTGGTCTACCCCCATGAGTCCTTGGCCAGCTGCCTCAAAGACACCTATGGGGTCATTGTCTATCAGGAACAGGTGATGCAGATCGCCCAGATTATTGCCAATTACACACTGGGCGGCGCAGACTTGCTCAGACGAGCTATGGGCAAGAAAAAAGCCGAAGCGATGGCTCAGCAGCGTTCGGCTTTTCTCAAGGGTGCACAGGAAAATGGCATAGGCGAGGATAAGGCCAATGAGATCTTCGATTTGATGGAGAAGTTTGCGGCCTATGGCTTCAACAAGTCACATTCTGCCGCCTATGCGCTCGTTTCCTACTATACGGCCTATCTCAAGGTCCATTATAAGGTAGAATTCATGGCGGCCCTGATGAGCTCAGAAATGGGCGATCAGGACAAACTCTTGAAGTATGTTTCGTGTTGCAAGGAATTGGGGATTGAAGTTCTGCCGCCATTGGTCAACACAAGCTATTCCTTCTTTACCGCCCATCAGGGCAAAGTGGTCTTTGGTCTTGGCGGCATCAAAAATGTCGGGCAGACGGCCATCGACAGCATTGTCAAAGCCAGAAAAAAAGACGGGCCCTTTTCCTCACTGCTCGATCTCTGCGAGCGCGTCAATCTGCGTCTTGTGAACAAACGGGCTCTTGAGGCCCTGATCAAGGCGGGCGCCTGTGACTGCTTCAATGTCACCCGCAAGGCCATGCTTTCCGCCATGGATAAGGTTGTCTCCAAGGCCCAGCGTTCACCGAAGAGCGTGGCTAATATGCAAAACTCGCTCTTCGCCTTCATGGACATAGACGAGAAAAAGCTCAAGCGAGGCGGTCTGGGTTTTGAGTGTCCTGAAGCGTCCCTGCCCGAGATGGAAGACGAAGAGAAGCTTCTGGCAGAAAAAGACGTGTTAGGCTTTTTTCTGACAAGCCACCCGCTTTTGGTTTGGACTGAGGAAATGCATCGGCAGCATCTGAATAAGCTTGAGGATATCAAGGCTTCTGGCCGCAGCGAAGTGCGCTGTGCCGTCCTTGTGGTGGGGATCAAAGAGAAAGTCACCAAGAACAAAGGGCAGAAAATGGCCTTTGTGAATGTTGAAGACCTCACAGGACATGCTGAAGTGGTTGTTTTTCCCAAGGACTGGCAAAGGCTGCGTGAAACCTTCCTCAATGCCGGTCAGCACCCGCTGGTGATCAACGCCACTGTGGAATTGAACCAGAAAAATGACCAGCCTCAGGAGAATGCGGATGAGGAAAATACAACGGCTCTGCAGAATATCAAGCTGATCCTGAGAGATGTCAAAAGCTTGGAAGAGGCCTGCGCGCGCTGCGATGACCCCGTTATTGTCCATGTGCCTACCAATCGCCTGGCTGAAGGGCCCATCAAGGATTTAAAAGCCCTTTTTGGCAAATATCGAGGGACATGTCTGGTCAAGCTCTATGTCCGCCTTCAGGATTGCGAATGCCTCTTGGGTGTGCGTACGGATTCCGTGAATCCGTGCGCTAAGTTCTATAAAGATCTGCATGCCTGGCAAAAAGCGCAGCCACTGGCCTCATAAGGGGGCAAGGCGCTCACAAAAAAACTGGCAAACGCTACGTTCTAAAGACTGAAGGTTGTCGATCCGCTCTTTGTCTCTTTTTTACGATTCCTGTGAAAGATCTGGGGAGTAAGGCCGCAAACAAGCCCCCAGCGTACCATTTACAGCATCCAGAAGCAGCGTAAATGTCACGATGGCAACGGAGTTACAGCGCAACGCGTAGCAACTCACATGATGGCCCAGTGCCCA
>JAILPJ010000052.1 GCA_024699605.1 Desulfovibrio sp. | reverse complement strand
CTGTCCGCAACGTGAGCAGCTCCGCTTCCGCCGCATTCTTTGTGGCCAGGGCAGCATTGCGTTCTGCTTCGACATTCTTGAGGAGCCCGTCAACGTTGCCACCTTCCTGCTGTGCCGCCAGAAGCATGTTGCGAGCTGAATTTGTGGAGTCCAACTTCTCCTTGCATTGTTGGAGGGTTCGGTTGCAGCGGGTTTCAGCTTGGTCGTATTCTTCCTGTAAGTGTGTGAGATCGTGTTCCGCGGCATCCAGCTCCTGCTTGGCAGCTGTGGCCGTGGCGTCGGCCTTGAGCGCCGCCTCGGCCTTTTTGATGCGCTGATCGGAGCGTTGAACGGCCTCGTTGTATTGCTCGGCAAGTGACTTTCCCGCATGCCCTGCCGCTTCCACCGGGCCCCTGTTCGCCCCGCCTGCGCTGGCAAGAATATCCAGTGCGGCTTGTTTGCCGTAGAGATCCCTGTTGGTGATGATGTCGTTTTCGAGGATCTCCGCCAGCACCTTGGGAGGAAACTTGGAGACAATGGTCTGACCGCCGATGGTAGCTGCGAGCGTACCATTCTCAGTGTGCACGACGGGAATGTACTGGCCGTCCATCCTGACATTCATGACCAGACCATGCTCTTGGCTGGCCATATGCTTCATGGCGTTTTTGAGGTTCACGGCGTCGGCCGCCAGCTGCCTCTCCTTTGCGGCTTCCTTGCGACACATGATGGCCGGGGCAATACCAAAGGTGAAGATGCCGGTAATGATCTTCGTCGCCAGAGACCACTTGGTGTGCTTGGCAGCCTCCTGGGCAGAAGCACCTCTCAAAAACATTTCGGCGGCGGCGCGGTCTGTATCCGTAAGGTGGCGAGAGCCTGTGCGTTGGGGTCGGCCTGTGCGACTGGCTGCTGTCCTGGCTGCTGCACTGGCTGCTGCACCGGCTGCTGGACAGGGTGAGCACCTGCCGCAACGGGCTGCTGATCGTTCTGATTCAGCTGATTCACTTGTTGTAGCTGATCATTATGGATAAGTATCTGGGACATACCGTGTACTCCTCAAAAAGGCACGTCATGCCGTATGACTATGCCCACCCCAAACTGATCATAGCTCTTGAGCTCTCGCCTGTTGGCTGTCCAAAGCGCCAGAAAGAAGCCCCCGATCCTTGTAGCCCGGGCATCTCCCCTTACGCCTGCGTTTGCTGCAAAAGCTGCTCTAACGTCTCTCCAACGCCTTCGGAAAGCTTTTGACCGGCTTCAGCCTGTATCCGTAACACGCCCACAAGGCGCTGGGCCTGCAAAAGATCCATGGGAGAAAGCACTTCAGCCGGCTTGGACAAAAGCTCGGAGAGTGAATGAGCTGTCCGCAAAAAATCATCCTGTTTGACCTGTGTGGCCGCATCCAAATTCTCCATGCCGCGCTCGAGGTTGACCTTTTGAATCTCGGTGAACGCTTCAGGCTTACGCCGTAACGGCTCAAAGGCAGGGTTTTCCGGCTCAACGGCCTCAGACGCTGTCACCTGCACAGGCTCAGTATCGGCAAGGAGCTTGTCTGGCCCGCTTGGGACAGAGAGAGTCGTCTCGGGCGCATTTGACACAGCACAATTGTCCACAGGAGACTGAGCCAAGGCCTGATTAAACTGCTCCACAAGCTCAGCTGGCGGTGGCCCTGACGGCAAAGCGCTCTTGCCGGCCTGTTCGGTCCAGTCGGCGAGTTTGCCCAAGGTCTCCAAAATATCTTTGTAAGCTGGCGTTGAAGCCATTGCGATCACCATACAAGAATCCCTTTGTGTGCCTAAACGGCCAAAGTCAGGGTCCTGAACAAAAAATCACGCCCGTGACCAAGACCGCAAAAACGCCATACGGAAGAAGGAGGCCGCTGGCAGATGCTGGCAGCCTCCCTCGCCAGCATTAACCGGTACGCTGGGCCAAACTCTTGAGCATATCCTGCAGGCTCTTCACAACCGAGGAAATGGACTCCAACTTGGCATTATACTGCCCCATGGCATACTGCAACTGCAAAAGCTCCGACTGATCAACATCACCCTTTTGGCTGATGCTGTCGATCTTGCTTTGCAGAGCCTTTCCGTCAGTATCCAAACTTGATGTGGCATTTCGGAACAAGGCTCCTATATCAATGCCGCTCACATCGCTCATAGAGCGCCTCCTTAGACAGTTTGCAGAGGGTGACTTGGAACATCCTCTACTGTTGATGAACTCAATGACTTCAGCGTGCTTGGGCCAAAATGCTTTTCACGTCCAGGCCCAAACGCTTCATACGGGAATTCAAGGTTGTGCGTTTCAGTCCCAAAAAGGCTGCTGCCCCGCGGGGGCCAGCGATCAAACCATTACAGGCCACAATAGCGTCAATGATTGCCTCTCGCCCGCCGGCTTCTGCTTTCGCCTCTGACAGATGCGCTTGGCCGCTGGCTGATGAATCCATTTCCAGATGGAGAAGCTTGCCGCAACTGACGATAACTGCCCGCTCAATGACATTGGCCAGCTCACGCACATTGCCCGGCCAATCCCGGCTGCAAAGCCAACGCAGGCCCTCAGCGGAAATACGGGTAATATGCTTATGCATGCGTTGGCAAAACACGGCCATGAAATGCTGAGCCAGAAGAGGTATATCCTCGCGCCGCTCACGCAAGGGCGGCAGGTGGATGGGAAAAACATTGAGCCGATAGTAAAGATCCTCGCGAAAACGCTTTGCCTCGACCATCTGCTGCAAATTCTGATGGCTCGCGGCCACAACGCGGACATTGACGGGAATCACCGTATGGCCGCCCAGGCGTTCCAATTCCCTGGACTGTAAAATCCGTAAGAGTTTAGGCTGCAGGTCCAGAGGCAAATCCCCAATCTCGTCGAGCAGAAGCGTACTGTCTTTGGCCTGTTCAAAACGGCCCTTACTCTGACTGAGAGCGCCGGTGAAAGCCCCCTTTTCGTGGCCGAAGAGCTCATTTTCCAAAAGGGCTGCGGGCATGGCGGCGCAATTGATCTTGACCATGGGCTTTGCCTTGCGCGAGCTCGCTCGATGAATGGCTTCGGCCACCACTTCCTTCCCCGTTCCGGTCTCTCCCAGAATCAAAACCGTGCTGTCGCTTGAGGCGACCATTTCGATCTGCTCGAGAACCTTGCGCATGGCAGGGCTCTGTCCGATCAAGGGCCCCTGCCGGCGACGCTGATGGTCAATAGTCCGCTCAAGGTCGGCATTTTCACGAGCCAGACGCTTGCGTGAGGTTGCCATGGAGGCATACTCGCGGGCATTGTACAGCGACTGCGCCAGGGTGCGGGCAATCTGGACAAGCAGGCTGACAGTGTCACGCGTAAAAATCTCGGCCTGACTGTACCCAAAAATCAAAGCCCCCAAATTCTTTTGCTGAAACGTGAGACTGAAAGCACACGCCGCCGTATCGCCATTGTCGAGCAGAGACCTGACCAGGGGATCACAAGCCTGCTCGCGCAAGGCCTTTTCTCGCAGAAGACAAAATGGCTTGGCAAAGCGCAGATTCGCGAGCAAGGCCTCCTGACATGGCAAAGAAATCGCCTTCTGGCTTTCTAAATCCACAGCGTGCACGGAGATCTGATCGTTTTCCTCGTAGAGCTCGAAGGCAACATCGTTGACCGAAAAAAAGCGGCGTAGGTCCATACTGACCATTGTCACGAGCTTTTCCAGATCCAAGGTACTGGCGGCGACATTGGCCACACTGACCAGAATGTTTAAATGGTCGCGCTCGTTGCGCAGCGCCTCAATTTCCATGTTCTGCTCTTCGCTCAAAAGCCGCTGGCTCAAAGAGCTTGAGACAATCAGACCAAGGGTTGTGCAGAAGGCCAAAAGATCCTGCTTGAGGGGGTCCTCACCGGTCCAGATGAAGAGCAAGACCGCCCGGTAGCCGTTAACCGCCACGGCCAGCGGTAACAGGAGATATTGGCCAAACTCCTGAAGCACGGCAAGCTGTGCCACCGCGGGAAAATCGCGCTGTAAGTCTTTTCTGGTCAGGATTCTGGGGTCGACCTGGCGAAAAAAGCTGTACCTGTCTTCATCATCGTTCATTTCCAGACGGGAACAGGAGGCGCTATTGGTTGTGACATCAAGACAATAGAGTCTGTCGCGTTCACGCAAGGGCGTTTCAATGCAAAGACAAAGGCACTGAAAGGCCATGAGCGGCAAACTGCAGTACTTGACCATACGCAAAAGGCCGGAGACATCGGTTTGTCGCGGGATCATATGGGACGCCGCCAAAAAGGCATCGATATGGCCCGTAGAGACGATGGACGAGGACAACGTATGAAAATCTGACGACTTGCTCATGGTTCATGGATCTTTGCTTGAATACGTATCAGCCACTCTGCCTGGTTTTGCCAGATGACGCTCAGAAGATCTTCTGAGGGATCAGGCAAGGTCAATGGCAATTTTCCAATATGCTTTTTGTAGTCTGTCTGTGCATCGAAGTCAAACTCAGATGGGCTCCAGTCCCCATTTTCTGACAGAAATCGTCATTTTTGACGATCTGTCCTCGGTAACGGGAAAAAAATCCGTCAACTTCCCTTCTTTCAGTCAGCTGACAGGTCCTTGGGAAATACGCAAGCGGCAACGGCGAAAAGCGATGAAGAATCGAGCCGGATGCCAGGCTTTTACTAAGAAAAACACGAGACTTTTTGGATGAGAGCTTGTAGGAAGTTGAGCCTCTGAAAAATGAGGCTTCTTCATCTGTTCTCTTGTTTTCTGCTTGAAAGGGTCCGACAGAGCGTTGCCTGGAAAGCGCAGAGCCTTTTGGAAAAAATAATGAAATTGCGCTTTGTTCCGGTACGAGCTTGAAAAATGGCAATGCTACGGTTACTGTTCACAGCCAGCTGAGCACAGGATGCAGCAATAGACCTAGACAAGCCGTTGAGACGCCTGCCTTGAACAGGAACGACAAGGAGAAAAAAGTCCTAGAAGCTTGAAGAATCGTGGCATGATCAGCCACAGGTAG
>JAILPJ010000051.1 GCA_024699605.1 Desulfovibrio sp. | reverse complement strand
CTACCTGTGGCTGATCATGCCACGATTCTTCAAGCTTCTAGGACTTTTTTCTCCTTGTCGTTCCTGTTCAAGGCAGGCGTCTCAACGGCTTGTCTAGGTCTATTGCTGCATCCTGTGCTCAGCTGGCTGTGAACAGTAACCTGACAAGAGTCTTGGCGCAGCCGAGATTCAGTCCTTTGCCAGCTTGTCTGCCAGGTCAGGCAAAAGGCTCAAAAGCAGGCGTGCAAGATCTTTTGCCGCCCGCTGACTGCTGGCAATAATGTCCTCAATGGCGACTTCGACCATGCAGTCGGGCAAATTCTTATTCGTCAGACAGGAAAAGCCAAGGATTCTCATGCCCAGATGTTTTGCGCAGATCACCTCAAGCACACTGCTCATGCCTATGGCATCGCCGCCTAGCGCACGGTACAACCTCGTTTCAGCAGGCGTCTCCAGTTCTGGACCGTGTATCCCCACATACGTTCCGCGCTCCAAGGCAATGCCCAGGTTGATGGCTGTTTTTTGAGCCAGGGTACGCAGATGGCAATCAAAAACCTGGCTCATGTCGGGGAAACGCACACCCCAGGCCTCGTGGTTGATACCCGTCAACGGGGAGACTCCCGTCAGATTGATCTGATCGCAGATGAGAAAAAGCCGATCAACCTCAAAATCGGGATTGAGCGCGCCTGCGGCATTGGTCACCACAAGCGTGTGTACGCCCATGCCATGCATGACGCGCACACCCATACAGATCTCCGCCGGGCTGAACCCCTCAAAAAGATGACAACGACCTGATTGGACTAAGACAGGCACACCCGACAACCTTGTCGCCGCCAAAAAACCCGCGTGTGAAGAAGCCCTAGACACCGGAAAATGCGGAAGCTCGCTAAAAGCAACGGCCGACTGCTCAAGATCGCCTGCCACCTGTCCAAGGCCCGTGCCAAGAATCAAACCCACAGGATACTGTGTCTCTGCGGCGAAACCGAGCTTTGCCCGCAAAACGCCAAGACATTCCTCCACCTGATCAACATTCTGCATATTCTGCATGGAAAACTCCTTAAGCCGAAGGCAATGTCCCCCCAAAAAAACGCCTACAGCAGCAAAATCAAGGCTCACAGACGAGCTCTAGACTTTTCGCACGCTTCTCTGCTATATCCTTTTGGCCAAGCGACGAGGTTGCGAGAAACAACGTCTCCCCTTCGTTCAGCCCAATACAGCAGACTCCCTCTTCGCCCGATCCCAAAGGTCAGGTAAAAGGGCAAAACCTTAGGCGCGACTTGTCGCCTGCAGGATGCCGACAACGTGATGGAAAAAAATAAGCCTAAAGAGGCAGAAATAGAGCAAAAGCCCAAGCTTTCCCTGAGCGACCACAAAGTTTTGGTGGCCAATCGCGGGGAAATCGCCATGCGCATCATGCGAGCCTGCCACAATCTAAGCATTCCCTTTGCGGCTGTCTACACACGCGAAGACGCCCAATCGGGGCACGTGGACCTGGCTCGCTCCTTGGGAGGGGACAACTGTCTCTACCGCGTTTCCTCCTATCATGACGCCAATGAAATCATGAGCGTTGCTGATGCGGCTGGCTGCACAGCCGTGCACCCAGGCTACGGCTTTTTTGCCGAAGATTTCCGTTTTGCACGTCGTGTCACCAAACGTGACCGCTCCATGATTTTTATTGGTCCTTCGTGGAAAATCATCCGTGAGCTGGGAGACAAGATCAATACCAAGAGGCTGGCAAGAAGCCTTGGTGTTCCCACAGTGCCCGGCTCGGACCGTCCCATTTACGACGAGGCTGAAGCAGAGCATATTGCCAAATCCCTCTTTGCCTTTCAGGAGCAACAGGGCGTCACCCATCCCCTGGTGCTCGTCAAAGCCTCGGCCGGAGGCGGCGGCATGGGCATCGAAGAAGTCTACGATCCCGACCAGTTTCGCTCAGTCTACCGACGCATCCGCAACTATGCGCTGCGCCAGTTTAAAGATGAAGGGGTGCTCATCGAGCAACGCATCAAGGACTTCAACCACCTTGAAGTGCAGATTGTCTCCGATCGCACAGGGAGCCATCCCGTGCATTTTGGCACACGGAACTGTTCCATCCAATCCACAGGACGGCAAAAACGGATTGAAGTTGCTCCTGGCTTTGCTCCGGATACCCTGGACTATTCCTTTGATGCCGCTCGCGTTCTCACCAACATTGTTGACTATTCACTGACCATGGCCACCAAGGTGGGCTACGACAATGTGGGAACCTGGGAATGGATTGTCACGCGCAGCGGTGAACCCTTTCTGATGGAAGTGAACACGCGCATTCAGGTGGAAAATGGTGTTTCAGCCTGTATTTCTCATGTTGCCGGCCGCGGTTGCGTAGATCTTATTTCTGAGCAGATCCGTCTGGGCCTGGGTGAGGATTTGGGCTACACCCAAGCGGAAATCGCCACTGAGGGCGTGGGACTTGAGTATCGCATCATTGCCGAAGATCCCGCCAATAATTTCACGCCCTGGGTAGGCACTATTGAAACCTTTCATTGGCAAGAGACTCCCTGGCTGACCATGCTGACACACGTCCCCACCAATCGCTCCTACGAAATCCCCACGGAGTTTGACCCCAATCTGGCCCTCGCCATTATCTGGGGCAAAAATCTTGAAGAGGCTAAGGAGCGTGGTCTTGCCTTCCTCTCATCCATTGAGCTCAAGGGCAAAAACGCCGCAGGCGATGAGCTCAAGAGCAATATCGACTTTCTCAAGGCCAACACCGAGCATCTGCTCCGTTTCTGACCCTTTTGAGGCTGGATGCCTAGGCTGCTCGCCACAGTAAAAAAACAGCTTATGATCGATAATAATGTAGAAAAACGCATTGTTGCTCTGCACGAACGTCTTGTCTATCTCAAAGATATTTTTGCGGGCAAGCACGCCGATGATGTCAATCTGCTCGAAGACCGGCTCAATTCTTTCCGTCTACGCCTGAAAGAAGAGGATGTGAGCGATCCCTACACTGACATTGCCTCGGTGGAGGACCTCTTTGCCTATGTCGAGCGCAAGCTTGACAGCAGCATCACGCCAATGGACAAAGTGCGCATTGTTCGACATCCTCAACGCATCTGCCTGCGGGACATTCTTGAAAATGTCTATGACACCTTCACCGAAGTCGGTGGTCAGGACGAATACAGCCTTGATCCGAGCATGCTCATCGCCCGCGCAGTGATCACCCGGCACCGTGGCAAGAAGACTTACCATCAGCCGGTCATGGTCATTGGCCAGGAAAAAGGGCATGGCGCTGAATTCCGCAATGGCGGCTCCGTCAAGCCATGGGGCAATGCCAAAGCCATGCAGTTTATGCGTGTAGCGGAAACAGAAGGCATTCCCATTCACTGCTATGTCTTTACTCCCGGTTCTTTTCCCATTGAAGATTATCCCGGTGCAGCCCAGCAGATCGCCAAAAACATCTATGGCATGGCCGGCCTGCGCGTGCCTGTCATTGCCATCATTTCCGAAGGCGGCAGTGGCGGTGCCGAAGCCATCAGTCTGGCTGACCGACGTCTGATGCTCTCTCACGGCTATTATTCAGTCATTTCGCCTGAAGGAGCCGCCGCCATCGAAGGCCATCTGAAAAGCGGCATGCGGGCCACACCCGAACTCATTGAGCACTGTGCCGATCATCTCCACATCACAGCCGCTGACAATCTCAATTTTGGCTATATTGACCGCATTATTCAAGAACCAGCCTTAGGCGCCCGTCCTTGGCATTTCGATTTCTTCCGCACGCTCAGACAGGAAGTAATCAGAGCCACTGACGAGGTCATCATTCAGACGCGGATTCTCCCGGTGTTCAAGACGCTGGCCCGCAACCGACACACCAGACCCAATGCCGATCTCGAATCTCTCTACATTCACTGGGGACTCTCGGCCGCAGCCAAAAAACGTCTCGTCGCGAAGCGACAAAAAAAATTCCTTGGCCTTTCCAAGCAAGCGGCCTGCGACCACAGGCCCTGGCATACCAAGGTCATAGAAAATCTCTCTGACTGCATCTCCAAACCCTGGATCAGCTTCAAGTACGATTTCTACCGGAAGCATCAGCGTAAAATTCAAACCTTCATGGAAGAAATCGACAATGAATGGGAAACATTCAAACACAAAGCCCTTTCACCCTGGCGCAAATTCCGCCATGACATTGAAAAGAAAAATAACAAGCAGGGAGAGGAGCTAACGGCGCTCTCAGCCTGGACCAAGGATTTACGCCGCAAAAAATGGAATTACCTTTCACCGCGCTACAAGATCGATCAGACACTGACCTGTCCCAATAGCGCCGATTACGGTTGCCTTGATCTCTGGGGACCTGACCTTTTCGGAGAATTTGCCGGCGTCTGTAGTTATTGCGGCTACCATTTTCCCATGGAACCGGAATGGTATGTACGCAATGTCTTTGATCGCGATTCGGTCATGGAGTTCAACAGCGAAATCGAAGCCGGCAACCCCCTCGATTTTCCCGATTTTGCTCAGCGCATCGCCAAGGCACAGGAACGCAACGGCACCCGCAGCGGCTGTATGACCTTTGAGGCGCGCATCAGCAATATCAAAATCATCGTCGCGATGCTCATGGGAACCTTTCGCGGTGGCTCTGTGGGCGCTGCCGAAGGCTATAAATTTGTGGAAGCCGCCGAGCGCGCCACCAAGAAACGCTATCCCTTTCTGGCCTATGTGCATGGCACAGCCGGCATGCGCATTCAGGAAGGAACCCACGCCTTAATCCAGATGCCGCGCTGTACGGTGGCGGTCAGACGCTATATTGAATCTGGCGGTCTCTACATGGTGCTCTACGACACCAATTCTTTTGCCGGCCCCGTAGCCAGCTTCCTCGGCTGTTCGCCCTATCAGTTTGCCGTTCGCTCCTCCAATCTCGGCTTTGCTGGACCTGGAGTGATCAAAGAGACCACGGGCATCGACATTCCCCCGCGCTATCACCGTTCCACAGAAGCCCTGTCGCGCGGTCATATTCAGGGCATCTGGGACAGACGCCAGATCAGGGCCAATCTCAAACAGGCCCTGCGCACCATTGGCGGCAGGAATCTCTACTACCGCTAGACGCGCACCGCTGGAAAACACTATGCTCAATATTTCCGAACTGCTGGATACCATCAAGGCACAACCTTTCCGAGAAATCGAGATCACCACGCCGCACACCGGCGTTTTGACCTTTGCCTCCGTTGCTCTGGGCGACAAAGTCAACGGCCCGCAAGGACAGTGGAAAGAAAAACGCGGAACGCTGCTGGCCACCCTTGAGCGCGAGCGCAATCCCAAGCCCATTTGTGCGCTGGAAAAAGGAGAAATATGCGCTCTGCACACGGAGCTGGAAGGACAGTTTGTGCAGGCCAACACGCCAGTGGCCACCATCCGTCATATGCTGACGCGAGAGGAAGTAGAGCACATCATCCTCAAAAAAACACTCTATCTTTTTCGTGCTCCAGAACGGGCGAAGTACTACTTCACCCCAGAAGTCGACAAGAAAATTCACGCCCAGGATCAGCACTCAGTCAAAGTTCGTGACGGGATGGAGCTCTTCATCATGTCACGCATGAAACGCGAAGTGCATCTCCCCTACACTGGGCCACAGGGTCTCATCTACACCGTCTACTTCAAATACAATGAAAACATCGATGCCGGGGCCCCACTCATTGGCGTCTGCACACAAGAGCAGCTTCCAGCCATTGAGGAAGTCATCATGCGCATCAAAACCGAATGGACAGGCAGGTAAAACCTATGGGAGAAGCCTTGCAGATCCGCGTGAGTGCTGTCACCTGGAATGAAGATCTTCTAGAAAAACTCTGGCCGAGACTCAGTGCACTGGCTTTTAGTGTGCCCATCAAACTGGAAAAGCATGGTGTGCTTGAAATGGTACGGGCTCTGTCCGATGGGCTGACCTTCATGGACTGGTCCCAGGAGCGTAAAACACGTATGGGGCCGGGCATCAAGCAAGCGGCAGAGCTCAAAAAGACCATCGAAGACGCTCTCGCGGCTTGGAAACCACAGGAAGCGAATACCGCCAGCGAGAAACTCGAAGCGGTGCTTGACGAGCTAGAGAGAGTTTTCACAAACTGAGACACGACCAGCGAGTACTAGCCCGTACACCAAAGGAGATGCTATGCTCAACAGGGTGATGATCATTGGAAGACTTGGTCAGGATCCACAACTAAAATATTCTCAGTCAGGCAGCCCCATAGCCACTTTCTCTGTGGCCACCGATGAGACTTTCACCGATCGTGACGGCATCCGCCAACAGCGCACAGAATGGTTCAAAGTGGTGGCTTTCGCCAGAATTGCCGAAAGCTGCGCCCATTATCTGCACAAGGGTAATCTTGTCTATGTCGAGGGCAGTCTGCAGACACGACGCTGGCAGGATCAGCAGGGCATGGAGCATTCCCTTGTCGAAATCAAAGCCATTCGTGTCGATTTTCTGGACAGACGCGGTCAAAACAACGAGGACTTTGGACGGCGTGGCTATCACGAAGGCGAGGCCGGTCAGCAGAATTTTGAGTCCATGCCGGGGCAAACTTCTTATGCCCGTGTCCCTGACGCTGATGCTGACTTTGGCAAAGCCCCTGCCCACGACCCGGTTTTTCCTCAGGATGCCATGGGTGAAGTGCCCGCAAAACAGCCACCGCTCAGCTCTCCTCTGGGACAAACGCGATCAGAAGACGCCACGTCCAGCAACGAAAGTGCAAAACCTGACACCATAGGTTCAGAGCAAACGGCAAAAATGGACGAGGTCCCCTTCTAGCCGTCAATATGGGGAAAAGACCGCCGCAAGAGTTGACTTTTTGTTCTTTTTTTCACAAAATGTGCCGCACAAGCTGCTACACGCAGCCTGTGCAGAAGAATGCGCCGAGCAATCAAAAAACTATTGACAAGCAAAATCCAAGTTCTTTATGCACACTGAAACGGGATCGACTGGTTCCGTGGACGCTCACTCTGCAAAAGAAGATTCGTCCAAAAATTCTCTTGGGAAGGCCCTGACACTGCAAACTGTGATATACGGCGTGAGCTGGATCCCTCGTGGAGAAATTTTCTCGTCAATCCCAATCATGCGTAAGTCAGGCAACCTTGAGAACCTGCCACGTGCCTTGCCCGTGTGCAGAGCAGTCAAAAAATGATTTCGCCGTTCCGCAGCGTCCTGAAAAGGACCTGTCTGTGCTATATGATTGATGATATCCGCTGTCTAGGACAGCGGACTTTTTGCGATAGGCAAGAGTTAACCAAAACATTGGAGGAGTTCTCATGTCTAAACTGGTACCCCCTCATGGCGGCAAGGGTCTTGTCTGCTGCCTGCTCGAAGGCAAGGCTCTGGAAGATGAAAAGAAAAAAGCTGCCGGCTTAAAACAGATTGAAATTTCTTCCCGCGCCAAGGGCGACCTGATTATGATGGGCATTGGCGGTTTCTCTCCGCTCAATGGCTTCATGAAAAAAGCCGACTGGAAAGGCGTCTGCGAAAAGATGCTGCTCTCCGATGGTACATTCTGGCCCGTGCCTGTCACCCTTGATGTCTCCGCTGAAGATGCCAAGGACATTCAGGGTAAAGAAGTGGCCCTGGTGCGCAATGGCGAACTGATGGCCACCATGAAAGTGGAAGAAGTCTATGAAATGACCGAAGCCGATAAGAAATGGGAATGCGAGCTGGTCTTCAAAGGCCAGGGCCCGGATTCCGAGAAGTTCTGGGAAGTTGCTGAAAAAGACCATCCCGGCGTGAAGATGGTTATGGCCCAGAAGCAGTTCAATATCGGTGGCCCCGTCAAAGTGCTCTCTCAGGGCGATTTCCCCGAGAAGTTCAAGGGCGTCTACAAGACCCCCAAAGAACTGCGCGACGAAATGGATAAGCGTGGCTGGAAGAAGGTTGCCGCTCTGCAGCTGCGTAACCCCATGCACCGCTCTCACGAATATCTGGCCAAGCTGGCCGTTGAAACCTGCGACGGCGTGGTCATCCACTCCCTGGTGGGCGCTCTGAAACCCGGTGACATTCCGGCCGACGTGCGTGTGAAATGCATCGACACCTTGGTCGAAAAATATTTCGTAAAAGACTATGTCATCCAGGCCGGCTATCCTCTTGACATGCGTTATGCCGGTCCCCGTGAAGCTCTGCTCCATGCCACCTTCCGTCAGAACTATGGCATCAACAATCAGCTGGTCGGCCGTGACCACGCTGGTGTGGGCGACTTCTATGGCATGTTTGAAGCTCAGGAAATCTTTGACAAGATTCCTCAGCCCAAAGAAGAAGGCAAACGCCTGCTTTGCGAACCCATGAAGATTGACTGGACCTTCTACTGCAAGAAGTGCGACGGTATGGCTTCCATGCGTACCTGCCCCCACAGCAAGGAAGACCGCGTCATCCTTTCCGGCACCAAGCTGCGTAAAATGCTCTCCGAGAAGGCCGAGGTACCGGATCATTTCGGTCGCGACGAAGTTCTCACCATTCTCCGTGGCTACTATGAAGGCCTGACCGAGAAAGTTGAGATCAAGATGCAGCGTGCCGCTTCTGGCTCGACAATGTAAGACTCTGTCTTGCGGAATATTCAAGGGGCATCCTAGGGTGCCCCTTTTTTGTCTCGTGCTTCACTCTCTTCCACGGAACAAGCCATGCCCGAAAAACATGCTTTTTTCTTCCAGCCGCTCTTTTTTGCCCTTCTCGGTGCGGTTTTCTGTTTTCTGAGTGTTCAGGGCAATGAAGTCAATTTCTGCACCACAGCAGGTTGTAATCTCTACCACGATGTGACCATTGCCAATATCTCCATGTGGTGGATCGGCCTTGGGAGCTTTTGCTTTCTGGCTTGTCTAGCGCTGCTGTCTCATCCCGCGCTTGGCTTATTCTGTTCCGCATTGATGCTGCTCGCTGATATCGGGCTCTTACTGCTCATGTCGATTACAGCCCCCTGCGTCAATTGTCTTGTGGTGGCTATTTTCTTTGCTCTGACCTTTCGTGCTTTTCGCAAAGCCCACGCCCTTGCCAGCGGCAGAACGGGACCTTCCGGCACATCCTGGCTGCTTGCCCTCTGGCTCATTTTCTTCTGCATCAATTTCGGCGCCGTTCTGCGCTCAGAACTCGGGAGCTGGGCTATCAGCGGTGACAATCAGGAAGCACGCGTACATCTTTATTTTTCCCCATCCTGCCCCCATTGCCAGGATGCTGTGTCCTATTATGCCGGCAACGTGGAGACAGCTTTCTATCCCGTCAAAGAGGATGCCGACGATATTTACCGCATTCACGCCATGCAGGAGGCCCTCTCAAGCGGAATGAATATCGAAGAAGCGCTCAAAGACGCACAAAATGCCAAAAAATGGGAAATGTGGCTGGATTTTCATCCTGAGATTCTGCTGCTAAATCTCCGCATCCTGCGCAACAAGGCTCATGTTTTTCTGGCAGGCTCTCAAGGCGTGCCCTTTTTCGAATATCGGGGCATGCCAGCTTTTGTCGTCAAAGACTTACGGCAAAAACGCCACGCTCTTGAAACACCACAGTCAAGCCCGGAAATACCCGTACAAAGACCAAGTTTTTCCCCTGACCTGCCCCTTGAACTGGGCAATCCCACAACGGAGCAATGCACCGGCACAAGCCCCTGTCCGTAAGGGTCTTCGTGCCAAGCTCACGCAAGCGTTACAAAGGTCGAGGCCGTCTCTGCGCTTAGGCTAAAAAAAAAACCGCCCCAAGGACGGTTTTTTATCACAATGGAAGTAAGCAGCTTACAGAAAAAGCCCTGGTTCTTCTCGCACCAGCTGTTCCGCCAATTGCCTACTGTCAATGTGATAGGTTCCATTGGCCACCTGCTGGCGCAGTGCTTCCACCTTATCTTGGCGTACATCAGGGGCTGCCTGCGCCGCTCGCTTGGCCTCCATAAGTAGCTGAGCATCGTGTGACAGTGAAACACTGTCACTTGACGTGTTAGCCGTATTTTCTGAACGCAGCCCCTCCCGCGGCTCTCTGACCTCAGTCTGCAGCACAGAGGAGAGCGCAAGATCTCCTCTTTCTGAAGGTATTTGCATTGACATTCCGCCCTCCCCGGCGTCAGTCCGCCTTTTGTTCCTCAAGCATACTTGCATTAATCTTTTCGCGCGTCACCCGCCAAAGTGACATTCTGACCTTACGCTGTTCCTCTTCGGTCAGCGCTTCCTGTCCCTGGGGACCAGCCCGCACGATGTGCAGACGCTTGCCCGGAGGGTAGGTAAACATCAGAGGGATGCCCACTATGGCCGAAAGCTCGCTTCTGATCTCCTCAATAATGGGATTCTTCCCACCGGTGTAAATCAGACAGTCGTAAATCTCCTTGGCCACTTTCTCCACCATGGCCCGCCTTTTAATGGAAGGATCAGGGTCCTCCGGGTTCTCGCCGGCCTGTAGTCGGCATTTGGCTCGATAACGCACGAGTCTACGAGCAGCAAGTAGTTGCTGCTCGTAGCTTTGCAGCATCATTCGAACCCGTAAGGTGGAGTCACTCATAACAACCTTCTGACACTTCTATCGGTCTGCACGACAAAAACTTTAGAGATTATTTTCCTCTGTTTGCAAAAAATTACTCCGTTTTCTTCTGAAAATGCACTGCTTGAGTCCAAAGCTTTGGTCCTGCGCTGACAATCTTCAGCATACAGCTTAGCAAAGGCAGGCCTGACAGGACAAGAGCGTTTACTGGGCTATGAGACCGGCCCGACGGCAAAGCTCAAGACAAATATCGGCGCGATTCAGGGTATAGAGATGGACGCCGGGAGCACCACAGTCCAAAAGACGTCGTATTTCTTTTGATGCAAAGATCAGGCCGGCTTCACGAACAGCTTCGGCTCCTCCCTTCTGATCGGCTTCTTCCATCCGCAAATAGAGCTTACCGGGTATACTTGCGCCGCTCAAAGAGAGAATCCGCTTCAAAGAGGCAAAGCTCTGCACTGGCAGGATACCGGGAATCACAGGTTTCTGGATGCCCAGGGCCCGCAATTCCTCCACCAGGTGCTGGTATTCACGCGCATCAAAGAAAAGCTGAGTGATGGCAAAATCGGCACCAGCAGCAATCTTTTCCGCTGTATAGCGACGGTCACGGGCAAAACTGTCCGATTCGGGATGTGGCGTGGTATAGGCCGCAACACCAACCCCCATGTTGGGCTGGGTTTGACGGATAAAACGCACAAGATCACAGGCGTGCTGAAAATCACTGCCCGTAGGCTTCCACTGGCTGTTTTGCGGCGGATCTCCTCGCAGCGCCAGCACATTGTTCACTCCGGCCTCTTGCAGGGCTTTGAGAAAAGCGGCAATACTCTCTTGGCTGGCACCCACGCAGGTCAAATGGGCCATGGTCGTAAAACCACGACGCACCAGATCCTGTGTCACAGCAAGCGTCCTGTCCTGACGCGAACCGCCAGCTCCATAGGTCACCGAAACAAAAAGCGGATCCAGGGCCTTCAATTGTTCCGCAACGTCATAGAAGGCCGGAAGAGCCTCAGCCTCCGCGGGAGGAAAGAACTCCAGCGAAATAAAGGGCGAGGTCCTCGCCGCAAGCTTGGCTGCAAGAGACATAACAACCTCCAAGGTAAAATCATTATATCAGGATATACTGATATAGCAGAAAAGTCAGGAAGAAGGCAATGCAGGCCTCTCCTGCAAAATAGCCATGTACCGTTGTTCCCCACGCGCACGATTCTTTTCCGCCTTTGCAGAGCTTGCCGTTTTCTGCGCTCTATGGCTTGGCTCAGCCCTGCCGGCTCTTGGCTGGCAAAGGCTCGAGACAGGCCTTGATTTTGCCGAATTTGCCTTTCTTGAACAAGAACAGGCCATTTCTGTGCTGCGCATCGACCCAGAGCGCTTTCATTTTGTGCTCTGTTCAGCCCAAGCTCCTGATGGTGCCCAGAGCCTGCCTGAATGGGCCAAGCAATATGATCTTCTGGCGGCTATCAATGCCAGTATGTATCTCAAAGACGGCAAAACCAGCACAGGCTATCTGCGTCATAAGGAGTTCGTGAATAATCCCCGCATCCATCGGGGCTTTGGCGCATTTTTTGTGGCCTCACCCAAGGATCCTTCGCTTCCCAAAGCCGCCATCCTAGAACGCGACGAACCTGATCTTTTTCAGAAACTGGCTCAATATGATCTTGTGGTGCAAAATTTTCGGCTGATTACTCGCACAGGTCGCATTCCCTGGCCCAAAATTGGCCCGACCCACCCCATTGCCAGCGTAGCCCTTGATCAAAACGGTCATGTGCTCTTCATTCTCTGCAAGATTCCCGTATCGGCCCATGCTTTGGCAACGGAACTGCTGCGGCTGCCCCTTAAGCTTGCCTGCGCCATGTATGTGGAAGGAGGCTTTGAAGCGGAACTCTTTGTGCGCGGAATCGATACCAGTGATGAAGAAACGCTTTTTCCCTTTCTCAAAATGCATAGCCTTCTGCCCAATGTGCTAGGGGTACGCAGTAAGTAAGAAACAGGCTTTCTTGCTTTTCACCGGCGCATCAGGTAGATTACAGAAATATTGCGCCAACACCGGCGAGAATCACTGCAAAAGGGGGAATCTGCCCATGCCTGAAAAACGTGAAGTCTATAAATGCCAGCTTTGCGGCACCATTGTGGAGGTACTGCACGCGGGCAGCTGTGTGCCAACCTGCTGTGGTCAGGACCTCGTGCGCATGGAAGAGGGCGCGGTGGATGCGTCCAAGGAAAAACATGTTCCTGTCATTGAAGCTGTTGAAGGCGGTTATCGCGTCAGTGTCGGCTCTGCGGCGCATCCCATGGTGGAAAAACATTTTATTCAGTGGATCGAACTGTTAACGGAAAATTCCGTGCTGCGTCGTGAACTTCAGCCCAATGAGGCTCCTGAAGCCATTTTCAAGACCGATGCACAAAAAGTCAGTGCCCGCGCTTACTGCAATCTCCACGGTCTTTGGAAAGCTGATAATTAGCTGGCTCTGAAGCCAAGCCCCATTTCTCGCTCACATTCAAGAAAGGGAGGCAGCGTGCCACAAGGCATGCTGAAAATTGCATGAAAAAATATGTCTGTACTATTTGCGGCCATGTCTACGATCCTGCGGAAAACGACAATGTTGCTTTCGAAGACCTGCCTGATGATTGGACCTGTCCGGTCTGCGGCGTGGGTAAGGATCAGTTCGAGCCTGAAGAATAACGGCTCCCTGCCGTAATATCTGCTGGCCGGAATTCTCTATTCCGGCCTTTTTATCTCTGAGCAGCATCCATCTCGACACCAACAATCCACCTCAATTCAAGTACTGCCCGTGGTGCACACGGCAAGAAGGGAGTTACAATGCAAGCCTTGGAAATTAAAAAAGACATTTTCTGGGTAGGCTGCGTGGACTATGATCACAGAGATTTCCACGGCTATTCCACATCACCTGAAGGCACGACCTATAATGCCTATCTCATCAAGGACCAGAAAAATGTCCTTGTGGATACGGTTTCACCGGGCTTTGGCAAGACTATGCTCTGCCGCCTGGCCAAAACATTGGATCCTGAAAAAATCGACTATATTGTCTGCAATCATATGGAAATGGACCACGCAGGCTCCCTTGCCGAGATCGTGGAGCGCACCAAACCGGAAAAGATCTTTGTCTCACAGACCGGCATGAAATCACTGGCCGGCTACTATCCCGGCAATTCTTGGCCTCTCGTGCCCGTAAAAAGCGGTGACAGCATTTCCCTGGGAAAACGTCAGATCATCTTTCAGGAAACACGCATGCTGCACTGGCCCGACAGCATGGTCAGCTATATTCCTGAAGAAAAGCTTCTGATTTCCAACGATATTTTTGGTCAGAACATTGCCTCAAGCGTGCGCTTTGTGGATGAATACGGCAAACAAGACGAATATCTGCAGAGAATCAAGGAATATTTCTACAATATCGTTCTGCCGTACTCGCCCATGGTCCTAAAGGCCCTGCCAATTCTGGAAAAACTCGATATTGAGATGATTGCTCCTGATCATGGTCTCATCCACAGAGGCTACGATGAAGTCAAATTCATCATTGATATGTACCGCACTCTGGCTGAACAGAAACCGCAAAAACGCGCCCTGATCTTCTATGACACCATGTGGCACTCCACAGAACAGATGGCCTATGCCGTGGGCAGTGGCTTTGAAGATGGCAACGTGCCGGTGCGCATCATGTCGGTGAAAAGCAATCATCACAGCGCCATCATGACAGAATTGGCCGACTGCGGAGCCGTGGTGGCCGGTTCGCCGACCCACAATAATACCATTCTGCCCCTGATGGCCGCGCAGCTGACCTATATGAAAGGCCTGAGACCCCTCAACAGAATCGGCGGAGCCTTTGGTTCCTATGGCTGGAGTGGTGAATCCGCCAAGTACCTGCAGGACGCGTTATCCGAAATGAAGATGGAAATGCCCTGCGCTCCGGTCAAATGCGCCTGGCGCCCCACAAAGGACGACTTAAAGGCTTGCCATGAGCTGGGTAAAAATCTTGCCCAAGCACTCTCAGCAAAGTGTGGCGGCTAGCGTTTCTCAAGGATGGACTGTGGCTTGCTGAAGGGCCTTGGACTGTCCTGTCCAGGGCTTTTCAGCAGCTCAAAAGTGCTTTCACGGCCTTTATTTCTCTGATTCTGAACAGGGGCCTTGGGTTTGCGCTGCGCTTTGGGCGCTGCGGCCTCCCTGGTTTTTGCAGCCACAAACTGCGGCTGATCCGGTCTCTGGGCACTTTCTGCCTCGACCAACAAGCCGGCCGAAAGGAAAAGCAGAAACAAAAAAAGTACGGGCAGTTTTCTGCTAAGCATGTTTTTTCTCCTTGCCACGAAGCTACATGTCGGCACAAGATCGCTGTTTCACGACCTGCTCATGCTTCGGCAAAATCCGCGGAAGCACTTGCCATCTTACCTGTTTTGTGTCAAAACGAAAGGAAGGAAAATGTGGGCTATGCCTTATTTATGCCAAGGCCATAGTCGCCAGTTTTTCGGATTTCTGTCAAGACTATAGGCAATAAGCCGGCTTGCTTGCTGGCTTTTCGTTGTTACTAACGCTTGGACTCCTGTCCTAGCGAAATGAAACATGTCCAAGGAGGACGCGCATGGCTGAGATTACCTTTAAAGGGAAAAGTTTCGAAGTAGACGAAGACGGCTTTCTGCTGCGCTTTGATGACTGGTGCCCTGAATGGCTTGAGTATGTGAAGGATTCAGAAGGTATCGCCGAGCTTACTCCTGACCATCAGAAAATCCTCGATTTCCTGCAGGACTACTACAAAAAGAATGGTATTGCCCCCATGGTCCGTATTCTCTCCAAGAATACCGGCTACAAACTGAAAGAAGTGTACGAGCTCTTCCCCTCCGGCCCCGGCAAGGGAGCCTGCAAAATGGCTGGCCTGCCCAAGCCCACCGGCTGCGTATAGTCTCTGTAAGATTGTGTACTGCGGCGGAAAGCAACATGCTTTCCGCTTTTTTTTGTCCTTGAGCCCGCCTTGTCTTTCCCCCTCTCCTTTTGTATACTTTTTGTTTCATTTTTCACGAAATTCGCCACTGCCACAGCAAAATGGAACGTGAAAAAATTCCCCCTTCTGTACCATACTTGGTGAAACGCAAAGCTTCTGCCTTGGACATCCAAGCGTTCAGTTTTGCCCACCCCGAACGAGTTCTGCTCCTCCCAACCTGGGGAAGTGGGATTGAGCGCCCAAACTTTTTATGAAGATAACCACAGTGCTGCGCAAAACACTGACCATCCTTTTGCTTTTGCTCTTTCTCGCCGTGTTGGGAGCCGGAACATGTGCCGGTCTTTTGCTCTACTGGGCTTCACGCGACCTGCCGAACATCAAACGCATTGCCGACTACAAACCTCCCCAGGCAACCACGGTCCTCGACAGCACAGGCACCATTATCGGCACCTTTGCCCACGAACGCCGTTTTGTCATTGACATCAAGGCGATGAGTCGTTTTCTGCCCATGGCCTTTCTCGCTTCAGAAGACGATTCCTTCTACAGCCACCTTGGCGTGGATCCCTTTGCCATTGCGCGTGCCGCCATCAACAATTTCAAGAAGGGGCATACCGGTGAAGGGGGCAGCACCATCACCCAGCAGCTCATCAAACAGCTTCTGCTCACCTCCGAACGCAGTTATACGCGCAAGATGAAAGAAGCCATTTTAGCCTATCAGCTGGAAAAAAACCTCTCCAAAGACGATATTCTGAGCATTTACCTCAACCACATCTATCTCGGCGAACATGCCTACGGCGTCGAAGCCGCGGCGCGCACCTATTTCGGCAAACACGCCTCGGATATCACACTGGCCGAAAGTGCCGTCATCGCAGGCCTGCCCAAAGCTCCGAGCAGTTACAATCCCTTCCGACATCCCCAAGCCGCCAAAAACCGACAACGCTATGTGCTCGGACGCATGCTTGAACTGAAATGGATCACCAAAGCCGAATACGATCAGGCCATTGCCGAGCCACTTGTTTACTGGAGCATGCCCGACGGTCAGGAAGGAGCTGCCAGCTGGTATCTCGAGGAAATCAGGCGCATGCTCATCGAGTTTTTTACTGAGGAAAATCTGCGGGCTCTGGGCGTTGAGACAAGAAAATACGGAGAAGATTATGTCTATGAGGCCGGCCTGACTGTCCACACCGTCATGGTGCCACAACATCAGGAAGCCGCGAATCTCGCCGTCCGTCAAGGTCTTGAAGAAGTGGACAAACGGCAGGGCTGGCGCGGTCCCATAGCCAAATTGGATGCCAACGGCAGAAAGGATTTTCTCGAAAAAAGCACGTTTACCCCCATGGATCTTGCCGGCGGCAGCTGGTGCAAGGCCTTGGTTAAGGAAGTCTCCGCAAAACAGGCCATTGTGGACTTAGGTCAGGGTTATACCGGCGTCATTCCGGTCAGCAAAATGAGCTGGGCCAGACGGCCCAATCCTCACGTTTCGGGCTTTGGCGGCAATTTTATTTCCGATGCCCGCAAAGTACTCAATGTTGGCGATCTGATCTATGTCAAAGCAGAAGTGGAAAAGAAAAAAACACCTGCCCCCAAAAATGCCAATGAGCAAAAGAAAGGCGAACAACAGGAACCCGAATCCTTTGATCCACAAAGTGTGGGCAAAAATAAGGCCATCACGCTCAGTCTGCAGCAGGAACCCCTGGTGCAGGGAGCCCTTGTCTCCATTGAACCTCGCTCTGGCAATGTGGTGGCGCTGATCGGCGGGTATCAGTACGGTGCCACTCAGTTCAACCGCGCCACTCAGGCCCACCGGCAGCCAGGCAGCAGCTTCAAACCCATTGTCTATTCCACAGCCCTCGACAATGGCTTTACCCCCTTTTCCATTGTCTTAGACGGTCCCTTTTCGTATGTGAACCCATACACCCATGAAGTCTGGCGCCCCAATAATTCCGAACGCAATTACAAAGGTGAAATTCCGCTCTACTTAGCACTGGCCCTTTCCCGCAATACCTGCGCCGTACGCGTCGCGCATCAAATAGGCATCGACAAAGTGATTGCCCGAGCCAAACAGCTGGGTCTTGAACCCAATTTCCCTCAGGAACTGGCGGTGAGCCTCGGAGCTGTGGGCGTCACACCGCTGAACATGACTCAGGCTTACGCGGCCTTTGCCAATCAGGGTCTTGGCGTACGCCCACGCATGGTTTCACTGATTGTGGATGCCGAGGGCAAAGAACTGTACCGTCAGGATGTCGAGCACTGGCAGGCCATCACGCCCCAAAACGCCTTTATCATGGATACCATGCTCAAGAATGCCGTCAATACTGGCACAGGTAGCCGCGCCAAGATTGAAGGCCGTTTTATCGGCGGCAAGACCGGGACCTCCAATCAGGCAAGAGATGCCTGGTTTATTGGTTTTTCTCCCTACCTGGTCACCGGCGTCTATGTCGGCTACGACAAGGTGCAGCCTTTGGGGCGAACCGAACAGGGCGGCCGCACAGCCGCGCCCATCTTCAAAAAATACCGCATGCAGGTTGAGGACCTTTATCCTGTGGAGGATTTTGTCAAACCCGACAATGTCACTCTTTCGGGCAATTTCGCCTATCAAAGTGACATGCCCTATGAAGGCAATCGCGCCACAGAAGGCAGCATTCAGGAAAATATTGGCTCAGATGCCCGGGAGACCGGAGAAGACCTGATGCGTCAGATGTTCTGACAAAGCTTGTCACGGAGAAAAACGCATGATTCCATGGGGATCGCTTCTCATCTACGTCACCCCCAAAGGCCGCCGCTACCTCAAGCGCCTGGTTGAAGGCCAAGACTGGCACAGCACAGACGGCATTGTGGAGGCAGCGCGCGTGCATCAACTTGACTTTGGTCAAATGGTGCGTACGCATCTTGACGTGCCAGTACTTGTCCAGGAAGCCGGTCTTTTTGACCGTCTTCAGGGTATCAAACGACAGACACAGATCATTTACGCCAAGGATATTGCCCAAATCTGCCTGATGCTCGGCGCAGGTCCTGGACGCACGATTATTGAGGCCGGTTGTGGTTCTGGTGGGCTGACGCTGGCGCTCTCCTGGTTCTGCGGTCCCACGGGCCGCGTCGTCAGCCATGATGCTCGCGAGGAATTTGTGGCTCTTGCCAGGCGCAATCTTGAATGGGCTGGCCTGGGGCAGAATGTGGAACTCCACCATCGTGACATTGCCGAAGGCTTTGCTGTCCAACATGCCGATGCCCTTTTCCTGGATGTGCGTACACCCTGGCTCTACCTTGACCAGGCTCTGGCGGCCGTACGCCCAGGCGCAGCCTTTGGCTTTTTGCTCCCCACGGTGGACCAGGTCAAGGAATTGCTGCTTGGCCTTGAAAAACGCCCCTTTGCCAATATTGAAGTCTGTGAATTGCTCAAGCGCCCCTGGAAGCCACTGGCTGACCGCTTACGGCCTGAAGACCGCATGACAGCGCATACAGGCTTCCTTGTCTTTTGCCGACAACAGCTTCAGGATGAAGACTTTCTCGCAAGAAAACCCAAGGGAACACGCGAACGGAAACAAGAAGCCGCACGTAGAGAACGCCTGGGACTGGCACCGCTCCCTGAAGAACACGACCAATGCCCGCAATAAACACTCATCGAGCAGTTTTTCTTGACCGCGATGGCACACTGAATCTTGACACAGGCTATGTGCACAGCATTGAAGCCTGGGTTTGGCTGCCTGGTGTGCAAAACGCGCTTTGGCGTCTCTCAAGCGAAGGCTTCAAGCTGATTGTGGTCAGCAATCAGTCGGGACTAGCCAGAAAATACTTCAGCGAAGAAGAGCTGCACACACTCGAAGCCTGGGTTGATAAGGAACTGGCCAAATTCGGCGTAGCGATCTCAGGCTGGTATTACTGCCCCCACCTACCAGAAATCACAGGCCCCTGCCACTGCCGCAAACCAGCTTCTGGTCTGCTTGAAAAAGCGGCAAAAGAACACGCCATTGATCTGACACATTCTTGGATGCTGGGTGATAAGCTCAGCGACGTGCAGGCGGGTCTGGCCTGTGGCTGTCAGACGATCAAACTTGGTTTGGAAAATAGTCAAGACAACAGGCAAGCCCAAGCGCTGGGTGCCGTTATCGCCAAAGATCTGCCGGCGGCCGTTTCCATTATCCTTCAGCGAACGCGCTGAAAGCCATAGCGAAAAACAAAAAAAGCCGATGTGTTTGACCAAACACATCGGCTTTTTTCCAATATGGTACAAGCCTACGAGCAGCTCTCTGTGGAACTCTGATCAATCCAGGCTGTGAGCGCCTCGATGATTTTCCGTGCCTGATCGGCACTGGATATGACAAATTTGGATTTCTGCCGATACTCGCCCCCTAACTTCTGATAGCGGCGAATAACATATTTATCAGGACCATAGTCACCAGTGGAAGCACGCCATTCCTGATAGCGAAAAAGGACTGTGGCCCAGGCGCCTTTGCTCAAAATCGCCTTGTCAAGCTCCTTAACCAGTATTTGGCCATCTTCCTCATATTCCACGGTCAAATCTTCGGCTCTCTCGTTCACACTCGTCTCCGCTTTCTCAACCTGCGTAGTCAGCCAAAACACCCTTGGTGCTTTCCGGAAGATCCATGGGCTTGACTTCAAAGGTTTCCACAGTTGGACCATACTTCCCGGCTTCTGTGTAGGCAGCCGTAGAAATAGCCATCACACGCTCGGGAGAATTGAGATCCATGCCGTGGGCAAGCTTCAGTCCCAAGTTGTGCAGCAATAAGTCTGAACCCTTGACATTTGGCACAGTAATAAGATTTGTCTGTTGCATAGACCCCTCCCAGAGCACAACTATCTCCTCTCTGATAGACTGTGCTTTCGGTCACTTTTCCTTCATCAATTTTCGGCGTGAAGACCCAGGCTTTTTGCCTGAAAAGAAACGCCACCTCCGTAACGTTTTCTTCTGCAAAGGGCCTCAACCCCCAAAGCAGAATACGCCGCACGGGACAGTATTACCGACAAATTCCGTTCTCTTACCCTCAAGCCGTGGTTGACAATCAGTAACGACCTATCCCCTTTCGCTCGCCTCCCACGTGTCTCCAGATATGTCTTTGCGTGTTTGGAATTGAGGAGACGTTCCAAAATGTGTCGTAAACCTGATCTCAAGCGAGTCCCTTAGATGGACTCAGGTCCGAAAGACGTGAGGACTGTTTTTTGGACTCACCGGCGCTGGGCAAAAAAAGCCTGCAAAAGCGCCGACGAAGCCTCTCCGAGTACTCCGCCCAAATGCCAAACACTGTGACCTGAGGCACAGGGCGTATCGAGATATTCAGTGGCAGAAACAACAGCTCCGGCCAATTTGTCCCTTGCCCCAAAAATCAGTCCAGCCAGACGCGCTTGGACAATAGCTGAGGCACACATCGGGCAAGGTTCAAGAGTGACCACAAGCAGGCAATCTGTCAAGCGATAATTCCCCACGGCCCGTCCAGCCTGGCGCAGCGCCTTAATTTCGGCGTGGGCTGAGATATCGCAGTCGCGGATGCAAGAATTCTGTCCAAAACCCAGGATCTGCCCCTCGCGATCCAAGACCAGAGCACCTACTGGCACTTCTCCAGCATCGCCTGCTTTTCTGGCCTCGTCAAGGGCAAGGCGCATCAAATCTTCCCAGCTGCCACCCCCAGGTACTGGCGGCACAATGGTGCTTTTCGTATAGGGGGCAAAACGTCTAGAGGATGATGCGCTTGCAGATAGTGTCACGGACTTCTTCCGGACTGTCACAGACCGTGATCAGGCGGTCGATCTCGCTGGTCTTAATGAAACCTCCGTCAACCATGGAAGTTTTCAGCCAGTCGACAAAGCCTGACCAGTAACCGCTATTGAAGAGCACAATGGGAAATGGCCGGATACGGGCAGTCTGAGCCAGCACAAAGGCTTCAGCGAGTTCATCAATGGTTCCCATGCCTCCGGGCATAACCATATAGGCCATGGAATACTTCACAAACATAAATTTGCGCAGGAAAAAATAACGGAAATTGCAGCGAATGCGCACATATTCGTTACAACCCTGCTCATGCGGCAGAGTAATATGCAGGCCCACGGATTCCGTATGAGCGTCGCAGGCGCCCCGATTGCCAGCCTCCATGATGCCCGGTCCACCGCCAGTAATTATACCAAAACCTTCTTGACCAAGCAAATCCGCCGTCTTGCGTGCGTCAGCATACTCCTTGGAATCATCCTTAACACGGGCAGATCCAAAAATGGACACGCAACTGCGCGTCAGCCCATTGAGGGTATCAAAAGCCTGAACCATTTCACCGATGATACGCAAGGTACGCCACGATTCTGTGGTCAGACTCGCAAGATCGTCAACAATATTCTGTTGCTTTTCCGGCATAGACAACCTCCTGATATCTACAGCGCTCAGTCTTCACATAGTTTTTAGAAGAAGCGTCGATTCTTTATTGGCTGGTTTTACTTTTTTCTTTGTAAAAAATGGCAAAGCAGATATAAATGATGGCATTAAATTTTTATGCTTTTTCAGTGTATTTTACATACTTTATTGCTTAACCACAAAAACAATATTAAAGTCTAAAGTCATTTATCTATATTGCAAGTAAGCATTTCCCAAGCACGCTGAGCCTCATTGAGAAAAAAATCTCTTGCCTCGGCCGTAAAAAAGATGGCTTCTTTCCGGCCTCTGAACCAAGTATTCTGCCTTTTGGCGTAGGCTCTGGTATTCTGATACCAATGACTCAGACAGTCTTCAAAGCTGAGCCGACCTTGGAGAAAAGCCAGCAGTTCCGCACAGCCAATGGCACTCCAACCGGGGGCCTCTGGATCAGAACAGTGCTGATAGGCCTTCTTGGCCTCGGCGAGGGCTCCCAGCGCTAGCATCTGGTCAATTCTTCTTTTCAGCCTCGGCTCAAGCCAGGCCATGGAGGCCTGAAAGACAAAAAGCGGACCGTGCACAGCTGGCCGCTGCAGCGCTTTCTGCGCATGCCACCAGCTAAAGGTCTGTCCGGTCTGTTCGGCTACTTCCAGAGCTCGTACAATGCGCTGTCTGTCATGGGGATGAATCTTTGCGGCATAGTCGGGATCACACAAAGCCAGTTCAGCATGCAGCTGCTCTGGTCCTTCGCGGTCAACTCTGTCTTCAAGCCGTTTGCGCAGGGCAGGGTCAATGGCCGGGATAGGAGCCATGCCGTGCAGCAGGGTATGGAAGTACATCCCCGTCCCCCCCACAAGGAGAGGCACGTGCCCTCGCCCCAACACTTCACGGATGCAGCTCTCAGCCATCTCACACCACTGACCGGCGCTGATCTTCTCCTGGGTTGGCAGCACACCATAGAGGTGATGCGGGCACTGGGCTTGCTCTTGCGCGCTCGGCTGGGCACAGATGATGGGAAAATCGGCATAGATCTGACGTGAGTCGGTATTGATTACCTCACAGGTCAATCGCTCAGCCAGTCTGAGGGCAAGATCTGTCTTACCCGCTCCCGTTGGCCCTGCCAGGCAAAGCACAGGCAGCGGATGATCAGCAGCGTTGGGCATGAACAAGTTGATCCGGCTCCACACTGTTCTCATCGACCTTGACGGCAAATTTCTCAGCCAAGCGCCTGCGTACCACTTCGGGCACAAGACCTTTGACCGATCCGCCCTGGCTGGCCGCAGATTTAATAATAGTTGAACTGATATAGAGCCATTTGTAGTCAGTCATCAGAAAGACTGTCTGCAATTTTTTCTGCAGCTTGCGATTCATAAGAGCCAGCTGGAATTCATATTCAAAATCACTGACGGCCCGCAAGCCCCGCAAAAGCGCACAGGCGCCTATACGCAACGCATATTCCACTGTCAGACCAGAAAACGCTTCCACACTCACTCTGGGTTGTTCAATGAGCGCGCTCCTGGCCAGATCCACTCGCTCCGCCAAGGTAAATAATGTCGTCTTAGGCGTATCTTGAGCCACAGCCACAACTACCCGATCAAAGATATCCAGACCTCTCTTAATCAGGCTGATATGTCCATTGGTGATCGGGTCAAAGGTTCCAGGATAAAGTGCTATTTTCATGGGTATTTTTCGGCAGTAAGCCCTTTAGAAATTCTCTGTCGTAAAACCTTTTGACAGGTCTAAGCAATTGGCTTGCTGGGCAGGCCTAGACGACTCTTTTCCCGGCCGAGAATTTTCCGTTGGCCAGGGAATTGATCGCTGAAGGCTTATTCTTGGCCGGCTGGGATGGTGTCGCCAGAATCCGGTTCACTTGCCTGCAAAAGCACAAGCCGCGTTTGCCCAAAAAGCCGCTCTGCCACCAAAGGCAACGTTGGCGAAAAACGCAGGCGCAACGTTTCTTCTATTTCTGCGGCCACAAAGGCCTTAGGGGCGAGCCAGCCCTGCTTTTCCAGCAGGATGAGGGCACGCTCGGCATACCCTTGACGATAGGGAGGATCGAGAAAGACCACATCAAAAGGCTGGGATGGAGGGGTACGCAAAAGTCGCAGGGCATCGTCTGTAAGCACCTGGACCTGGTCTGCAAGATCGAAAGCCCGGATATTATCGTTGAGACAACGCAAAATCTGGGGGGAATGTTCGAGCAGCAGAGCATAAGGCGCTCCGCGACTGACAGCCTCCAAGGCCAGACTGCCGCTGCCAGCAAAAATATCCAGCACACGTGTATCGGGCCAAAAGACACCACGCGCTTCCAGCATAGAAAAAAGCGCTTCGCGTGTTCGCCCCATAGCTGGTCTGCAGATTGACCCCTTGGGACTTTTGAGCTGACGGCTGCGAAACTTTCCGGCGATAATACGCATAGACTACAACCTGGCAATAAGTCTGGCGAGATAAAATTCCATCTTCCCGATACTCTCTTCCAGCTCTTTCTGATCCACCCAGGGCTTGTGTTCAATATCCTTGAGTTGATCCCGGAAAATCTGCCACTTGCGCTCCACCTCGCCTGCCAGGAAATTCCAGTTGACTCGGGGATAGGCCTCAGCTCTGTGCGTAACGCTAGCTGTGATATCGGCCCCATGCAGTGTCATTTCTTCAAGATATTCGGGAATGGTCGGTACAATGCCAAAACTGCTCTTGATCTTCTCAGATAAGGTGCTCTGGGCGTTTTCTTCACCGTGCACAAGGACCAGATGCGTGCCTGATTTCACAAGAGGACGCAGCCAGGCCAAGAGCTGGGATTGCCCGGCATGGCCGGAAAAACCGTTGATAGTAAAGATCTTAGCCGCCACTGCCAGATCTTCTCCGAAGAGCGTAATTTTTTTGGCCTGCTCCACAAGCTTACGCCCCACTGTGCCCACAGCCTGATAACCAACAAAGACAATGCTCGCACCGCTTTTCCAGATATTGTGCCGAAGATGATGCTTAATACGTCCGGCATTGCACATGCCAGAGGCTGAAATGACAATGGCGGGACCAGTCATGGCATTGATCGCCTGAGACTCGGCCGCAGTCAGGGTATAGCGCAGATTCGGCAAGGCGAAGAGATCGTCTCCCTGACTCAGGATCTTTCTGGTCTTTTCGTCAAAAAGGTCGCGATGTCGCGAAAAAATCTCAGAGGCCCGAATAGCAAGAGGGCTATCGACAAAAATCGGCAGATCATCCGGGAGCTTCCCCTCACTTGCCAGCTGATGCAGACAACAGAGAATTTCCTGTGTGCGCTCCACGGCAAAAGCCGGAATAATCACCTTTTCATTCTTGGCATAGCTGTAAGCAATCGCCTCAGCTAATTCTTCAATACTTGTACTTTCGTTCTTATGGTCTCTGTCGCCGTACGTGGACTCCATAAAAATATAGTCCGCAGCTGGTGGCGTTTCAGGTTCACGCACAATCAGAGCTCCGGGTCGGCCAATGTCGCCAGAAAAAAGCAGGCTTGTGGTTTTCCCCTCTTCGTTGATCTCAAGACGCAGTGAGGCAGATCCCAAAATATGGCCAGCGTCATAAAATGTGGCACGGATGCCCTCGGCTGGCTCCAAAGCGGTATGATAATCCACCGCCTGAAAGAGCCTGTCTGTTTGCAGGGCGTCTTCCTGTGTATACAAAGCCTTGGGCGCCTCCCCAAGGCCTCGACGCTTGTATTTCTTTATTTCGTTCAAAGCTTCCATTTCCTGGATATGCGCGCTGTCCAGAAGCATAATGCCAAGCAGTTCACGCGTGGCCCGTGTACAGTAAATGGGCCTCGAAAAACCGTTACTGACCATCAAAGGCAAAAGCCCTGAATGATCAATATGCGCATGCGTGACCAGGATAAAATCAAGATCCTGTGGGCGATAGGTCTTCACTTCGCTATTACGCTCTTCTATGGCCTTATTGCCCTGATGCATGCCGCAGTCAACAGCAAAACGCCGACCACAGGCTTCAATAATATAGCACGAACCGGTGACGGTGCGCGCAGCACCCAAAAATTGGATTTTCATCAGCTCTTTTCAGCGCAGGATCCCGTTTGCAAGGCACGGGGAGAAAACGCTGCCTCCGTTATCTTCTCAGTACAGTCAGAAAGATAAAAACGCTGTAAACTGTCCAAAAGCGGCTCACAGTCGTGGCGCTTTGCATTTCACCGTAATAGTGTCAGAAATTGCCAAGGCTTGCCAAAAAAGCAAGGTCAGGTGCGCAACATCTCTGCCGCCTCAACCAAAAATAGAAAAAACGCCTGTCAGCGCAACAAAACAGTACGCATTTCCGTATCCCAAGCTTAGTTATTCTGTCAAACAACGGCGCAAAACAAAAGCGATTTCTCTGCGCCAGCGCACGTGAAGACTTTGGTAAACACTCTTGACGGAAGAGTACAGGCAAGATACATTCAGACAAATTAGGCTCAACCGATCTACTCTCACAAAGCGCCTTTTGCGGCGTTGCGACGGAGTGTTCTGTTCTGCTTTTTTTTTCTATTAAAAAAACAACTTGTCACAGCGTGGTGCTGCGGCAGGGATTTTGGAGACTGTCTGTACAAAAGGACAATATCTATGAGGAACAGCACAAAACTGCTTCTGCTGGCGGCTATTGCCCTTGTCGGCGCGGCATGTCTTTTGTTCCGGGAGCCAAATGGCATCATGGCCGCTCATGCCCCGGAACAGATAGAAAGCGGCGCGCAAGAGGCAATGGTACTTTTCCCCGCCAGTGACAAAACCAACCGCGGGGCAGTCGGCATGAAACCTGTGGTTTTCAATCACAAACTTCATGAAGGCAAAGTACAGGATTGCGAATCCTGTCACCACACGGGCGATCCCGTTCCCTGTACCACCTGCCATTCGGTTGAGGGCAAGGCTGAAGGGCACTTTGTCAACCTCGAAAGAGCGATGCATGCCACCAACATTGCTCCGCGTAAAGACAATCGTACGCCGGAGAGTTGTGTCAGCTGTCACGAAAAGATTTACGCTCAGCGTACAGAATGTGCTGGTTGCCACAATATTGTGAAGCCCACACGCAATGACCAATGGTGTGCCGTTTGCCATACAGACATTCCCACCATGACCAAAGAACAGTTTGCCAAAGGTATCTCCGGGAAGCTTGATCCTGATGAGAATATCATCTTGGCGCAAGCTGCTCTTGCCGCCAAAAAGCCCGTTGACTACCTCGATCCCAAGCGGATGAAGTATAAGGTCAGCATTGATAGTCTCAAAGATACCTATGAAGCCAATGTCTTCAATCACGCCAGACATATTGTCTCTCTGAAGCGTCAGATCAAGGGCGATGCTCTTGCCGATGCCTTCCATTCCACACCAGAAGTCTTTTGTCAGACTTGCCATCATCACAGCCCGGCATCTCAGACGCCCTCCAAGTGTGTCAGCTGCCACACCACCAGCATTGACAAGAAACATCCTGGTCGTCCTCCGCTCAAGGCTGCCTATCACCTGCAATGCATGGGTTGCCACGACGGCATGAATGTCAAGCGACCCAGGAAGACGGACTGCACGGCTTGTCATAAGCTGCGCACGGCTCAGCAGGAGGAATCGAAATGAACCGCAGAAAATTTCTGACACTCCTTGGAAGTGCGGGCGTCGTTTCGGCTCTTGGCAATGCCGCCAGCCCCAGTACCGCCCAGGCCAGCCATGTCTTCCCCTACTATCCAGAAAGCTATGGTGTTCTGCACGACACGACTCGCTGTGTGGGTTGCCGTCGCTGCGAAGAGGCCTGTAACAAAGTCAATGCCTTGCCGAAACCAGACAAGCCCTTTGACGACTTGAGTGTTTGCAACACCAAACGTCGCACCTCGGCCAAACAGTGGACCGTGGTCAATAAATACGAAATGAACGGAAAGGCCGTCTTCCGCAAGCTGCAGTGCTTCCACTGTCAGGATCCGGCCTGTGCCTCGGCCTGTTTTGCCAAATGCTTCCAGAAGCAGCCCGACGGCAGCGTGACCTATAATGGCTCACAGTGTGTGGGCTGTCGTTACTGCATGATCGCTTGCCCCTTCTATGCACCGGGCTTCGAATACAATCTTGCCTGGGATCCGCTGGTCAAAAAGTGTACCTTCTGTAAGCCGCGTCTGGATAAAGGTGAACTTCCCGGCTGCGTTGAAGCCTGCCCCATGGAGGCTCTGACCTTTGGTCGACGTACCGACCTGATCAAAGTTGCTCGGGCCAGAATCGCCGATAATCCCGACAAGTATCTCGATTACATCTACGGCGAACACGATGCCGGCGGAACCGCCTGGATGGTGCTTGCTCCCGCCAATCCCAAGGGACCAAAAGTGCCCCCGGACAATCCTGTTCTGGCCGGACCTGAACTCAAACAGCTTGGTTTGGACACCCACCTTGGCAATCAGCCCATGGGTGAACTGACCTATGGTGCATTGGGTACGGTACCCATGATTGTCGCCTTCTGGCCCGTACTCTTCGGCGGTGCCTATGGCATGACCAAACGCCGTGAAGCTATGCACAAGCAGGCTCAAGAGCAGACCAAACGTGAAGCCAGAGAAGACGTCCAGGCTGCCGTGGATGCCGTTGTGCGTAAGATTCAGGAAACAGAAGGCGAAGGCGCTGCAGATCGTGCCCGCAAGGCCATGGCCGAAGCCCTGAAGGCCCGTGAATCGGCTGGCAAACACGGGGAGGGTGCGTAAAATGGAAAATCACAGCATTGTTATTCCCACCAGGGAAAAAATGTTTAATATGGGGCCGCTGCTCAAACCGACCCTGGGGAATATTATTACCTGGATCATTCTGAGCGTCGGCTTGGTCATTACCATCGTCAGATTCACCCAGGGTATTGGCTCTGTGGCCAATCTTGACGACAATCAGCCTTGGGGCATGTGGATCGGTTTTGATCTGCTCTGTGGCGTCTGTCTGGCAGCCGGTGGCTATTTCACGACTGTTGCCTGCTACGTCATGGGCATGAAGCACTTCCACTCCGCAGCTCGACCGGCCGTACTGACGGCCTTCCTGGGCTATCTCTTCGTGGTCGTGGCGTTGCTCTACGACTTAGGTCATCCGCTGCGTCTGCCCTTCATGTTCTTCTTCCCGGGCACAACCTCGGTGCTCTTTGAAGTCGGCTTGTGTGTGGCGACGTATTTGACAGTGCTCTTTGTGGAATTTTCGGTTGCTCCCTGCGAATGGCTCTCCAACCGTTTTCCCTTTGTGCTCAAGTGGCGTACCTTCGTCAATAAGATCAATATTCTCTTGACCATCTTCGGTATGACGCTCTCCACATTGCATCAGTCTTCTCTGGGCAGCCTCTATCTCATCTGCCCCGGAAAGCTGCATCCTCTGTGGTATTCGCCCTTCCTGCCCATGTTCTTCTTTGTCAGCTCCATGGCTGCAGGTGCTTCCATGGTCATCATGGAAGGCTTCTTCGCCCATAAGGGCGCCCATGCCTACATGGACAAGACCCATTTACGCGAAAATGATACCATTATCTTGAGCTTTGCCAAGGCGGCCTCCTTTATTCTGATGGCCTACTTCATGCTCAAGTTCATTGACATGCTCGTACAAGCCAATTTCTCCTACCTCTTCACCGGCTACGGTGCTTGGTGGTTGGTCGAAATGTTCGGCTTTGTCCTGCTGCCGGCCCTGCTCTATGCCAAGGGTTCGCGTGAAGGCAATGTCAGACTCTGCCAGTACGCTTCCATGAATGCCGTTGCTGGTATTGTTCTGAACCGTTTCAACATCTGCATGATCGCCTTCAACTATCAGCTCCCCAGCGCCGAACGGTACTTCCCGAGCATCTGGGAGATTCTGATCTCTGTCTTTGTGGTGACCATGATCGTTACGGCCTACCGCTTCATCATTTACCACATGCCCATCCTTTATGAACATCCCAATTTCAAGGATGCCCATCACTAGGCCAGGAGACGACCTATGGAATTTAACATCTTCTACGATTATTTTCTCTTCACGAAGAGTTTGGCGTATATCATGATGTTCTTCACGCTGCCCTATTATGTTTTCTATTGGAATACAGCCCTGTATCCCTATGGAAAAAAGCGGAATAACACGCCTGAATAAGAAAAAAGCACTTGGAGCGGAGAGCGCATTGCTCTCCGCTTCGGGGTAATAACAATGTGTCTCGCCATTCCAGCTCAAATCGAAGAACTTCTCGACAATTCCATGGCACGTGTGCGTGTGGGTAACAGTCAGACCTTTCTCACAGCGTCACTGATGCTCTTGCCGAAAGCCGTAAGCAAGGGTGATTATGTCATTGTGCATGCGGGTTTTGCCATCAACATTGTCCCCAAGGATGAAGCCACACAAACACTGGCTGCGCTCAAAGAATTTACTGATGCAGCCAATGCCTAGATCCATACGTTTTATGAGAAATCCGTGAAGGCAGGCTGTTAGGCCCAAACGATTTCATTCACAAAAAAAAGAGCCCACACAATCGATTTGCGTGGGCTCTTTTTTTTGTGATTTTCCCAGTGTTGCAGCTGTCAAAAAGTGTTACAAGTTGCGCCTCAAGGGCCATCAAAGCTTGGGCTGGCCGATAGCTGGCAGAAGGTTTTCCATAGCCTGTCCCAGACTGAAGAGTTGCGCTTCGGAAAAAGCCTTGCCAATAATCTGCATACCAATGGGCAGTCCTGATGCGGCAAGCGCCACAGGCAGAGAAAGACCAGGAAGACCTGCCAGATTCAAGGAAAGGGTGTAGGCATCCATGAGATACATCTTCAGCGGATCATTGGCGTGTTGACCGAGAGGCCAAGCGGTCACAGGCGAAACCGGACAGAGCAAAACATCACAGCTGTCCAGAGCGGCAAGATATTCGTCACGGATGATACGCCTGACCTGGGCGGCTTTCTTATAGTAGGCATCATAATAGCCTGAAGAAAGGACGAAAGCACCCAGCATAATACGCCGACGCACTTCCTGACCAAAACCTTCGGTGCGCGATTTGACATACAGACTTTCAAGATCAGTGATGTTTTGAGAGCGATAACCGTAACGCACACCGTCATAGCGAGCCAGATTGGAACTCGCTTCAGCCATGGCGATAATGTAGTAGGTGGCAATGGCGGCATGGGTATGGGGCAGAGACACTTCAACGCTCTCAGCCCCGGCTTCACGGAGACATTGTAAGGTTTTTTCACAGGCAGCGGCCACATCAGAGGCAAGACCTGCCCCATAAAACTCTTTGGGTAAGCCAAAGCGCACACCGTTGAGGTCGCCATTGGAAGCCAAAGCTGTCAGATAATCCGGCACAGCACAGGGCGATGACGTGGCATCGCGCGGGTCATGTCCGGCAATCACGCCAAGCACACGGGCACAGTCAGACACAGAACGGGCTAAGGGGCCAACCTGATCCAGTGACGAACCATAGGCTATGACCCCATACCGTGAAACACGGCCATAGGTCGGCTTCATGCCCACACAGCCACACAAGGCAGCAGGCTGCCTGATAGAGCCTCCGGTGTCTGTGCCCAACGAGGCAAAACACTGACCAGCGGCTACGGAAACCGCACTGCCTCCAGACGAGCCGCCAGGAACCTTCTGCACATCCCAGGGATTATGGGCTGCATGGTAGGCCGAGTTTTCCGTGGTCGAACCCATGGCAAATTCATCCATATTGGCCTTTCCCAGGATGATGGCACCGGCCTTACGCAAGCGTTCAACAACAAAAGCGTCATAGGGCGGCACAAAATTTTCCAGCATGCGCGACCCTGCCGTTGTGGTCAAACCCCGGGTCAGAATAACGTCCTTGACCGTTACAGGGACCCCCCAAAGGGGACAATTCGGGTCAGGGCCTTGACGATCCAGGGTTTTGGCCTGTTCCAAGGCGCCTTCAGCGTCTACGGTCAACATGGCTCCAAGCTTCGGTTCTGTCGTCTCCAGGCGTTTCAGGCAGAGTTGGGTCAGTTCGCTGGCACTCACTTCTTTTTTCTGCAAAAGATCCCAAACACTTGAAAGTGTTGCATAGAAAAGTTCACTCATCAGATCGTTCCTGGCTTAGACGATTTTCGGCACAATAAAATAGTTTTCATCCGCCTTGGGCGCATTGGCCAAAATTTCTGCATGGCTACGCACACTCTGTACTTGATCCTCGCGCGCCCTGGATTCATGACTGACAGGACTGTAGAGGGGAGCAATTCCCGTAACATCCACTTCCTGCAACACATCCATATAGCCTATAATTTCGGCAAACTGTCCGGCAAAAACGTGCTCTTCTTCTGAAGATACTTCGAGCCTGGAAAGCTCCGCCATATGCCGAACCTCTTGGGGTCCGATTTTTGTCTCTTCACTCATGAAATGCTTGCTCCTTAAGGATTGCTTTTGCGCGTAGGCAGACGCAGCTTATACGATGACTGCGGAATGGTATTGGGACTGGCCTGGGGAGCAGGCGCAGATACCGGCGTTGGCGCTGTACTGGAAATTTCAGGCGCAGATGACACAGGTTCCACGTCGGGCAGTTTGGGCTCTTCTTCTGTGCCGCCGCTTTGCATACGCAAGGCAGCATTCTGTTTGCGCTGAGAACGCATTTGATTAAAGAGCTGAAGATCCATGGGTGCCATACCCTGGGCTGAAGCCCGATAGATAAAGAGCTTCTGATGGGCATGGCCCTGTCCGTCCCAGCTCATGGGGGCAAGAATACGCAGAATGGAGGCGGCACGATTCGCTCTATCCTTGATTTCCAGGGGTGAGAGCTGCGCAACATTGCCCAGATTCACGGCAAAGTTCACAAAATCGTAGCCTAAAGCCAGCCAGAAGTCAGGATTTTGTCCGGACAAAGCGGAAACACGCGCCTGCGAATTCCAGGCGCCTGGGAAGACCGCCAGTTCGTAGCGACTCGGTGAAGCCAGACGTTTCCCAGCCAGGCTTTGTTCCCAAAGCATGGTGCCAAGCAAAACCAGCCGATCTTCACCGTGATACATGAAACTCGCCAGCAAGCTGTCCAGTGAACGCCAAGAAGCCGGCAAAAAAATGGCTTCAAAGGCTGTCTGAGGCACAGGCGTAGCCGTAGAGCCTTCTGCCAGCGTCATGGGATTGAGCAAAGGCTTGACCTGCTCGGCCAGATTGCCCGAGCCGGTATACAAAGCCTTCTGCAAGGAAAGATTGCGTCTGCGCACACCGTCTTCAAAAAGCCCGACCATCTTCGTACTAAAGGTATCGGTTGGCGCAAAAACACCAAAGGAACGGATACCCAACTGATTGGTGGCAAAATTCAACAGGGCATCGACTTGATCGCGTGGACTGGGGAAAAAACGATACGCCAGACGTCCTTCATCATTCCCATTAAGATTGTTGAGAAAGGCAAAAACGCGATATTTGTCGAGCAAACCGTTTTTTTTCAATGTATTGTAACTTGTGGCCTCCAGTGGTCCGCCAACAATGCGAAAACTCTCTGGCAGAGCTGTCAGGCGGCTCGTCCAGTCCTTGGTCTGCGTGTCCACCAAAGCCAGACGCACCTTCACACCATGGCGCTCCAATTCCTGTACGGCGAGGCGGGCACCTTGCAGAATGCGGCTAGCAATGGAGGCATAGGGACCTGAAGCCGGAAGGGCCAGAGCCACGGATGGTTCCCGCGCCACCTGATCGGTTTTTTTCCCCAGAAATGGTTCACAAGCACAGAGCAGGCCAAAGGCCAAAAGCAGCATTACGCACTGAAAGATACGGAAAGGAGAAGCATGGTGCATGGCAGGGTCTCAACAGTAAAAGGATCAAAAATACGCAAAAAGGCCTGGAATCTTGTACTACAGCAAAAGCTCACTGACAACAGCAGCCAAGGCCAGCTGGACAATAAAAAAAGCGCCGTGTCCTTCTTTGCCTCAGAGCAAAACAAGGACACGGCGCTTATCGTTCACTCAACGTGTCTTATTTTTTCACTTCTGTGTAGTCAGCGTCAACCACATCATCGTTGGGGTTCTGGGCACCGCCCTGCGAGGCACCAGACTGCTGCTGCTCGGGACCGGCTGCGCCATTTTGCTTATAGAGCTGCTCGGCAAGCTTGTGGCTCGATTCAGACAATTCCTTGGTGGCATTCTTGATGGCTTCTACATCCTCGCCTTCCATGACCTTCCGCAGATCCTGAATCTTGCCTTCCACCGTACTCTTCAAAGCGCCATCCACCTTGTCGCCAAGATCGGAAATGGACTTTTCTGTGGCATAGATCAGGCTGTCAGCCTGATTGCGGGCCTCAATCAGCTCCTGCTTCTTCTTATCGTCGCTGGCGTGGGCTTCGGCCTCATGAACCAGTCGATTGATGTCTTCCTCAGAAAGACCGGAAGAAGCCGTAATCTTAATGGACTGCTCCTTGCCTGTGCCCATATCCTTGGCCGAGACATTGACGATACCATTGGCGTCAATATCAAATGTCACTTCAATCTGCGGTACGCCGCGCGGCGCCGGGGGAATGCCCGTGAGATCAAAGCGACCAAGGGTCATATTGTCCTGAGCCATGGGACGTTCGCCCTGCAGGACATGAATGGAGACTGAGGGCTGATTGTCTGCTGCTGTGGTGAAGACATTGCTCTTGCGCGTGGGGATGGTGGTATTGCGCTCAATAAGCTTGGTGAAGACTCCGCCCATGGTTTCAATACCCAGAGACAGCGGGGTCACGTCGAGCAACAGCACGTCCTTGACATCACCGGTCAAAATGCCGCCCTGAATAGCGGCACCCATGGCCACAACTTCGTCGGGGTTGACAGAACGGTTGGGTTCCTTGCCGAAGAACTTGGCTACAGTCTGCTGCACGAGAGGCATACGAGTCATGCCGCCCACGAGAATGACTTCGTCGATCTGGCTGGGTTCAAGGCCAGCATCAGCCAGAGCCTTGCGACAGGGCTCAATGGTACGCTCAGCCAGATCGCCGACCAAAGATTCCAGCTTGGCCCGCGAAATCTTCTGCATGAGGTGTTTAGGACCATTCTGATCAGCGGTGATAAAGGGCAGATTGACCTCAGCCTCCATAGAAGTGGAAAGGTCTTTCTTGGCCTTTTCTGCCGCTTCCTTCAGACGTTGCAGGGCCATGCTGTCCTTGGAGAGATCAATGCCGTTTTCTTTCTTGAATTCATCCACCAGAAAATGGATGACACGCTGGTCGAAATCTTCACCACCGAGGAAGGTATCACCGTTGGTGGCACGGACTTCGACCACATTGTCGCCCACCTCAAGGATGGATATATCAAAAGTACCGCCGCCCAAGTCAAAAACAGCGATCTTTTCATTGGACTTTTTATCAGCGCCGTAGGCCAGAGAAGCCGCTGTGGGCTCATTGATGATACGCTTGACTTCAAGACCGGCAATACGACCGGCGTCCTTGGTCGCCTGACGCTGGGCGTCGTTAAAATACGCCGGCACGGTAATGACGGCTTCCGTCACGGTCTCGCCCAGATAGGCTTCAGCGTCACTTTTGAGTTTTGCCAAAACCATAGCAGACACTTCAGGCGCGCTGTAGACGCGTCCATCCACTTCCACACCGGCATCGTCATTGGCCGATTTGGCAATGATATAGGGAGAATGCTCTTTCCAGCGATCCACTTCCGGACTGGCGAACTTCCGGCCCATGAGACGCTTGATGGCAAAAATGGTTCTTTTGGGATTGGTGACGGCCTGACGTTTGGCGATATCACCGACAAGACGTTCCTTGTCTGTAAAGGCCACGACGGACGGTGTGGTACGACCGCCCTCAGGATTGGTGATACATTTGGGGTCTTTCCCTTCCATGATATAGACACAAGAGTTGGTTGTGCCCAGGTCAATACCAATTATTTTTGACATACCTGTCGTCCTCCGAAATATCTGAGCGTGTTGTTTGCAGCGATTTTATGGGAAAAAAGATCTTCCCGCTTACTTTCTGCCTTAAGATAATGCAAACTTGAAAGCTGTCTACCCTTGGAGGCAATTTTTTTGTTCAGCAAACAAAAAAAAACGCCTGAAGGAACAGGCGTTAAAGCATAAGGAGGACGGCACTGACTGGTCTTAAAGATTCTGTCGAAACTGCAGGGATTGACGCAATGTTTCGTGATCCATGTACTTGACCTCACTGCCCAAAGGCATGCCCTGAGCGAGCCTGCTGACAAGAACGTGGGGAAAGCGCTCCTTAACAATCTGCAAAAGCCAGGAGGTTGTTGTCTCGGCATCAGACGTTGCGCCCAAAGCGAGAATCAGCTCTTTAACCTCGCCCTCTGCGAGTCTTTGCAAAAGCGCCTCAATATGCAGCTTATCAGCTGATTTCTGTTCAAGAGGCACCAAAAGGCCTCCCAGCACCAGATACTGCCCACGGTAAAAGCCCCCTTGATCCAGGGCCAGCATGCTGTCCCATTCGGGCACAAGACAGAGGGTGGAGCGGATACGCTGAGGGTCACGGCAAATGGGACAGGGATCCTCCTGTGTCAGACCAAAACAGCGTGAGCACAGACATAAGCGGTCTCGCAAGGCAAAAATACTTTGCCCAAGTCTACGCGTGGCAGTTTCCGGCCATTCGAGAAGCGTCATGGCCACACGCATGGCTGATTTGGGGCCAAGACCGGGCAGTTTAGCCAGCTGCTTGACAAGATCTGTCAAGACCTCGGGAATGCGTTCATTGCCCATAGATTAGAAAATATTGGGCACCTTGATGCCCCCAGTCAGAGAATTGATTTCTCGTTCCATTGAGTCCCGGGCAATGCGTCCGGCTTCGTTGACCGCGGCTACGATCAGGTCCTGCAACATTTCCACGTCACCGTCGGCAAAAATCTTGGGATCAATAACCAAGTTCTGCAATTCAGAGCGGCCAGTAACCACGGCTTTGACCATGCCGCCACCGCTTGAGGCTTCAAAGGTCTTGCCCGCCATCTCATCCTGCATTTTGCTGATCTTGCGCTGCATGACCTGAGCCTGGCGAAAAATATCATTCATATTAGGCATAGAAAATCCTTATGGCGTAAAAAGGTTGTCCGCCTCTTCGCGACCGCTCTCAAAGGGAGTGGCAACGTTCAATAACGGCGTCAAAAACAGTAAAACACGCTCGCAATTCATCTCTTGTTCGCAACTGTTCAACGAGATCCTGAGAGGAACGAGCCGGCGTAGGGGCGATGATCTCAAGGGTGATACTCGGAACGTTAAGAAAGGCCTGCAAACCTTGAATTAACCGCTCTTTGGAATGCAAAAGGCGATCGTACTGCACCTCATAACAGGAAGAAATACGCACGTGGCTGCCCAGTCGAAGGACATCAAGTCCCCGCAAATCCTGTTCAGCAAAATGGATGGTATCGTCTTCCTGCAGCTGCTCCTGGTAAAAACGACAAAAAGATTGCCAGTCAAGGGCTGTGATCTGAGAATCAGCGGTAAACTCGGCTTCCTCGCTCAGCTCATCCCCATCCTGTAAGTCATTTGACTCATCTTCAGCGCTCGCAAGGGCGACAACTGGCTGCTCGCTGCCCTGAATGGCCTGATTGTCTTCGAGCAAGGACGCTTTGGTCTGTGCTGGTTCTTGTCCATGGAGCAAAGGGCTTTTCTGCGCAGCAGGCGCAGGGAGCTCAGCAGTCTGCTCCGATAACTCGTCTGTCTTGTTTTCTGAAGGCTGAACTAGCTCAGAAGGCTGGCTTTGCGCCTCAGCCTGGCTCTGTGTCAAAGTTTCCGCATCAGGCGTGGCGGCTTCTGGCGCAGGATGGGGCGCTACCATCTCAGCCCTTTTCTGCTGTGTCGTTTCCAGAAGCGTATGCTCAGTTGTCAGGGGCTGTGGCGTTTCTTTCTTCCCCGCAGCTTGCTCAGAACAAATGTCTTCCTCAGGCTTGCGCCTCAAAGGCTCAGGCTTGAGCGCTGTTTCAGGCCTTGAGACAGGTTCTGGAGCAATCTCTGTGGGCTGCGAGACGGCTGGATGCGTCACAGGCAAGGTCTGAGCGGGCGCTCTCTGAGTGCCTTGAGCAGGAGCCGCTGACGGAGTAACGTCGGCTTGCACAGATCTGAACTGATCCAGAGGGACTTTTTCCAAAGGCAACAGCCTGGGCAAAAGAGCGAGATTCAAAAGCAACAGTTCAAGCGCAGAAGCCGGTTCCGTACTCAACACAACACCACGCTGTCCGTCCAAAACCAACTGCCAGGCCGCATGCAGATGCGCCGGTGAAAATTTGCCGGCCAGTGAGAGCAAAAAAGCCTGTTCTGCTGGCGAAAGCTGAAGCACAGCAAGAATCTGAGAACCTGCCTGAGCGAACAAAAAAAGGCTGCGCAAATATTCAGCTAATTCGCGCAGAAAAAACCCGATATCCACACCGCGTCGGAGAAGACCCCGTGTGAGGGAGACTATGCTCACACAGTCGCCGGCATGCATAGCGGCAAAAAGCTGTTCAAAAAATTCCTGACCGGCAAGACCTAAAACCTCACGCGTCACTTCCAGGCTCAAGCGATCATTACCAAGAGCCAGGGTCTGATCGAGCAGGGACATACTGTCGCGGACACTGCCCTGGGCACGCTTGGCGATCAGCCGGACCGCGTCTTGATCACAGGGCAAGGATTCCTTCTCGAGTACCGACAAAAGATGCGCTGAGATCTCCTCCTCATTCAGGTGCCGAAACGTAAAATGCTGACAACGGCTCACAATGGTCACCGGAAATTTATGAGCTTCCGTAGTGGCCATAATGAAAATAACGCGCGGCGGCGGTTCCTCCAGCGTCTTGAGCAGAGCATTGAAAGCCTGAGAGGTCAGCATGTGGGCTTCATCGATGATGAAGATTTTATAGCGACCTTCCATTGGGGCATAGCCCACAATTTCTTTCAGGGCCCGAATATTGTCGACCTTATTATTGGAAGCGCCGTCGATCTCCACCACATCCACATGATTGCCCTGCATGATCTTCGTGCATTGCGCACAGGCATTACACGGTTCATGCGCAGGACCTTTTTCACAGTTCAGCGCCTTGGCAAAAATTCTGGCAACCGTGGTTTTGCCGACGCCGCGCGTGCCACTGAACAGATAGGCACAAGCTGGCCTGTCTTCAGCACACGAACGGGAAAGAACAGCCTTGACCATTTCCTGACCGGCCACTTCCGCAAAAGTCTGCGGCCGATACCGGGCGGCAAGAGCCAATTTCTTCGATACAGCATCCATCGGCAAAACCCTGGTCTGGCAATACGCCCTGGCTAAGACCCTAGACAGAATAGTGGGCAAGCCAAGCGGCGTACTTGGGGTTCTCACCCTTGACGATCTTAAAGAATTCTTGTTGGAGATGCTTGGTGACAGGGCCGGCATGACCTGCTCCGATCTGGCGTCTGTCGAGTTCTCGGATGGGGGTCAGCTCAGCGGCCGTACCCGTGAAGAAAGCTTCGTCCGCAATATAGAACTCATCACGCGTAAACTGCTGTTCTTCCACAGTATAGCCAAGATCACGGGCCAGCGTCATAATGCTGTCTCGGGTGATGCCGCCTAAGATGGAAGTCCAAGGTGTCGTTTTGATAATGCCGTTACGGACAATAAAAACGTTTTCACCTGTGGCTTCACTGACAAAACCGTTGGTGTCGAGCATGATGGCTTCATCGTAACCGTCTTCCTTGGCCTCGATCTTGGCGAGAATCGAATTGATGTAATTGCCGGCGGCCTTGGCTTTGGACATGCTCGTATTGACATGGCTGCGCGCAAAGGAACTGGTTTTGACACGAATTCCCTTTTCCAGAGCTTCAGCGCCAAGATAAGCACCCCAGCTCCAGGCGGCAATGATGGTCTGAACGGGATTATTGCCCGGATAAACGCCCATCTCGCCATAGCCCACAAACGACAGAGGACGAATGTAAGCGTCGTGCATGCCATTGGCTTTCAGCGTTTCGACAATGGCCTCAGACAGTTGCTCAGCCGTATAGGGGATCTCCATACGGATAATCTTGCCGGAATTGATCAGTCGTTGCGCATGATCCTTGAGACGGAAGACCGCCGAAGATCCATCACTGCACTGATAGGCACGAATACCTTCAAATACGGCGCTGCCATAATGCAGAGAATGGGTGAGCACGTGCACTTTGGCTTCTGACCAGGGTACAAGTTTGCCGTCCGACCAAATATACTTTGTCGCATCCATGGAATGCCTCCTTCGTGTCTGGGCCTACATACGTGGGCTTCATCCATCAGGCAGCCTTTCAGGCACGATCAAGCAAGGATCGCGACCACCTCTTACGGATCAAGCCACAGAGAAGATCTTCCGCAAACTTTTTTGCGGAATTAAAAAAAATACTCAAATTCCGGAAGCCTGACAAGTCTTGTCTCACACAGGTCGAGAGTCTATAAAAAAATTTTCCATAAAAAGTAGCTAAAGAGGAAGCCATGCCCGAACGCATTCTGCTTGGAATCGATGCTGGCGGCACGCATACCGATGCCGTACTGATTGTCTGTGAAGGCAAGACGCTGACGTGTCGTGCGCAAACCAAAGTCGCCACAAATCATGACGATCTGCCCTCCTCCATCAGAAATGTGCTGGAAAAACTGGCTTGCGATGAAAATACTCGAGCTTTGCTGAAAAAAGTCAGTGATGTTACCCTCGGCACAACCCTTGCCGTCAATGCTCTGGTGCAGGGGAAAAACGCCCCTGTGGGGCTGCTGCTGACAGCAGGCCCCGGTCTTGCGCCAGAACGCTTTGCCTTGGGCTCTGCCGTAGCCACAGTTCCTGGCGGCCTCGACCACAGGGGGGTAGAAGTCACAGCGCTTGACCTCTCCAAGGTCCCGGCAACGCTGGCCGCCTGGAAAAATCAAGGGATAGGGCATGTGGCCTGTGTAGGCAAATTCTCACCGCGCACCCCCGACCATGAGCTGGCTCTTGGTCAGTGCGTGCAGTCTGAGGGGCTACGAGTCAGTTACGGGCACAGGCTTTCGGGGCAGCTCAATTTTCCGCGACGAATTGCCACGGCCTGGTACAATGCCTCTGTGGAGGATCTGCACGCCCGCTTCCTTGACGCGGTAGAAGGGGTTCTCGCTGAACAAGGCATTCACGCCTCCGTTCGGCTGCTCAAAGCCGATGGTGGAGCGGTCCCGGTCAAATTATCCCGTACCGAACCTGTTCAATCCATCCTTTCTGGTCCTGCGGCCAGCGTCATGGGGGTTTTGGCCCTGACGCCAGAAGTGACGAGCGGCACAAGTCTCCTTTTGGATATTGGCGGCACAACCACAGATATGGCCGTCATTGTCGACGGCTCTCCTGTTATCGATCGCAATGGCATGCTCCTTCAGGGCCGACGCACCCTGGTACGAGCGCTGGCGTCCCTTTCCATTGGCGTTGGCGGCGATTCAAAACTGACGGTTGCGGGTGAAGGACAAAACCTGACCGTCTCCGCAGGCCCCTTGCGCGATGGCAATGCCATGGCCTTTGGCGGCGATTGTCCGACCCTACTTGACGCCATCAACACCCTTGAACCGACACTTGCCGGCGAGCACGGAGATCGCAAACGTTCACAACAGGGACTCGAAAAGCTTGCAGAGCCCTATGCCGCAGACCCTCGCCATTTGGCAGAGCTTGCCGTAGAAAATGCTATTGAAAAAATCTACAATCAGGCTCAGGCTCTGCTTGACGAGATCAATGCCCATCCTATTTATACGCTCAAAGCTCTGCGCAGCCAAAGTGCCGTTTTTCCTGAACGCCTGATTCTTGTGGGCGGCCCCAGTGACTGTCTCAAGGCCAGACTCTCTGAACGTTTCCAATTGCCTGCCATTATTCCCGCCTACGCCCATGTCGCCAATGCCGTGGGCGCGGCCCTGACCCGTCCCACGGCCAGCCTTGAAGTCTATGCCGATTCTGGCAAAAGACAATTGCGTGCCCCCAAACTCGACCATACCGAAACCCTGGAGCGGACGAGTACCTTAAACGATGTCAAGAAGCGTGCCCTGGCTTTGTTATCTGAACATCTCGCAGAAAACAGTATGGAGGATGTACAGGTCGAAGTTCTGGAAGCTGACCTTTTTGCCACTCTTGACGATTACGGTACGAGTTCACGCGATATGCGTGTCAGCTGTCAGGCTGTACCTGGTATTTCCGGAAGACTGTGCCATGCAGATTGTGCTCTTTGAGCCAGAAATTCCGCCCAATACCGGCAATATTGCCAGGCTCTGTGCTGCCACAGGCACGCCACTCAATCTGATTGAGCCCTTGGGTTTTCGTCTCGAAAATCGCTACCTGAAACGAGCCGGTCTTGATTACTGGCCCAATGTACAAATGCGCGTTTTTCCAAGCTGGACGGATTTTGCCCAGCGTCCAGAACGTGGCGAGACAGAACGCTGGGTCATGGTTTCCTCCAAAAAACGCCCCCAAAGCCTGCCTTTGCAGCAATTTGCCTTTCGAGCGGAGGATTGTCTGATTTTCGGGCCGGAAACCCGAGGCTTACCCGACTGGGTGCTTGCGCAATCCGCAAGCCACGTCCGGGTTCCCATGCTGCCAGGCGGCGTGCGCAGCCTGAACCTCTCCACCTGTGCGGGCATTGTCCTCTATCAGGCACTGATCAGCGTTGGCATTCCCAGTCAATGGTGCTGAAGGCCTATGCTCTTTTTTCCCTATACAGTTAACGATGCTTTCTGGCTTGCGCCTCTGGCGCTGGCACTTGACCTGCGCTTTGGTGACCCTCCTCTGCCCTGGCCTCATCCCGTGGTCTTTCTGGGGCGACTGCTCAACCGCTGCGAACTTCCCTGCCGAAAACTCCTGAAGAGTCTGCCTTGTCCGGCTGTCTTTGGCCGCTTGGCTGGCTTGGCTGCGCTGATCCTGCTTTGTGCAAGCAGTGCGAGCGTAGTCTTTTTTTTGATCTCCATCCCCTTCTTAGGTCCCCTTTTTGCCGTGTACTTTGCCTGGGCCGGTCTTGCCATGGGCAGTCTTCTGCACACCGGTGCCATAGTGCTCGAGCGTGTGGAGCAGGCGCCTCTCCCGAAGGCCCGGCGCGCACTCGCCTGGCTTGTCAGCCGTGAAACCCGTCGAATGGACCGTCCGCTCCTGCGCAAAACCCTCGCCGACACCATGAGCGAAAATTTTACTGACGCACTCACAGCGCCGTTTTTCTGGCTGCTCGTGGCTGGCCCTGTGGGACTGTGGATCTATAAGGCCGTCAGTACCACAGACTCCATGTGGGGCTATCAGACACCCCAATGGCGTTATCTTGGCTGGGCCGGGGCCAGAGGCGATGATCTTCTCGCCTTTTTGCCAGCCCGTCTTTCCATAGCGGCCATTGGTTGCAGTGATTTTTGCCTACGTCTCTTCCAGCCAGCAAAACGCCGTTGGAACGGACGCTGGCCAGGCTTTGCACAAATCCACAAAGAAGCGCTCGGTATGCCAAGTCCCAATTCCGGCTGCCCCATGGCGGCCTTAGCCTGGCTGTGCCAGGCCAGAATGGCAGGTCCTTCTGTCTATTTTGGCACACTTGTCCCCAAGCCCTGGCTCGGTCCTCCCGAAGACGAAGCCCGAAACTGGGATCAGAGACGCTTAAGCGATCTTTTCGCTTGCATGCGCATCAGCGCAAAGCTTGGTATGACAATGCTCTGGTTGCTCTTTGTGCTAGCCGACTGCCTTTTGTAAATGGCGCACGAATCCCAGTGCTCAAGTGCAGGCCAAAAAGGCCAAGATTCCGCGTCTATCCAGCAAAAAGCCCCCGAACCGCCTACAACGGAACGGGGGCTTGCTACAATGAGAATGATCTTACGCCTTTGGTGCAGTGTCAGAAGACTCTTCCATAAAGGGCGCAATGGCCGCCGGGTCTTGGCGTTCATAGCCGTCAAGGGCCTTGGCAACCAGCTTCGACAAGCCCCAAAGCGCTATGAGATTGGGCAGAACCATCAGTCCGTTGAACATATCAGCCAGCTCCCAAACCAGGTCGACCTTGAGAAAACTGCCAAGCATGATGAAGCCCATGACAAAAACCCGAAATTCAGGAATCCCCTTCTTGCCGAAAAAGTAGCGCACGTTCTGCTCAGCAAAAAAGTACCAGCCAATCACGGTGGAAAAGGCAAAAAAGAACAGGCAAATTGCCACAAAACCATAGCCTATGTTGTGAGAGCCAAAACCCGCAGCAAAAGCCTGCTGGGTCAGGGCAATGCCCGTTGTCTGTCCATCAAGCACGCCGGTCACAAAGATAACAAAGGCCGTCATATTCAGCACCACAAAGGTATCGATAAAGACACCCATAATAGCCACAAAGCCCTGTTGAGCCGGGTATTTGACGCGGGCTACAGCATGAGCGTGGGGCGTCGACCCCATGCCGGCCTCGTTGGAGAAAAGACCACGGGCCACACCATAGCGCATGGCTTCCTTGATGCCAGCACCAATAATACCACCTGTGGCGGCGGCAGGATCAAAGGCCCCCACGAAAATCATACGAAAGGCATTGGGAATCTCACCTATATGACTGATGAGGATCCAAAGACCTCCGAGCACATAGAGCATCGCCATAATTGGCACCATCTTCTCGGTCGTGGCGGCAATGCGGCTGGTATCGCCAGAAAAGACCAGACCTCCCAAAACCGCAAGCAAAATGCCAGTCGCCCAGGTGGGCACGTCAAAGGCCACCACAAAAGCGTCGGCAATGGAATTGGCCTGCACCATATTGCCAATAAAGCCAAGAGCCACGATGATGGCTATGGCAAAAAAACCGGCAAGCCATTTACTGCCAAGACCCTGAGCGATGTAATAGGCCGGTCCGCCAAGAATTCGCCCATTTTCTGTTTTTTTCCGATGCAGCTGAGCCAGCACGGCCTCGGCAAAAATCGTGGCCATGCCAAAAAAAGCGGCAATCCACATCCAGAAGATGGCCCCAGGCCCACCGAGGGCAATGGCCGTCGCTGCGCCGGCAAGATTGCCCGTTCCCACCTGGGCGGCGATGGCCGTCGCCAAAGACTGAAACGAACTCATACCGTGTTTGCCAGCCTTTTCGCCAAAGAGTGTCATCCCGGAAAAGGCCTGATGGCAAATTTCGCCAATTTTACGCAGCTGAACAAATTTCAATTTGCAGGTAAAATAAATACCCGTTCCCACCAGCAAAGGAATGAGGCCGTACACTCCCCAGAGAACACTGTTAATATCTTTGACTAGTTGCGTTATGCTATCCATTTCTCCCTCTTTTCTGGATAAATTAGAAATGATGAAAAAATATTGTATATTACATGGAATAATCGGTTAGCACAAAGTCGAAATTGCTGAGCTACAAAAATTGCTTCCGACACTTAATTTCGCCATGTCATAAAAAACGGCCAGAATCCATTGAGGAAACTCTGGCCGTTTGGCAAAAAGATCTGCAAATCTTGCGGAAAAAAACTATTTCAGGCCAGGGTTCTCTCGGCCGATATAGTAAAAGAATCTGGCACGCGCACTCTGAAAATCACAAAGTGCACGGCTGGCATCATCTTCAGCCTGTGTCAGACGGACCTGAGCATCTAAGAGTTCAGTGATGGTGCCAGTATGCGTGGCATAACGCGTATTGGCCATATCATAACTTTCTCTCGCCGCTTTGACGCCTGTCTGAGAGGCTGAGATCAATTCCTTTGCGGCTGTAATATCAAGAAGAGAACGGATGACTTCTGCCTGGGCAGAATTCATGGCGTCCTCAAAATCTTTTTGCAGTGACTGTGCACGTTTACGATCCGCAAGGGTCTGAAAGGTCGATTCGCCGCCGGCAAAGAACTCCCAGGAGAACTGCAAACCCAGTGACCAGTAATTGCGTGTATATCCCTGGTAATTCTTGTCGTCATCATAATCCTTGCTGGAACTGATATTATCGTAGTTAAGATCAACACGCGGTAAAAAACGACCAAGGGTAATATGCATATCCTTATAGGCGATTTCAATGGAACGCTGGGCAATGAGCAGATCAGGGCGGTTACGAACTGCGGTTTTAACCGCATTTTCTTCTGTATAGCCGATACTTGAGGGGTAGTCCTTGAGATTGCCCACGTATTGGATGGGGGCCTCCGGCGCAAAGCCCAAGAATTTATTCAGCTGCACCTGGGTATTACGCAAATCGTTCTTGACGCGGATGACCTGTTGCTGGGCCTTGGCAAGCTCGGTCTGATTCTGCAGGACGTTGACATAGGGTGCCATGCCCACAGCCACAAAGGATTCCGCACTCTTCAACTGTGTTTCCAGTCTGGACACAGAATCCTGCGCCGATTTCAACTCCTGGCGCAAGCGCAAAAGCTGCAGGAACTGCAATTGCACATTACAGGCCAGTTCCAGACGCGCCTGACGATGTTTGGCTTCTTCCACCTGCACCGAAAGACGGGATTTCTCCAAATTATTGAGATGAGCAAAGCCCACAAAGAGATTCAGCTGGGCTCGTAAGCCCTTGCTCCAGTTATCACTTGTCAGATTATCACTATTGTAGGTCTGAACTTCTTCATAGTTCTGCAGATGGCTGGTAGAGGCCACAATGGAAAGTCTCGGCCAGAAATTGCTTTGCGCAACCCCCACGTTCATCCTGGCGTTTTCAATCATGCGGATCTTGGACTCAATGCTCGGATTGGTCAGCATGGCCTGATCCACGGCTTCCTTAAGGGTATAGGTCCTCTTGGGTGAAGGAGCGGAGGAATTCTTGGCGGCCAGAGACGGTGAGGAGATTCCGACGCAGAGTGCTAGGAAAAAGATCACAACAAGCCATACGGAACGACGGAAATACATCAAAATCTCCTTTTTTGGCCCATATCACCGGCATCTGCCTCTTCAAGCAGTGCCAACTCACCCTCAGCCCCCAAAAAAAGCAATGCCGTGCCATCTTTTGCCCAAGCTTGTGTCGACTCCAAAAGACGACGCAGCCAGGCCAAATCGAGCAGAGTGAGCATCTGAGCGTCTTTTTTCTGCAGTGAAAACTGCAGTGACTCGGCGCGAAAGGTCAACGGTACTGCCAGCCAGAGCCCCCTGCCGGCAATCTCCATCTGCCCAAAATCATCCCCAGATATCTCAAACGAGCAGGAAAGTTTTTGACCATTGGGTAGAGTAAGCCAAAAAACCTTGCCTTGTACAGAAGAAAAAGCAAGCCTAGGCAGAGACTCCTGCTGTTTGGGAAAATCAAGGGAAAAACTGCGAATCTTGAGCAGTTCACAGGTTTGAAGACCGTAGGCCAGCTCCACATCCACAAAGAGCTGATCGGCACGGGGAAGATTTTGTAAAGCGGAGCCTGTCAGGTGAAAAAAGCGGCCTGTGGCCGCATCGCTGATGCCAAGCCCCTTCGCAGTACGCAGCACGGTCCCCATCATGGTAAAAACAGGCTTGACAAATCGGCTTTCGTGAAGGGTGATGGCAATTTTGTGACCAGAACCCAACGAGGGCACGCTACCGTAGAGATTGTGACTGGCTCCGACATTGAGCGGCAAAGACAGACCAAAGCGATTGTTCAGAAGGAGAACGGCCCCTTCTTTTCGTTGTCGCCAGGTTCCCGTCAGGTCGCGCACAAAACGACGTGTGCTTGAGGTGAAAATCTGCCTCAGCACAAAATAATTGCCGTCCAGTAGACTAAGCTCTACCTGGCACTGGCCATATTTCGTTGCCGTCTCACCGGTAAAGCGCGTGGCCGGCTCAAGTTTTGGGAAACCAGCCCCATGGGCCGTAGCCTGCAAGGCAAGCAAAAGACAGCAAGCGACAAAGGCGCGGCCAATGGCTGGCATGTTAATCCCTAAGCGCCCGATCCCAGTTCTTGATCAAGGGTTCTAAGATATAATAGAGCACAGTGGTCTTTTTTGTGGTGATAAAAACAGTGGCCGGCATACCTGGAGAAAGATAAAGATCTTCCTCCTCAAGGGCCTTGAGGTCCACTTCCACATAACAGAGATAGTAGGGACCTGACTGGGCGGCACGCTCGTCTTCAAGGCGGTCCGCCGAAATATAGGTCACCTTCCCCGGCATATGCGGCACAATGCGGGTATCAAAGGCATCGAGCTGAACCAGAGCTTCCTGCCCCACATACACTTCTGTGATCTTATTCACGGGCACCTGTGTTTCCACGATCAGAGGATTGTCGTGCGGCACGATATCCATCAACGGCTCTCCGGCTCTGACCACACCGCCTTTGGAATGTACCTTGAGGTCAACGACTTTACCAGCTACAGGCGCCACAATGCGCAGACGCTTTTTGGCATCATCCAAAGGACGGACCAGTTCTTCCGTCTGAATGATATCGTTATCCACCTTGCCAAGTTCGCCTGTGGCTTCCTCGATAAAACGAATTTTAACTTCTTCAATACGCAAATTGAGTTCGCCGGCGCGCTGTTTAGCCTCGGCAATGGACTGATTAAGATGTCCACGCGTCCCTTGATGGCTGGCCAGATTGCGCTCCAATTCCAAAACAACGGATTTTTCAAGATAGCGTTCTTGATAAAGTTTACGCTTAGCCGACAGTTCTTCCTGCAAGGTTCCGATAATGGTCTTCTCGGCGCGCACCTGATCCTCAAAACCGCTGATCTGCGCATCTAGCTGGGCAAGTTGGGTATTCAGAAGTGAAATCTGCGTATTGATCGATTCCCGTCTGGCACGAAAGATTTTTTCCTCATTGCGCAAAACTTCCAGACTGTCTGCGGCTTTGGCATCGCGCACCAGGTTCTCTGGCCAGACAAGGTTGTCTTGAAAATCCTTTTCGGCGTGCAATCTGACCTGCGCCGCCTTCTGGGCCACCAATTGTTTACGCAAACGGGCAGAATCGGCATCCACGCGCACGGACTCCAGCACAATCAGCGTCTGGCCTGCCGTCACCTCCTCGCCTTCTCGCACGAGGATTTCGTCCACAATGCCGCCTTCAAGGTGCTGCACCGTCTTGCGTTCACTTTCGATTTTAATCTTGCCGGGCGCAACCACAGCACCGCTAATCTGACCAACGGCCGCCCAGACCCCCATGATGCCGAAGAAAAAGCCAACGATCAAAAGTCCCTGACGAATGATTTTTTTAGGATCTTCCAACTCATCTTTTCCAGCCTTTTTTGGCCTGGGAGTGGGACTTTCAACAGGTCGAACAGCCTTGGCATCGAGAACAGACAAAGCCTGTTTTTCTTCTTTAGGCATTGGCTTCTCCCTCCTCTGGATTGGCATTCTGAGCCGTTGACTGTTCTTCACGCTTGGCTGGAGGTGCCGCTGCCTGACGTTTGGCCAGAGCATCGCGCTGCATCTGCGCTCTTTTTGCGGCTTCCTCTTGCTGTTGCTTCTGCATCTTCGCCATTTTTTCAAGCACTTCACTGCGTGATCCGCAAAGCGCGATCTGCCCATCCTTCATGAGCAGAATATTATCAACAATATTGAGAATATGGGGCTTATGCGTCACTAAAATGACTGTGGTGTTTGACTGCTTAAGATTGAGCAGAGCCCTGGCCAAAGAGGCTTCCCCTTCCTCATCGAGATTGGAATTGGGTTCGTCCAAAATCACGACCTTGGGGTCCCCATAAAGCGCTCGGGCTAAACCAATACGCTGCCTCTGGCCACCGCTCAACACGCTGCCCGCTTCTCCGATCTGGGTGTCGTAGCCTTTGGACAGCTGCAAAACCATTTCATGAACACCGGCCAAACGCGCCGCCTTAATGACTTTCTCGGACTCCACATCGCCCATACGCGCAATGTTTTCGGCAACCGAGCCAGAAAACAACTCCACATCCTGAGGCAAATAGCCCAAGAATTGCCCTAGACGCTCACCATCCCAGCTGCGCATATCCGCACGATCAATACGGACCTTGCCTGAAGTGGGTTGCCAGATATTGAGCAGCAGTTTGCAGAGTGTCGATTTGCCGGCGGCACTGGGACCAATAATGGCCAAGGACTGACCTGCGGGCATACGAAATGACATGCCCTTGATGATGGGTCTCTCACCAACGGAAAAATAGAGATTTTCCACCGTGATTTCACCGACAGGATCAGGCAAATCCATCTTGGGAAGATTGGGCGGACCATCGAGCAATTCCTTCAAACGCTTATAGGCATTGCGCGCCTCAAGGGACTGCTTATAGGTAGCCATGGCCTGATCAATAGGCGCCAGCGCCCGTCCCATGATAATGGACGCTGCGATCATGCCGCCAGGCGTTGAAACATGGTTGATGGCCAAATACGCACCCACTGCGTAGATCAAAACCTGCAGGCCCATGCGGAACGAACGGCTGATGGCATGAATCAGGCCGGCTTTGCTACTGGCAACAGTCTGAAGGTGAATCACCAGATCATTCCGTTTACCCCAACGTTTGGTAACATTGCCGATCATGCCCATACAACGCACAAGCGGAGCATTGCGCATGGCGGCTCCTGTAAAGCCTGCCGCCTGAGCATTGAGACTCGTAGCCGCCTCTAAGCGCTTACGCGTCACTCGCTCTGTCAAAAGCCCCATGAAAAAGACGACAATACCACCGGCCACAGCGACGCAGCCGAGCATTGGATGGAGGATAAAGATCAGAAGAAAATAGATCGGCATCCAAGGCAGATCAAAAAAAGCAAAGACAGCATTGCCGCCAAGAAAATTTCGGAGCACCTGCACATCGCGCAAAGAACCCTTTTTACCGGCACTGGACGGACCAGAACTCGGCTTGCCAGCCTGTTCCAGATTGAGCTTCAAGACGTCGCGGCTGAGCATATGGTCGAATTCCACACCAGCCCGAACCAGAAGTCGCGAACGAATCCAGACCAGCATAGCAAGGATGGCAAGAGCAATTGCAGCCGCTATGGTAATGACGATAAGGGTTGAAAGATTAAAGGTGGTCAAGACCTTATCGTAGACCTGCAGCATATAGATAGGAAAGGTCAGCTGCAGAACATTAACAAAAAGGCTGAAAAAAAAGGCATATCGGAAATAATAGCGGCACGCCCGCAGGAATTCTTGCATTATTCCTCCCTGCACAAAAACACAAAAAAAGCGGGAACGCTCTTTCTTAACGTTTCCGCAAAGGAAAAGACGAACACAATAAGCACGAAAAAGCTAAGATCAGTACGGCAAAAGTCAAGACACCGCCCATTAAAGAAAATCTGGATCCGCCGCGGCCTTCCCATTGCCGAGCATGATCCTAATGTACTGCAAATCGTATTCGTCTACTGGCACAATGGGAAAAGTCGCCCCGCAGCTGTCACAGACCGCTACCGTCGCCTCAATGGGATTAACGCGCGGAACATGACGTTTACACTTTGGGCAAGCGTAGAAAAAAACAATTTCCATGGCCTCGGGAGCAACCGGGGTCTGCGGTTTGATACTAGTCATGAGACTCCCCACAAAGCGCTGTTCCTGTCATAGCAGTTGGCTTAGTCATTCCCCAGAGGGCAAGAAGCGTCGTTGCCACATCGGCCAGACGGCCAGAGCCAAGCTCGACGTGCAGGACATCATCCACCAGGATACAGGGCACAGGGTTCGTCGTATGAGCTGTATGTGGACGGCCGTCAGCTGTCTGCATCTGTTCACAATTGCCATGATCGGCAATGATCAACATACGGCCATTCTTAGACCGTACTGCCTTTGCCATACGTCCCACACATTCGTCAACTACGGAACAGGCCTCAATGGCAGCTGGCAAAATGCCGGTATGGCCGACCATGTCTCCATTGGCAAGATTGCAGACCACAAAATCATAGTTGCCGCTCTCCCAAGCCTCAAGAAAACGATCGCAGACCTCTCGGGCACTCATGGCTGGCTTTTGATCATAGGTTGAGACATCCCTGGGAGAATTGACGAGGATTCTGTCCTCTCCGGGAAACGGTGTTTCCACGCCACCATTGAAGAAATAGGTGACATGCGCGTACTTTTCCGTTTCAGCCAACCTCAGCTGTCGTAAACCTGCTTTGGAGACGACCTCGCCTAGACCCATGTCCACGCTGGCCTTGGGAAAAGCCACAGGAATGTTGAAACTCGCTTCATAAGCGGTCATAGAGGCAATAGCCGAAAGCTTGGGACAGATTCTTGGAAATTCCTGAAAATCCTCATCGATAAAGGCACGCGTCAATTCACGCATGCGGTCGGCCCGAAAATTAAAGAGAAAAAGACCGTCGCCGTCATGCATGCCCTTGTTCCAATTCCCTTCCAAGGTCACTGGTTTGACAAATTCATCGGTGACAGCCTTGTCATAGGAAGCAGTAATAGCTTCTTGGGCACTGGCAAAGGACTGTTCGCTCTTGCCATGCACAAAAAGCTGAAATGCCGGATCAACCCGTTCCCAACGCTTGTCACGATCCATGGCGTAAAAGCGACCTACCAGGTCCACGATTCGGCAGTCGGGAAGCTCGGCAATCTCCCGCTCAAGTTGCTCAAGGTAACCCTTTCCACTTTGCGGATCGGTATCGCGTCCATCCAGAATACAGTGAATTCGCACAGGCACATGACGCTCACAGGCCAGACGACAGAGGGCAAAGAGATGCCTGATATGGCTGTGCACTCCGCCATCGGAAAGCAATCCTGCCAGATGCAGGCAGCCACCGGCCTGAGAAATTTTTTGCAGAAGATCGCAGATTACAGCATTTTTGGCAAATTCGCCTTTGCTGATGGCCAGATCAATACGCGTCATGTCCTGATAGACAATGCGACCGGCTCCGATATTCAGATGGCCGACTTCGGAATTGCCCATATACCCCTCGGGCAAGCCTACATCAAGACCTGAAGCGATCAACTGGCTGTGTGCATACTGAGCACGAAGCGCATCAAGATTGGGGGTTTTGGCGAGAAAAGGCGCATTGGCAGGGCCATCGGGGGCGATGCCCCAGCCATCCAGAATCAATAAAAGCGTCGGACGGACTTTATTCATGACCAGTGTCCCTTGAAAAATGGCTCCACATGTCTTCAAGCCGATACAAAGCTCGTGTCGCCTCAAGAAAAATGCAGACAACGATATCGTTCAAGTCGACCAAAACCCACTCTCCCACCTCTTGTCCTTCAATGCGCAAAAATTCATATTTTTTTTCGCGACAAAGGGCAGAAATAGCCTCGGCAATGGAGCGGGCATGCCTAGGAGATGTTGCTGTCAAAATAAAAAGACGGTCTGCAAAGCCTCCTCCGGATTTTTGGGAGATATCAAGGCAAACCACATCCATAGCCTTCTGCTCGGTAAGTAAAGCAGAAATATCGTCCACACGCGTAGCTAACGGCGCAGACCCTGAAGCGCTTGATTTTTCCATAGGCCCTTTCATACTCCAAACATTGCAACTGAGCAATGCCTGTCTTCTGCGCAAACTAAAGCAAAAGACAAAAAAACCAAAGGCCGCCCTTTCGGGCGGCCCATGGGTAATTTACGCGATCAAGAAATTAGAAGCTGTAGTTGAAGGTCAACTGGGTCTTCCAAGCATCATGCTTATCCCAGTTGTTGCCGCCCATAGCCCAAGAGCCACCACGCTTCCAAGTTTCACGATCCATGCAGTTGATGATGTAACCGAAGTCGAGGTTGACGGTCAGGTTCTCATAGATCTTGTAGGAGTTGTCCAAGTTGAACTCAACCAAACCGTCATTAGAGGTCATATAGATACCATCATAGCCATCGGCCATGTTCCAATCATTGGACATCGCGAAGTACTTGACCATGTCAGGGCTGTTGGTGCCGCCCCAGTAAGCCACGCGGAAGGTGTGCTTGAGATCTTCCACGAAGCTCATATCACGCAACTGCAAGCCAACGCCCCAGGTACCAGCATAAGAGGTATGCTTTTCATTGAAGCTACCCTTGCTGTTGCTCCACCAGTCGGTTCCGGCAGCGCCGTTGAAGGAGGTGAAGCGACCATTGGCCTTAATGGAAGGCATACGCTCAGAACCGTTCTTCACGTCGCCATCATCACCGGAAGCATACCAGCCGAAGATGCCCGGAACGCCCCAATCAAGCTTGTATTCAACTAAAGCCTTGACCAACCAGCCTTCGCGGCGGGTATCAGCACGCTTGACAAGACCGGTCTTGTAGTTAGTGGCACGAGAATCGCCAAAGCCTTCGACATAGCCGTAGTTGAATTCAAATTCAACATTCAACGGATCCCACGCGGTGACCTTAATCGGCAGGCCGCCCCAGAACATAGAGCTGTAGGCACGGTCGTCATCGCCACGGATGCCCTGATTGCCAGGATTGGCGAGAAGGGTCTGAGCGATGTTACCATCAGCCATGCCCTGGCCAGCCCAGTTACGCAGAGTATTACGACCCAGCATGCCGTACATGATCCAGGGGGTCACTTCAAAGCCATCCATGGTCACAGGCAGGGCCAGACCAAAGAGGTCCATGTTGTCCAAGTAGTTGTCGTTTCTCGGGTCGTCGCCACCGATAACATCATAGTTATCATTGGCAGGACGATACCAGAACGCGGTCAGGCCGACCATATCATTGAACTGATAGGAGGCGGTGATACCGGCAACGTCGGTGTTACCAATTACGGAAGAACCGCCAGCGGCATTGGGCAGATAGAGGTTCTGGATACCCATACGCAGTTTGAGATCCGTCTGAGGCACAATCCAGTCAATAAAGGCGTTCTTGACCTTGATGGCGCGATCGCCGTCAGCACCAAGGGCACCGCCGCCGCCACGCTGCTGGTTGTTACGGCCCCAATCCTGGTTACCAATTTCAAACCAGAGGCGTCCAGAGAGGTTTTCAGAAGCAATGGCGTCTAACTGTACACGGAAACGCTGGCTAGCGCCGAAAACGTCGGCCTTCGTTCCACCGTCAGTCATTCTGGCGTCACCAAGACCGAAGCCGACCAGCCATTGACCCTTAGCCTTAAAGTCAACAGCCTGAGCACCAGCAGTAGCACCCAACAACATACCAGCGGCCAGCATGGCAACCATGCAGCTCTTCTTCACGCGATTAAAAAGTGATCCCTTCATAGCTAGCTCCTTATGAGTATGAACTCGTACAAAATTTTGTAGGTAAAAAATTTTGTACAAGCCCCTTGTATAACCTACTCATCGGCACGTCAAGAAAAAAAATGAGATCAGGGCAAAAATTTTTTACTCTCCACCCACATTTGCTCAAGCTACTCCGCTGACCACACAAAACATCCTTCCAAGACAAACCTTGCCAGACGCCAGAAACTGGCTATTAGAGCCTTAATCCATTGCCATAAAATTTTTTGATCGGCATTTGTGCCATGCGCCATGCCCTGGCAAAAACCGCTGATCAGGCAAAATTCCTCAATACACACGTAAAAATTTTTCTACTCCCCTTTCCCTCTTCTTCACAGAAGAGGGCACTGCCTAAGCAGTGCCCTCCTGCAAACTGACTACGTTACCTTTTATCGTGGTAAGGAACCTAGAAGGAATAATTAAAGGTCAACTGAGCTTTCCAGGCATCTTTCTTGCTGAAGTTCTCGCCCTCAGTATATCCACGCTTTGTCCAGCTGCGGGACCAGGTATCGTGATCCATCATGTTCACGATGTAACCGAGGTCAAGATTGACGGACAGATTCTCGTAGATCTGGTAGCTGTTGTCGAGGTTGAATTCCAGAAGGCCGTCGTTGGTGGTCAGATAAGGACCATCAAAGGATACATCAAAGGCGGTACCTGCAGCGCCAACGTACTTGACCATGTCGGTGCTGTTGGTGCCACCCCAGTAGGCAATACGGAAGGTGTGTGTGAGATCTTCGAGGAATGACATATCGCGGATCTGAAGACCAACACCCCAGGTACCAGCATAGGTCATGTTGTTTTCGTAGAAGAGACCCTTGACACCGACTCTATCAGACCACCAGTCCGTACCGTTGCAGCCCATAAAGGAGGTAAAGGATCCGGCACCAGCAATGGAGGGCATACGCTCGCTACCATTCTTGACGTCACCGTCATCACCAGATGAATACCAGCCAAAGATGCCCGGAACGCCCCAATCCATTTTGTATTCGACTAAGGCCTTAACCAACCAACCCTGTCTCAGAGAATCGGCACGAACGTCACTATTGTTCACACCGAAACGTTCCCAGTTTTTATAGTTGGTGACGGTGGTGCTGCCCAGACCTGACACATAGCCATAGTTGACATCAAATTCGATGTTCAGGGGATCAAAAGCGGTCACATTGAAGGGTAAACCAAAGAACCAGGCGTCAGCGTAGGCGCGGCTACGATCGCCAAAGGTTCTGTTTATCGGATCCGTGCCGGGGATGTACGCGTACAGAGTATGCAACAAGTCACCATCACTGGCATCGTAGTTTCCATTCCAACCGTTGATGTCATCAAGTGCATTGCGGCCAATAATTCCGTACATAGCCCAAGGAGTGATCTCAAATCCTTCGAAGGTCAAAGGCAGAGTCAAACCAAAGAAATCAATATTATCGAGGAAATGAGCATCGCGGCCGTTTTCTTTCGCACTTCCCAGGAAGTTGTCATTGACAGGACGCATCCAAAAAGCAGTCAGGGCCACATTGTCATTGAATTGATAGTTAGCAGAAATAGCCGCTACGTCACCGTCCATGATTGCGGATCCGCCGGCGAAGTTAGGCAATGCGAGGGCTTGTAAGCCCATACGAAGCTTAAGATCGGTCTGCGGCACGATCCAGTCAATATAGGCGTTCTTAACCTTGATGACGCGATCGCCATCAGCACCCAGGGCACCGCCTTTAGCATCTAAATTGTTGCCCCATTCTTGCGTGCCGATTTCGAAGAAGAGAGTGCCGGAAAGATTTTCACTTGCCACGGCATCCAACTGCACACGGAAACGCTGAGCTGCAGAGAAAATATCCGTTTTCTCGCCACCCTCGCCAAAGTTGGCATCACCAAGACCAAAACCAACAAGCCATTCACCTGAAGCTTTAAAATCTACGGCCTGAGCACCAGTGGTTGCTCCAAACAACATACCGGCTGCCAAAAGAGCGACCATGCACTGTTTTTTGAAGCGTTTGACAAAATTTGTCGATGACATATGGGCATCCTCCTAGGAATATTTAGCCAAGTTTGCACAGGGCCCCGGCAAGTTGTTGACTCAAGGGAGGCAGCACGGTGCAATTTTTTTGACTGAGCGACAGAATACACAATTCACTTAGCATGTCAACCAGAGTGAAAAACAAATTCAAAAAAACTTTCAGGAACACGCTAAAGGCTCAAAAATCCAGTATTTTCAGAAAATCATTTTGCAGCAATTTTCTTCTCTTAATATCGGTCTATTGCAAAAATTCAACAGACCTAACGACTCAATCTCCCGTCTCCCAGTACAAAAATTTTCCAACCAAGCCCTCAGCTTCTGCTCAGCCCTAGCAAAATGGCTTCTGCTTAACGAACTGTGTTACGGGGATTTTTCTGGTCTTTGAGGCATTCAAAGAACATCAATAAGCCCTTTATCCTGTGGGGAAAGGAAATCCTTCGCAAGCAATCACAATTTTTCCCAAGATTCCGCTTGACAGATTTTCGCAATCCGAATATAGATGTCGACGCGTCGTCACCTCAGCCAGGGAAAGTTTTCCCGCATTGGCTGTAGTCTCAACGTCACCACACACAATAGAGCAGATGGCGACATAGCCAAGTGGTAAGGCAGAGGTCTGCAAAATCTCCATCTCCAGTTCAAATCTGGATGTCGCCTCCAAATTTTTTCTTTCTCTACCAGCGGGAGTAACTCAGTGGTAGAGTGCAACCTTGCCAAGGTTGAAGTCGCGGGTTCAAATCCCGTCTCCCGCTCCAATTTTTTGATTGTATCTTTTTAGGGAAAAGGCTTTTCTCCATAGTCGTTCCTTTAGGGAACCGTAAATATCGCTCCATGCGGGAGTAACTCAGTGGTAGAGTGCAACCTTGCCAAGGTTGAAGTCGCGGGTTCAAATCCCGTCTCCCGCTCCACGTGAAAAGCATATTGCGGGAATAACTCAGCGGTAGAGTGTCAGCTTCCCAAGCTGGACGTCGCGGGTTCAAATCCCGTTTCCCGCTCCAATAATATCAAGGGCTTACGGAACATTCTCCGTAAGCCCTTTTTCGTTTCCCCGCACGCTTCCCCGCACGCTTTTTCAAAATCTACCCTTTTCGTGATTCATTCCTCAAGCCGTATCCTTCACATGCGTTTAATGCAGGGGCTTGACTAGCTCTGGAGGACCGGCGTTAGCGATGCAACGTTTTCGCCAAACATCTGTAGTCCCCTCCCATCGGAAACGGTGGATGATTATTTACGAACATTATAAAAAAGAAAACATATATGCAAAAATAGTGCCTAGATTCACGATAAGAAGGCTAAAATTTTGACCTTGTCCTCATACCTATTCTTCGTGACAGCATAGCCAAGTGCCAGCGCCACACCGACAAAACTAGCCATATTTTCCCTTTAAAATACAATGGTTTTTTGAACGATACTGTTGCCCCACGTAGGGTATAACTCATCTGGGTTAGCTTTGAAATTTTTTTCGTTATTTTTATTGAGGAAACTCGCAAATCCACAGTTCAAACTTGTTTGCCGTATCTTTAACGGAAATCATAATGCGGTAACGACTGCACATCGAGCCTGAGCTTACCCTTCACGCTCTGGCGCACGCTGAGATTAGGGTTGTCTTGGGATCAGATTAGCATGTAGCTTCATTCACCTTGATTCGGCCATTTGCTTTTACTCGGCCTCACCTTGGATGCACGGCTCAATAGCCTCTTACTCGTGCCAGATGATCCAAACCTTGCCATTCTCCGAAGTCGGCGCAGACCCTTCCGTTCGTTGATACATTACGTCAGGCTTTAGTGCTTGGAGATGTTGCTTAAGGAATCGGGCCATTCTTCGGCCTGATACAATGCAACATTTTTCTTGAACACGTCCTTCATCTTGAGCATCGTTTGCGCAATCCATTCGAACTGCGAATTACATTGCTTGCTGTCGGAAAAAATGACGTTGCCCCTAGACATCACTATGCGGCTAGACTTCCTGCCGGGGAGCTCCTTCCATGCGAACTCTAGTCCGGAATCGGATTCGATCTGATCTTTACGACTAAAGAGAAAATTGAACAGGTTCTTGTCTTCCTGGATGTAGAAGTCGACGGCCAGTTCGTTGCTCTCCCTGAGCTGGCGGACTGACAAGTGGTATGCGGAGGAGCCCATACTGAAGTCCATCCAATGGTCAAAGGATGGCTTCCGGCGATTAAAATTCTTAGAGAACCGACTATCCCTGAAAGCGTACTCATTAAACGCTGCCCAGTAGTCATAACGCTGCTGCTTCGTCTCACTCGTGTTGCCGCTTTTCTTAATCTCCTTCGTCCAGTCGTTGGGCTTCTCGATTACCTCGAACTTCACCGCAGGATCCGATTCACCTATCCTAAAGAGCTTGATCTCGCAGAGGAAGAAACCCACGGTGTCGTCCGTGTGACTGTTGAGCCATTCGATGGCCGACCTGTGCTCCTCCCGAGCTCGCTTGACTATCCAGATCACGACGTCAGCGGACTTGCCGGATGCGTATGTGATCAGCTTTCCTAGATGCTCATGGTCGGTACTTTCCAGCTGGTTCTCTATTATTATCTTCCTTCCGGTCACCGTTTCAGTCGCAAGGATGTCCGCAGAGAAGTCCCCGACTGGGGATTCAGTCTCATCAACCGTAATATCGATCCCTATTGCGTCGGAAAGAATCGCGATGTTCTCGTCTTGAGCGAGCCACGGTGTTAGGTAGCGAGCTTCGTCCGCCCATACTCCCCGCAGATCTTGTATCTCTTCCAGCCTTCCTAGCTTTGTCATAATGATCCATCTTTCTGTTACATTTGATCCATACGCAACAAAATCATCTCAAAAGGGTCGAGGCCGTTCCTGACGTCCTCGTGGACCAGAGCGCATTCGATCCTTGCGTCGCCAAGAGATACGAAATCACATGACCTGAGAGACATGCTCCGCTTACAGCCTTTGTACTTGTAGCAGAACTCTTTCTTAAGCTTGCCTTCCATGCCAGAGCATGTCTGTCCGTAGAAAATTTGCACGAGAGCACTACTGTCCATTCATTGTTTACAACTTATGGATCACATAGGTCACCACTCCCCAGATATGGACGTACTCATGCTCGGTGATGTCTATTTCAGGATAGTCTGGATTTTCTGGCACAAGCAGAACCCTACCTTCCCGCCGGACGAGCCGCTTGACCGTCAGCTCACCGTCCAGGGCGGCAATAACCACCTTATTGTGGCCTGCAGGGATGATCCGATCGACCACCAGAAGGTCACCATCAAAGATTCCTGCATTGATCATGGATTGCCCGCTGGCACGCAGAAAAAAGGTTGCGGTTTTGTGCCTGACCAGATGATCGTGGAGGTCGAGTGGACCGTCCATGTAGTCTTCGGCCGGGGGAAGGGAATCCCGCCTGCACAGGGCTGAGATACAAGGGCTGAGTGTGCTCTTCCGGGGATCCGGAAGATTGTCCGATGATGTTGGCTTTCATGATTCAAGTTCTTTTAAGAATTTCAATACGCCATCGAAATCTTTGGTGATGTCAACGCAGCTTCCTTCGATCATGGATTGACCTTGTCGTGATCGGTATCGCCGGCATTCCGGAAATCCATCCTGATGCCGATGACAGGCTAAGCTTTGACGTAGGCGCAGCCGATTTCCCGGCAGCCCCGCGTCATCAATCAGAACGCCGACAAGAAGACCATCACAACGACACAAGCGTCAATGACAGCCCTGTCTTGGTTCAAATTTGCTTAAGAGTATTGGTTGCCTATGCTTTGATTTCTTCGGGCTAAAAAGTCATTCGGCCTGATACTGACATATTCGCGCTATACTTTGTGAATGGCGTCCGGCGACATGACTCGCTCTGGAGCCTCGGCTTTGACTTGCTTGCGAGGCGCAGGCTTCTTAGGAGCCTGCGCTGAGAGCGGCGCCATGGGTTCGGCAAGATAATCGGGGTGTTACTGTTCAAGACGAACGACATCGCTGGCGAGAAAGTACAGTTCACCAACAGGTTCGCAGTGTTTTTTGGGCGTCGTGTCAATACTGCAGGAATAGATAACCCCGTCGTTGTCTTCGATGCGGCAAAGTCCGTCGATTTTGCCCACAATCTTCAGCTCGACGCGTCCCAGTGGATACAGATAGGCGCCGCGAGCATTCGATGTTCCTTCGGCGGGTGGCCACATGACGTGTGGCGGCAGCTTTGGCCGGCTGCCGCCGAACCAATTGATAAGGCTCATAAGTTCTTGCAGGGGAATTTTCTGCCAGCGTTGCAGAATCTGCCAGATTGTCATGTATTCGTTATCAGGAAAGTAACGCGGATATATCATGGGTTCTTCGAAGATCAATGAGGAATTCACGGCCGCAGGGGCGTCGGCCTATCAATTCTCTTGCGCCCGCTCTGCTCCAAAATCTCTCATCTTTCATAAACGTCTTCGTGCGTTTTTATGGCTTTTTTACATCTTTTGGCAAGGCATCTAACCTTTAACCTCGCTCTCCCCTTGTCACACAAGCATGCTGTCAGACCAAATTCAAATTACTTCGTCAAAACAAACATAAGACATCCATTTTAGCCTACGACCAAGCGCATTTACGTCAACCTACCTATATTATAGGCATTTTTTTGCGCTCTCGCTTCTGATAAGCAAACACCCATGAAAAATTTTTGTTGAGAAAAATCCCTTGAATTACAATAGAAAAATCGGCAATTTTTTTGACGTGAAGCAAAGAAGAGATGTAGTGTATGTGTCACCGGTCGAAAAACTGTTATGAGGCCTTAACAGAGTCAGCCACTAAAACTTCTTCCTCCCTGGAGACATCTAATTTCAAAAAAGCCGCTAACAGGCCAGCGCTAGGGGCCGATTTCCCTTTGCTCTCCTGTTAGCGGCAAATATCCAGATCAGATGCGTCGCTGCGTGAGATTAATCCCACAACAGGCCACGTTTTCTGACCCACGCTGGTACGCGGGTGTGCTACGACAAGTGATTACCTCACATATTCATCAGCCAGGTCAGACAGAGAACGGACAACAAAAGGGATTAGTGCGATTTCAAAAATAATGACGGCAAAAATCAGCATTTCCATGTCAGAACTCCTTTGTCAAAAATGTGTTTTTATGCCATGGAAACATGCAAATTCTGTGCCATCTTTTTCAGCATCTTTCGATATATATGATGCGTATGTGATGTTATTGAGTAGAATTGCTTAGATTGCGCGATAAAAACGAAAAATGCATTGAAAATCACCCTTTGATTTTTATATCACCGAGACAGTCGCATAGATCCACGTGAGTGTATCAGAGTCAGAAACAAAAAATCCACCGACTCATAAACTCCGGGTCCAATTCCCTTTGCCTCATGAGCCAGTGGCTTTCTGGAAAATGTGCATTATCAGGTGTGATGGAAAATGGCTAGTGACGCCATGTCGTCACCTCTGGAGCTAATTCTCCTTCGGGACGTGCCCAATGTTTTGAGGCTCCCGATAACCGATTCGCGAAATACAGTGCGGGGGCTCAGGAGCGTAAAATCAGAAACGAGTCCGGTGCTCAAGCCTCATCAGCCAATGGCCTTCAGCCCATCGAGTCTCGTCTCCTGATATATTCCGATGAAACTTGGATCGGTTAACGTCCAAGCCCTACGCAACTAGAACCGCTTGTATATAGAACTAGTTGGGAACGGTATCACTAAAAATAACACGCCCAAACCCGATGCCAGCAATGCTAACCCCGCGCATACGTCCGAATACATTGAACGTGCTATTCTTTTGTTGGCAGCACCCACATTGATACGTACGTTGCCCGAAGGCACGGGGTCATACCAGTCCGTGGATGCTTGTAAGATCTTACTAGGCGCAGACGGCCCCGATCGAGTCGGCAGCTGACTTCATCCCGCTCTCCTCGGCTTGATAATTTCACTGCACTGTGGAATCGCGCCGCAATCTCAGACTGAAACAGGCCCCGAGGAGAACCCTCCGCGCATATCTGGCCAGTGATGTGTTTATATACTCAGCATCGAAAAGATTTTTCTCGTTGAGTGGATTAGCAAGCTGCTTGCACGTCAAAATGTCTTTCACACCGATAGGTCTCAGCTCCAATTTCATCGAGATTATGCAAGGCAAGGCCATTTTTATGAATGCTGCTT
>JAILPJ010000045.1 GCA_024699605.1 Desulfovibrio sp. | reverse complement strand
CATATTTTTTGGCAGCCATAGAGAAGAGGGTACACCCGATCCCATACCGAACTCGGCAGTTAAGCTCTTCATCGCCGATGATACTGCATAACGTCATGTGGGAAAGTAGGTCGCTGCCAAATTTTTTTTAAGCCCCTGTTTGGGGCTTTTTTTGTTCTCCTGATTGGCACACGCGAGACTCTTCCAGGCCAGAACGTCTCTCCGTCTTATCTCTGAGCTGAGATGGGCGTTTCGAGAATGACTTCAGACGGTAGTATTCCTTTTGTTTTGAAGCTGAAAAACCTGATTCTAGTAGAATCAAGTGAGAAAGCTCGAACTTGATGGGCCTTAATGTGTGGCTTCACAGCATGGCCCAGTCGTGCAATTATTGTGTGAGGCGTAGATCTCCAAGTTCCTGCTTTCGTCCCTCTGTGCGCTTTTGAGCATGCAGGCAAGCGAAGTGTCTCATTGTTTTTCTTCTATTGCCCCCCATCCACGGATCGGGGGCTTTCTTTTTCTGCCAGGTTTTAAAGGCAGGAAAGCTCTGCGCCGTTGACTTTTACGTTCAAGCCCCTATATACAAGGAAGATTTTTTAACGGGCTTTGTCTTTTTTCGAGGAGATTTTATGGACGACGCAGCTCCTACCTCATCTCGCCTGGCCTCGCTTTTGCGTAATGCCGCTTTTCAGATTGTCTTATTTGTCCTTCTGCTCGCGCTCTTATGGGGAGGGCAAAGAGCCTACAGTGCTCTGGATCAGACGAAATTTCCCACACCGTATGAAATTACGGCCAAAGCTTCTGAGTTGCCTGAACAGGCCAAAGGCAAGGTGCTTTTGGATGCCATAACGCATCAGATGCAGTATGAACTTTCTTCCACCTTTGGCTGGTCTTTTAATGATCTTCTCTTTAACCGTTACCTGTTAGACAATCGCGCCTATCGCCAGTATGGCGTCTACCACGCAACCAAGTGTCTGCTTGATCTTTATTCCACTGAAATTGCCAAGCTCGGTTCAGCCGATCGCGAGAGCGATTTTCTCTATCGTTCCCGTATCAACAATTTTGCCATAGATCCTCGTAGCTTTTGGTTTCCTTCGGCTGAAGGGAGCTATCAAAAGGGCTATGGTTTACTTGTGAAATACAAGAATTCCCTTGACGATGGAACAGGCGTCTACAATTGTCGAACTGACGATCTCTACACGTCCTTCAACGTCGTGATCGGTGAAAATCTCCTGGGTTACGCCTTAGGTCTTTTGCAAAATGCCCAGGATTTATCGTTTCATGAGCTCGATAACCGGATTTACGAGGCCCAGGGAATTGTTCTGGTTGTGCGTGACTTTGTCAATGCCCTCTATACGCTCTATCCCGAGATCAAACAGAAGAACAATGAGGACAATATGGCCCAGGCCAATGTCTATCTCAATAAAATTTGCACGTATGATCCGCTGTATATTACCTCAGCGTTTAATTCCGGTGAGCTGATCATCTCGTATCTGCTCTTTGCCCGTGCTCGTCTGACGGATATCAGCAAGAGTTTGCGGATTTGATGGTACCGTCACTCTGTTGTGGTTTTTTTCTGTAATACTTCGCCAGGATTTGTGAGGAGTTGACTATGCCTTTATGTACCGTTCAGGAAGCAGTTGCTGATATCAAAAAAGGGAAGATGGTGATTCTTGTGGATGACGAGGATCGCGAGAATGAAGGCGATCTGACCATGGCGGCAGAGTTCGTGACGCCTGAAGCCATCAATTTTATGGCCCGCTTTGGCCGTGGACTGATCTGCCTGCCGCTGGACCCCAAGATCGCCGATCATCTGCGTTTGCCCTTAATGACACAGCGCAATGCCTCCCGTTTTGGTACAAATTTCACCATTTCCATCGAAGCCAGAGATGGTATCACAACCGGCATTTCTGCGGCTGACAGAGCTTTGACCATCAGAACCGCTGTGGCCGACAATGCGAGACCTGAAGATTTGGTTTCACCAGGCCATGTCTTTCCCCTGAGAGCCAAGAGCGACGGTGTGCTTTCCCGGACAGGACAGACAGAAGGCAGTGTTGACCTGGCAAGACTGGCTGGACTGAAACCCGCTGCCGTGATCTGCGAGATCATGAACGAAGACGGCACCATGGCGCGCATGGCCGATCTTGAGGCTTTTGCCGAAGAACACGACCTGAAGATTGTCGCGGTTCGCGACATTATCCGCTACCGTCTGAATCGCGGACAGGTTTCGGTGCGTTGTGATGCCCATGCCCATTTGCCGAGTCTTTACGGTGACTTCACCGTGTACGCCTATGAAAGCGAATTGGAGCCGGGAACGCATTTGGCCTTGGTCAAAGGTGATATTAGCGGACCGGAACCGGTGCTTGTTCGAGTGCACAGTCAGTGTTTGACCGGTGATGCCTTGGGTTCACTGCGCTGTGATTGCCGCGGTCAGCTTGCGGCAGCCTTGAGACAAATTGAAAAAGAAGGGCGAGGTGCCCTTATCTATATGCGTCAGGAAGGGCGCGGCATTGGCCTTGCCAATAAGATTCGCGCCTATGCCCTGCAGGATCAGGGCTACGATACCGTTGAGGCCAACCGCATGCTCGGTTTTCCTGACGATTTGCGCGACTATGGGACAGGCGCACAAATCCTGGTCAATCTGGGCATTCACAAAATTCGCCTGTTGACCAATAATCCTAAGAAAATCGTCGGTCTTTCCGGCTACGGCATTGAGATCGTGGAACGGGTGCCCATTGAAATTGAGGCCTGCCCGGAAAACGAGGCCTACCTGCGCACAAAAAAAGAGAAAATGGAGCATCTTTTGACAGGCATACGCTGTCATTAGATCCTCTTGGGAAAAAAAGAAGCAGCCTTTCGGGGCTGCTTCTTTTTTGGAGTTTATCTTGCAAACAGTGCTGTTGATTTGTCTTGGGGCCTGTGCCGGAGCGCTCTTACGCTATTGGCTTGGCCTCTTGCTCAATCCCCTCACGAGCTTTTTGCCCCTTGGCACATTGACCGCCAATCTTCTGGGGGCTTTTCTGGCGGGACTTGTTTTCGCTTTTCTCCTTGCTTGTCCCTGGGCTGAAAAATGGCGTCCCTTGCTGATTACGGGATTTTTGGGCGCTCTTACGACCTTTTCGAGCTTTTCCCTTGAAGTCAGCGCATTTTTTGCGCAGGGCCGTCACCTTCAGGCCATCGCAACGATTGCCAGCAATCTTTGCGGCTCGCTTCTTTTGACGAGTCTTGGCTTTGTCTTTTACGGATTTTTGCAGCGTCTCTATCTGCAGTTTTTTGGCAGGCTCTAACGGGGGATGAGATAGCGGGGCTGAAAGAAGAGCCGGTACTCCTTGCGCTTGGGAGTAGCCGAGTCTGGCATGCGCACCTGACCTTCAATGGAGACGGGCTTTTCCGAAAAGCCAAAGGGCAAAAGCTCGGCCTCGTCGACCGTGGAACGCTGAAAGCCCAGGCCCGTGATATAGATGACAGGCATGCTTGTTTTTTTGTCGCCAGCGTGCAGGATCGTTTTTCCCTGCTCAAGAGCATCGCGGGTGGAGTTCTGGGCGGCTTTCTTGAGAAAGCTTGGCATCTGAAATTCCGTTCTGTGCAGAACTTCCAGAAAATCATTGCCGGTGCGTCCCACGAACGTCAACAGTGAGGAGCCGTCATCGGAAACCAGAAGGCTGACCGGCATGGTGCCTCCGTGAATGCCCATATACGTAGGCCTGGCCCCGGCCGGCATCTGCACCCAGGGTTCTTCCAAAAGCTTTTCCTCAGCGGCCTGTGTGGCATTGGCGAAGCTGAGTAAGCCTGCAAGACAGCATAAAAGGCAAAGTTTTCTGATCATGATCCATCCTCAAGGAAAGATCTGAGTCGCTCAAGCACATGTCAAGCTCTCATATTGTGTCGCTCAAGCCTTGTCAAGAGACTTTTTTTAGGGCTATTTTCCGTATTTTTGGCTGATCTCAAAAGGGATCTTTTCAACATTGTTTGTTGGCTGCCAGGTCTCGGCCGACAAGGTTCTTTGTTCTTCCAGGTGTCAGAAATCGGCAATTTGTGTTTTTCGTTAAGATCAGCGCAAGAATTTTTTGCTTTTCGCAAAGGACTTGCACCATAGCCAGTCTTTGTTGATTTTGGCTGGGCAGCCTTTGGCTCTCATCTTCTTAGAGTTTATATTGAGAATGTTATTAGAAAAGTGTCGACTTGCGTTTTGTTTATCTCGTTATCTTTTTACAATTGCCATGGATTTCTCTTGGCACGTCAAAAACCGTAAAATGGCCTTGGAGAGCGTCTTGCGTCTTGTTTTTGCTGCGGCTCTAGGCTAAAAAAGCCGAGATCATTTTACAGGAGTAAGCCACATGGGCACAAAGATACTCGTCAAGGAGCCGTTGATTTGCGGCACAACCAGTAAGCTCGTGCTTTCTGCCCCGCACATTGCCAAAAGTGCGCGTCCCGGGCATTTTGTGATGCTCAGGGTCAACGAGCATGGGGAACGAATTCCCCTGACCATAGCTGATACCGATCCCGTAGCTGGCACCATCACCATTGTCTATCTGGTGCTTGGAAAGACCACGGCAGAGCTTGAAGAGCTCTCCTGTGGGGATGAGATTTTGGATGTCTGCGGGCCTTGTGGGCATCATACGCATATTGAAAAAAAAGGAACCGTGATCTGCGTTGGCGGCGGCACGGGAATTGCCGCCATGCACCACATCGCCAAAGGGCATGTGCAGGTGGGCAACCGCGTCATAGGCATCATTGGTGCCCGCAGCCAGAATCTCTTGCTCTTTGAAAAGGAGCTCAGAGGACTTGTGGACACCCTGTATGTCACAACCGATGACGGAAGCTATGGCCGAAAAGGCCTGGTTACGGAGGTTTTGGCGGAATTGCTGACAACGGAAAAGGATCTCTTTGAAGTTGTCGGTGTCGGCCCTGTCCCCATGATGGCTGCGGTTTCCGAATGCACACGGCCCTTGGGCATTAAGACCACGGTCAGTCTCAATCCCATCATGGTGGATGGCATTGGGATGTGTGGTGCCTGCCGTGTCACGGTGGACGGGAAAACGCGCTTTGCCTGTGTTGACGGGCCAGAATTTGACGGGCACAAAGTCGATTTTGCGGAGCTGAAACGGCGTCTTGCCGCCTTCCGTGAACAGGAGGCCCGCTCCATGCAGGCATTTAAGCAGGCCAGAGCCTAAGGTCTTTTGCGAGGATCATCGCGGAAGAGACAGGTGAGAGTTCGCAGCGTTTGACGTAATCCACAGGATTTCTGAGCCCAGCTTCTTTTTTTGTCAGCAGGGGCTGAAATTCTTTTTGATAGAAAGGGAGGCGGCAGAGTTCTGATCCCTGGGATCGGGATCCACGCCGAAAGAAACGGATGACAAAAGAGCAGAAAAGAACACGGGTACCCATGCCTTGCCAGGAGCCAGGCATACGCAATAAGAATTTTGAGGAAGTGGCCTTGGGCTATACGGAAGCGATGGCCTTGGCTGAAGCCAGCCGCTGTCTGCAGTGCAAAAAGCCTTTGTGCATGCAGGGTTGTCCTGTGGAAGTGCCCATTCGCGATTTTATCGGCTGTGTGGTGGCCAAAGACTATGCGGGCGCCTATGCCAAAATTACCAGTTCCAACAGTTTTCCGGCCATTTGCGGACGGGTCTGTCCTCAGGAAAACCAATGTGAGGGTCGCTGTGTCCTTGGCAAGAAAGGATCCCCTGTGGCCATCGGGCGTTTGGAGCGCTTTGTGGCTGATAACGCTGCCACAAGCGTCAGTTCTGGCCAGATCGCCAAAAAGGGCAAAAAAGTGGCCTGTATTGGTTCTGGGCCATCGTCCCTTTCCTGTGCCGGGGTCTGTGCCAAAAATGGCCTGGATGTGGATATTTATGAGGCCATGCATGAAGCGGGCGGAGTCCTGATTTACGGCATCCCGTCCTTCCGTTTGCCCAAGGACGTTGTGGCGAAAGAGGTCGAAGGCTTAAGCAGACTTGGTGTGCGCTTTTTGCTGAACTATGTGGGCGGACGCACGGTTTCGGTTGCGGACCTTAGCAAGCAGTACGACGCGGTCTTTATTGGCGTCGGTGCCGGCTTACCTGTTTTTCTCGGAGTTCCTGGCGAGAATCTGGTTGGTGTTTTTTCCGCCAATGAATATCTGACGCGTGTCAATCTTGGTCGTGCCTATCGCTTCCCGGAATACGACACGCCGGTCTATCCCGGCCGCCACGTTACGGTCTTTGGTGCCGGCAATGTGGCCATGGACGCCGCACGCACGGCCCTGCGCATGGGGGCGGAAAGCGTGAACATTGTCTACCGCCGCACGCGCGCTGAAATGCCCGCGCGCAAGGAAGAAGTGGAACACGCCGAGGAAGAAGGCGTCGCGTTTACCATGCTTGCTTCGCCCATTGCCTTCCAGGGCGATGATCAACAGAAGTTGCGTTCTGTGATCTTGCAGCAAATGGAGCTGGGTGAGCCCGATGCCTCAGGCCGCAGGCGCCCTGTGCCCATTGAGGGCGCACGTGTTGAGATGCCGACGGATCTGGCAATCATTGCTTTGGGTACGCGTTCCAACCCTGTTCTCCTTGAAGCCACACCGGGCCTTGCGTTGAATGAGCGCGGCTATATCACGGTCAACGAAGCCACAGGGGAGACCTCTCTTCCCAATGTCTTTGCCGGCGGCGATATTGTTACCGGTGCCGCCACAGTGATTTTGGCCATGGGGGCAGGCCGTCGGGCCGGTCAGGAAATTGTGCGCCGCTTTGCCTAAGCGTGTGGGAGGTCCTGATGATTGATTGTGATTTGCACCTGCATACCAAGTATTCCCACGGTTGTGCCACTCCCAAGGAAATGTACGAGGCAGGGCTGGCCAAAGGACTGCATCGTATGGGCTTTTCAGAGCATTCACCCAGGCCTCTGGGTTTCAACTACACCCATGAGTATCGGGACTCCTTAACCAAGCATTTGCCCAATTATGTGCAGGAAGTGTGCAATTTACGGGATCATCCAAGCGCAGCCATAGACGGCAAGCCTTGTGCTGTGTTGTTTGGCATGGAAATGGACTGGCTGGAAGGGGAGCTTGATTTTGCCACACGTTCGGCCAAAGCCTTTGATTTTGACTATCTGATCGGAAGTGTTCATTTTATCGGCCACTGGGGCTTTGACGACGGACGCGGTCCTTGGGAGAAGGCTTCCCAGGAAGACTGTGAGGGCTGGTATCGTGCCTATTTTTCCGCCTGGCAGGATATGCTGGCCTGCGGCCTCTACAATATCGCGGCCCATCCAGATCTCATCAAGATCTTTTCTGTTGAACAGTTCCATCTGTGGTTGCAAAAGCCCGAAAGTCAGGGAACGATCCGACATTGCCTTGAGACCTTGAAAGCCAAGGGTATGGCCATGGAAATCTCTTCGGCGGGTCTGCGCAAAGAGTGTCGTGAGATCTATCCCTGCCCTGAAATCATGCAGATGGCTCGAGAGCTCGCCTTGCCTGTGACTTTTGCCTCCGATGCCCACAATGTCCACGATATTGCCTATGGCTTTGACGAGCTTGCCCGCTATGCCCGCTCCTTTGGCTTTACAGAGCATGGGCATTTTGAGCGGGGTCGCTGGCTTGCGCAGCCAATACCTGAGGTCTAAGGCTTGAGGTGAGATGCGTAGAGCAATGTGTGAGACTTTTTTTCGAACAGCAAAGGACGCGGGTGATGTATGGGCGAGCTCTTGATTCACTGTGAGCATGTTTCGGTGACACTGCCGTATGCGGTCAAGCGTGAGCCTGTGCTGCACGATATTTCTTGGAATATCCTGCGTGGTGAGCACTGTGCGCTGACGGGTGTCAACGGCTCTGGCAAGTCAACACTTCTGCGTTTGCTGGCAGGTGAGCTTTGGCCAGACTGCGGCCGTCTTTGCTGGCGAGATAGCGACGGCATCATGAATCCTTCCTTGCTCACAGGGCGAGCGCTGACCGCCTTGATTTCTCCCTCAAGTCAGATGCGTTATCAGAAGCACGCCTGGACGATTCAGGGACTGGACCTTGTCTTGACAGGTCTTGATGGCACGCCACTGCTCTACACCCAGAGCTCACAGGAGCAGATCAGAAAGGCCAGAAGCCTTGCGCGTTCTCTTGACTGTGAGGATCTGCTCTATCGTGATAGCTCAACCCTTTCCCAGGGACAATTGCGCATTCTCTTGCTTGCCAGGGCCCTGATTGCTGAGCCGGCAGTGCTTTTGCTCGACGAATGTCTGGAAGGGCTCGATAGCGCTCATGCCAAGCGTTTTGTGGCATTGCTTGAGCAGGTTGCGGATCAGAGCACATTGATCTTTGTGGCCCATGAAGAGAGTACGATTCCAGACTTTATTCTGCAGCGCAAATATGTAGAGGCCGGCAGGCTTTTTTCTGGGCAAGGGTCTTCTGGGGCAGAGCAGAAGAAGAGGGTTTTTGGCGGGATGACTGAGAGCCGTCTTGCAATAGCTTCCAAAGGGCCTCACAAAGAGGAAGAACCGCCAATTTTTGCGCTTGAGCATGTCAATGTGTTTGTCGCAGGCGAAGAGATCCTGCACGACCTCTCTTTTTGCGTGCATGAGGGTGAGCACTGGCTGGTCAGCGGGGAGAATGGCTCCGGCAAATCCACGCTTCTGCGTCTTTTGGCCGGAGACGAATTTTGTGCCGCTGGCGGCACAATCAAGCGGTGGCTTCCCAAATTGCGGGCAGGCAAGGGCGGATACGCGGAAAGTCTGGAGGAGCTGAGGAGCGGCATAAGTTTGATTTCGTCCAAAACGCTTGCCGAGTACGATTATCCCGTAAATGTGCTTGATCTGGTCTGCTCGGGTTTCGAAAACTCCGTGGGTCTTTACCGAAGCTTTAGCGACGAAGAGCGGGCCTGGGCCAGAAGTCTTCTGCGGCGTTTTTTCAGAGAGTACGAGAGACAGACTTTTGAAGAGCTGATCAGACGTCCTTGCTCAGAGCTCTCCACAGGGCAGCTGCAACGGGCGTTTCTGGCAAGGGCTCTGATTTGCCGACCCAATGTCTTGCTTCTGGATGAGCCTTTGACAGGGCTCGATCAGGGCATGCGTAACGCCTATCTTGCCCTTCTTGAGAGCCTGGCCCAGGGTGATACGGCCTTTCCGCATCTGACCATGCTTTATGTGGCGCATAAAGCAAGCGATCTGCCCTCGTGTCTCAACCGGCATGCCGTGCTTGAGCAGGGAAGGCTCCGTGTTGTAGGCCATCCTGAGGATGCGTGAGGTTTTTGGCAGGATTTTTGGGAAACAGGGGGTCTTAATCTTTCCTGAAGGTTAAAGCGCACCACTCATCCTGCAGACGCTTTGAGGTCAGTTTCAGCCCTTGGGAGAGGTAGGCTTTTTGCACGTTCTCCGCCTGGATTTCGAGAAGGCCAGAGAGGATCAGAAGGCTCTTTTGGCCTAAGGCTTCGGCTATAGGCTGGGACATAGCAATTAAGGGATCTGCGAGAATATTGGCGAAGATCAGCCCAAAATGTTCATTCTGAACTTCTTCGATGGATCCCTGCAGGAACTGGAGCTTTTGCGCAACCTGATTTTGCGTGGCGTTTTCTCTGGCGTTTTCTAGAGCGTCAGCGTCGATGTCCAGGCCTTTGCCTGAAAGTCCTAGCTTTGCCGCGGCAATGGCCAAAATGCCTGAGCCTGTGCCCAGATCGAGAAACGGTTCTGAAGACGGGATCTGCTTGTTTTCCCAGGCATCGGCAAGGAGAGTGAGGCAGAGGGCGGTTGTGGCGTGCTGGCCTGTACCAAAAGCGTTTTTGGGCTCAATGATGATGGGAAGGCGATCTCGGGCATCGTAGTCGTCTTTGCGCCACGGAGGCAGAACAACAAAGCGTGAGCCGCAGTTCACAGGCGTAAAGTTCTCTTTCCAGGTGCTCAGCCAGTCTTGCTCTTCACGTTCTGTCAGAGTTGTTTCAACCGCACTGGTCCTGGAAAGGATCGCTTCTTCAATGCTCTGAGCCTTCTGCTTTTCGTGTGTAAAAACGAGAAAGCGTGTCTCTCCTGTGGGCAGCAGTTCTTCCTGCCAGCCTTCCTGAGCGTACAAGGCAAGAAGTCCTGTGACGTTTTCGCTTTCTTCTTCCTTGGCAAGCAAGGTCAGCTGAAAGAGTGTGGGCATGGGAATATCTCCTTTGCAGGCAGGGGGCTTTGATCTTGGGGTTTGTGTGCGGCGGTTTGAGCTGTCTTAGAGCGCATTTTTCAGTGAACTATCGCGTTTTTGCTCTCGCCGTGAAGCATTTTTAAGAGCAAAGAATTTTCTTGTCATAGCTTTCGTTTTGCAGTATTCTTTCTTCCTCAATTTTTCAGTTAGGTTCCAATAAGTCAGAAAAGCCAAAGTCTAGAAAGGGGGCGCATTGGTTTCGACGTGGATAGTGAAGCCAAAGTTGCAGGTCGAGGCGCCGCTGGCCTCGTAAAAAGCGGCAACAAAGTAATTGCCAAGAACGATTACGAATACGCCTGCGCTGCCTAAACAGCAAGGGTAATGCCCCAACAGAGGGCACGTCACAAAAGATGACACCTGATACTCTTTTGGTGGCGACACGCATCAGGTTGGCGTTTTTCCTGTCGTCGGACGGGGGAAAAGCGCGAGATTCTTCTGTGCGACTGGTCGCATCACGCTTGTTCAAGGGCAACGGTGCGACGAGATTGTGAACTTGAACTAAACCTGTAGACGCTTTGTGTGGAATATTTGCGGACGGGAGTTCGACTCTCCCCGCCTCCACCATCTAGCATTTTTGCATAGTCCAAGGAAATCCATAGATGTCCGCTAAGCCTTGTGTTTAGCGGACTTTCTTGTTTTTGTCGTCCATTGTCGTCCATGGAAATCCATTGACAGCCGGAAATTTTGGGGGCAATTATAGGGGCAACTAAAAGTGCCCCCCCAACACTCAAAAAGGAGTTGCCCCAGATGGCAGGAAAACTAACAGACAAGCTGATCAGAGCGGTTGCCCCCAAGGAAAAAGCATACAAGCTATTTGATGGAGATGGGTTATATCTTGAGGTTGCTCCAAGGGGAGGTAAATGGTGGCGGTTGAAGTATCGGATTGATGGTAAGGAAAAGAGGATTTCACTTGGGGTCTATCCAGAGGTCTCCTTGGCGCAAGCACGAGCAAAGTGCTTGGAGGCACGTAAGCTGATTAGTGATGGCATTGATCCATCACGAGCAAAGCAAGAATCCAAGGCGCAGGCCAAGGCAGAAGAGGTTCATGATACTTTAACCTTTGAGACCGTTGCCAATGAGTGGTTTAGCGTCAAGATGGCTGAGAAAAACGAGAAGTACAAGGCCAATGTTCGTTCATACCTAGAGAATGTACTATTCCCTGTCATCGGAAGCATACCAATTGCTGACTTAAAGCGCTCAGACATTGTTCCTTGTCTACAGGCAAAGGCTAGTAGCGGTACCACAGAAACGGCCCATAGAATAGCATATGTCGTGGGACAGGTGTGCGAGTATGCTTTTGAGAAGGAGTTGTGTATAAGCAACGTAGCGGCTGGGATCAGTAAGATACTGCCAGAGGTTCACCATAGACAGCGCCATGCCATTGTTGATCCCGAACAGGTCGGCAAGCTTCTTAGAGATATCGATGCCTACCCAAGCGGGACAATAACGCATATTGCCCTTCGACTGATGGCTCTGACATTCGTTCGTAGCAACGAGCTGCGTGGCGCTAAGTGGCAGGAGATTGATTTTGACAACGCCATGTGGACGATACCAGCTGAGAGAATGAAAGGTAGGCTTGAGCATCTGGTGCCGTTGTCAAAGCAGGCTCTTGCCCTTTTCAAGGAGCTACAGAGGTGTACCGGCAATGGTGAGTACTGCTTCCCATCACGAGGAAAGGATCATTATATAACGGAAGGAGCGTTGAGGCAGCCGTTGAAAAGGTTAGGGTATAGTGGCGTGCAGGATATACACGGCTTCAGAGGAACAGCAAGCACGCTGCTTAACGAGAAGCTTAGGTTCAGGGGAGATGTGATTGAGCGGCAGCTCGCCCATGTGGAAAAAAACGAGGTGAGGCGGGCATACAACAGAGCTCTTTACCTTGATGAACGCATAGAAATGATGCAGAAGTGGGCTGATTATTTGGACGAGCTTTTAAATAGTTAGTATTTATTATTGAAAGGTTTGGTTAAATGTCATTATTAGGTCGTGTATACGATAAATCAGAGTTTATTTGGTTAATGGACCTTCTTGGTATAATATATGTTCCACATATTGAATTTGCTACATTTATTAACGAATCAAACTTAACTAAATATGAGGAAATTCCTTATGACGAAATAGACAATGAAAAATATATATATTTAGTTAAGAGAGACGGTATATTAGAGATTGAAGTTGAAAGAGTCAAAGACAAAGTATGGGTAATGGGTTTTAAGATAGGTGAAAGAACACTAGTTGGATATAGTGGTGGCAGTATAACACCAGGTGGACCTATATTAGATCCATTCGCTCATTTATGGTTCAATCGTGCTGAAGTTGATGAATTTATAGCTAAACATCCATATTATGCCTCACTAGACGCAGTTTCAACAAAAAAAAGTAGTAATGATCAGTGGAAGAAGCTATATCAACATCTGGCTTCTATTATTGATAGTGCTCAAAATGGCACTATAACAAAAGATCAAAAAGTAAAGCTTAGTGAATTAGAGAGGATTGCAGGACAAAGCAGCGAGGAGCGTACTCAGGCAGCAACACAAGTACGTCTTGCTAATATTAATAAGAAATGGAAAGAGTCTGTTCCAGACATGCTAAAAGTGCTCGCCCATTTTTGCACTACTGACGCTTCAAGCAAAAAGAACGGCCAAACAGCTTGGAGTTATAACGATGTTAAAAAATACAGCGAAGAAATGGGGTATAACTTTACAAGCGGGATGTACGACGCGATTTTAGAAGCGATGCCCGAAAAATTGAAGTGTGTAAAATCGAAAGCATATTAAATCTTGTATTTCCGCTCCATAAGCGGGTGAAAGCCTAGTGATAACGTAAGTTGTTGCTAGGCTTTATTTTTTTGCCCGACGTAGATTCGTGAATATCCGCTTCACAAGCGGTTGAAGCCTAGTGATAACGTTGGTTATCGCTGGGCTTTCATTTTGCCCATTGGGATTTCGAGAATCCACGCTTCACAAGCAGCTGAGAGCCTAATAGTAACGTTATCGTAGTTATAATATATTGATGATTAACGATTTCTCTAGGTATTGTATTTTTCTTCGAGAGTAGGATAAGCTTGATTAGGATCGAGTGAACATCTTACACTCCCACATACAACATTACTGGAGGACAAACATGGAATTTTATTCTGAAGAGCGTTTCCTACGCCTGCCAGAGGTTCTTGAAAAGGTAGGATTGCGCAGATCATATTGGTATGAACTTATCCAAAAAGGCAAGGCCCCAAAGCCAAAAAAGATAGGGTCAAGGATGTCAGTCTGGCCCTTGAGCGAGATACTAGACTATATGAAGCAGGCTGTTGAAATACAATAATAGCACAAGGAGAAGCTATGAATACAAAGGAGATCAGGACACCTATAAAGGCAATTAGAGCAAAGTGCATCGACTGCTGCTGCTTCCAGCCAAAAGAAGTTAGATTGTGTACTGCGGTAAATTGCCCACTACATCCATTCCGTTTTGGAAAGAATCCATACAGAAAGGTTAGGGAGATGAGCGATGAGGAACGGCAGTCTTGTGCTGAGCGACTCGCTAACGGAAGAGCAAAAATGTCATTGTAATTACAATGCTTTTTTTCTCGACAATTTTCTCCGTGAGTGTTTCTTCATCACCTTGTTCTGTGGTTGAATAACTTATTAGAAAAACAAAGCCCGCCATACTCTCTGGTGGTATGGCGGGCAAAGGAGACGATATATGTCAGCTCAAAGTATAGCCAAAGTAATGAGTGACGTAAAAAAGACATGGCCTATCCAAGCAATCCTTGCAGATGAACAAAAGAGAGCTTTGGAAGAGTGTAATTTCAAGGCAATTCTTAATGCTGCACTTGCCTATGCAAAAAATGGCTATCCAGTATTCCCTTGCAGCTCAAAAACTAAGAGTCCGCTGACAACACATGGTTTTAAGGACGCAACTACAGATGAAGAAACAATTCGTCAATGGTGGAGACAATGGCCTGACGCAGCCATAGGATTAGTTACAGGTTCACGTTCAGGCGTGTTTGTCGTAGATCTTGATGAGGGTGTTGATAAAGATGGCACGCTCAAGAACGGTATAGCAAATTTTGAATCTCTATGCTCTCAGTATGGTGGCATACCAAATACGCTACGAGTAAAAACTGCTCATGGTGGCTTACACGTTTATTTCAAAATGCCAGAAGGTGTAGATATTCGGAATAGCAGTAGCAAAGTAGCTCCTAATATCGATGTTCGTGGTAATGGTGGATATGTCATTGTCACTCCAAGTTTATTAGAAGATGGTGGAGTATATGAGTGTGAAAAGCCTTCAATAGAGCCAATAAAAGCTCCTGAGTGGCTGTTGGATCTTGTTGTAAAGGGCAATCATACAAATACCAAAGATAACAGTTATGAGACTACTATTGATGTTGAAAATTGTCAGCTGCATCCTTATGTGGAGAAGGCTGTTGAAGATGAATGTGCAAAGTTGGCATCTACTTCAGAAGGACAGCGCAATGACCAACTGAACACTTCTGCATTTGCTCTTGGACAGTTAGTTTCTGGTAATGTATTGCCTGAAGATATTGCTAGAAAAAAGCTTGGGCAGGCTGCTGATCAATGTGGCCTTATTGATGATCCAAAAGATGGCGTTAAGAAGTCACAGAGGACAATTGAAAGTGGGCTGACTGCAGGTATGAAAAAGCCAAGGGGAATACCAGAAAAGAAAGTCTCTACTAATTATGATCCACAAGCATCAAGTAAAACACAGTATATACTTCCTTTGCCTCCAGAAGTTCCATTACATGTATTTCCAAAACAAATTAAAGATCTTTTGGAAGAAGTTAGTATGGTAACTTCAACAACTAAATCGTTGTCCGTTGCTGCATTTATTGCAATGGTTTCTGCATGTTTAGGACAAAGTAGGGCTCTATACGTAAAGAAAGGTTTTATGGTGTGTCCTAATCTTTATTTATTGATAGTAGGTGTTTCTGGGGTTGGTAAATCTCCTGTTGCAAAGATATTTTTTAAGTATATTGATGATGTGGAAGAACAAAAATATCGAGAATGGCAAGAAGCTCTTCGCGAATATTCTAGCCAGATTGAAATATATAACGCTAACATGAAAAAAAAGGACTTTGATGTAAGTAGTATGATTGAACCACAATGTCCAGTCAGGGAACAGGTATATATTGAGAAGGCAACTCTTGAAGCTACAATAGATGCATTAAGCGAAAATCCTAGAGGTGTTCTAATTAAATCTGATGAATTTTCTACAATATTGTCAGGAAGGGGGCGTTTTACTCGTGGTGATACTATGGAGATGACAGCATTGTTTAATAGTGCTTACGATCAGTCACCATTTAAGAGTAATACGCGTACTTCTAAGAATGTCTATATTAAAAGACCGAGCTTAAGTATATTTGGCGAGATACAAACAGATATACTATTTGAATGTGTTAGTAGCTCTGATCAAGCGAGTGGTTTTGTTCCAAGATGTACATTAATTAGAGCAGAAGATGAAAAGGCAAGTCTTTGGACTGATATAGAACTTAGTGACAAAAATGAAGAATTAGTAAGAAATATAACATCTTTCTTGTTACATCTTGAGTGTGATAGTGATGATAATGGCAATGTAAAACCTAGGTGCAATGGCTTGAAGCTAACTGCTAAGGAGTATTTTGTAGAGTGGTATAATAAGATGGGTAGGTATGCTTATTGGTCTGAAAATAAAGATAGGTATAGTTCCTACATTAAAAAAATACGTATACAGGGCATTAAAATGATCTTAATATTTCACTATATTAAAGCGGCTATTGGTGAGGTATGTGAAGATGACAGTGTGTCTATTGACACAACTAAGAGTGCTCTTGAATTTACTGAATATATATTGAAAAATAACATTCAGGTAGTTAATATGCTTTCTGTAAAGCCTGATAGTAGTGATACAAAATTAGTTAATATGACACCAATAGAACGTCGAATTATGAATGCTATTATAAGACATGAAGATGATATTGCTAATGCCGGTTTTATTGTTTCTAACGAATGGCTTTCGGAAATTGTTAATGAATATAGTGGTGATGTGATTAGTTCTGAATCAATTGGTAAGGCTTGTGTAAAGCTTGGATTGCCTTCGATTCACAGAAAAAAGCGAGGTCGAGTTATTTCATCTCCTGCAATAAATAAGTTTAAAGAAACTGTCGCAACTGTAGAAAGTGTCGAAGGCATTGATATATCTGAGTTTTCTATGCATAACGAGCTGTCGAGTAACTGTAGTGAACTGTCATTAGATGTATTATTATCGACAGGTAATAGGATTAACGACAGTTCAGAAAGTCATGTGTCGTTCCCTCAAAATAGCATGGTTGACGCAGAAACGACAGAAACGACAGTTTCTACAGATATTTTACCTATAGATTTTGAAAGCAAAGAAGATGTGGTGGTTGTATGAAGTGTATTGAGCAGCTACTTTTACTAGGAGCTATAGCCGTTAAATCAAACGATCAAGGCAATATTGATATATCGCTTGGCGGTATAGCTGGTAAATCGCGAGAAGCTTTGATTCATTTTGCCAAGACACACAAGGAGTCCATACTTTATGAGTTGTCTGATCCCTCCATAAATGAAGCACGTAATCAGGTCGAGTTGAAGAATCTCTTTGAGTCCCACTCGATGAAATGCTCTGCATGTCCACATTGGCATGCTATTTCGCAATGGCTTGGTTTATGCAGATTGACAGGGTATGAAACGTCTGTTCTAGCTTGCTGTAGTCAGATTTGCTGCTGTCATTCGTTATCATTCATTTCGTTATCTTAAGGAGTGTTAATATGCAAGGCACAGTTCATGTAACTAGGATTAATAAGGCCAAGAATAGCGATAAGTACATAAAAGAACACCTTGGTGATATTGATGTATCTGGCTATAGAGTTTTGAAGCCATTGATTGACTTCTATCTGGAAGACTTTCCGTCAGCTAAGATTCTTTCTTGGTCACACCAAGATTGTCCATCATTAGAATTATATAGTATATCTCCTTGTCCATTATGTAAAATGAAGTATGATAGACGTGGTATTTTTGCTGCGAGAATTATCGGTGATACTTTGACATGCTCTGTTTGTGGTGCTGAGATTAAAACTGTCGATTACCTTGTTAGGGTAAGAAAAATGCCGTTACAAGCTGCTATAGAACTCTCAATTCCTGAGAACTCTGTATATTTTCTTATCCAGAAGCTTGCCTAGGAGATTGCAGCGGCTTTCTAAAGATTAAACCGAAAAGACCCCGGCTCACAAGCGATGAGTCGGGGTCGTAAAACTTTGGCCTGTATGTAGTAACCGTGCAAGGGGGTGCTAACCGCTCCATGTCAGCCGAGTATGGTGTGAACACAACAGCTAAGTCTGAGGTGTGTTTGTTACAGCTCATATTGGTATTGCTATTCATGTCTTTGAGTGTTCTTACTGTATGACTAAAGTATAGTACTAGAAAATAAGCAAAAAAACCATAAGCCACAAGGGTCTATGGGGCATAATTTTTATATATCGTTATATTAGCGCAAGCCGATAGCTTTTTGCTAAAGTAAGACATGTTGCCAAGAAATGGAAAGTGCAAAATTGCGAAAACACGACTATTTAATCCATCCCTTTTTAATGCCAATAAAGACAAACAGTGTCAAGAAGATAACAGAAAGAGCTACGCCAATAGTTCCGACATTCATAGCTTTTCCTTTTGAAAATAGTTTAAAGCGTATCCAACAAAAGCGCAAAAAAGACCCGTAGGGATAGCTATCCAACTTTTCGGCGTTATTACAGCACCTACAAGCAAGCCTGCTCCCAAAGTCAGAAAAAAAATCTCCCAATATTTCATAGCTTTTCCAGTAGCTCTTTTTGCAAGTAAGCGCAAGCTAACTTGCCGCATTGACAACGCGGGAAATTTCCTCATCTAGCGTAAAGCCGTATTCAAGGGATATTTGTCGTTGCCCTGTTCCTGTTTTTTGGCGTCTGACCCCAGATAGAGTTGGCCCCGGCTCAAAACACAGAAGCCCCATTTCTGAGGATTCAGGCTGGGGCTATCTTTTTGCTCTTTCAAGATAGCCGTGAAACTGCCAAACCTGTGACCTATTGGCTAAATCAGCGACGCGAGCTCTATCTTCCTTCCGTCAAGGGGGCGGGGGATCAAATCTTTACGACTTTGATGGCTGCGACCGAGCGCTGGCCCTCTTTTTTGCGCGTGCAGTTTGAAAACCAACCTATGCAATAAATATGCCAAATTTTACTGTTTGGGCTGCAATGGTACCGTAGGCTTCTTGCTGAAAATTTTTTCATGAGAGTCAGGTCATCAACCGCAAGCAATGACAATTGCCCTCTGCCATTAATGTAGACACCTACCGGAAGAGAGAAAGCTGCTTTTCTCATAGTTTGTGAATTTTTCTATTCTAATAACAGTATTTTTTTTCGGAAAAAAATTTTCATGAGTGTTAGGTCATCAGCAGCAAGAAGAAATTTTTTTTGTGACTAATTGATTGGCAATCCCCAAAAGCCGCTTGGTTCAGGCTTTGCAGCCTCTTAGAATGAGCATTGAGGCGACAGTCCGGGGCGCATGCAACATTAATACTATCCGCCTATGGCGCTGTGGGTCATGTGCCGCATCGCATTCTCACAATACAAGCACTGGATCGTCAACGGGATTGTTGATTCTTCCGCAAGCTTACCCTCTGTCAATAGAGCAGCATTTGGAGAGAACCAGCGAAGCGTTATGGCCGCATTCTCACATGCAAGGCTTTGCTGTAAATGCTGCGATGCCCTTAACCAGGAGCATGCGGTATAAGGAGCCTAACTGGCCAGAGCAAGGAAAGATCGAATCTCGATATTGCCTTTAGGCGAGTTGTATGTAAAGTTGTCCAAATAGCGAAATCGGGAAATTTGCGGTGTGTTGCTAATGACAAGACTGATTCTTCATCAACGGCACTAAAGACAAACGCTAGAGAAGGGAATCACAACCTGGGAGTCATGTTGAGCCATATTTGCGTGCAACCCAGTGGCCTAACTCGTCGACTTCATCAGAAAATTTTTTTGGGGAAAGGCTTGACATCCGCTATAACCTGAGCTAAAAAAAAAGTGCAAAGAGGTTTTTCATGGAGGAGCGAGTGTCTGCAAAAGCGGATACTTGCTTTTTTTTCTGTACCGAGAGATCCTGAGGCGTCAGGTGAGTGAGCGCAACACAGGAGTCCATCTGTTTATGCCACTGCTGATGCAAGGCGTATGGGCAGGTGAGTTCTGGCGTGGCATGAGTAAAAAAATTTTTACTTTTTTTGTCATGGCACTTGACTTGACTACGAAGAGGAATTAGAAGGTTCTTGCTTCAAGTAGCGAAGTTGGAAAAACTGCTTTGGCAGGCAACCACTAGTAATGGTAAGGCTTCTGGCTCAAGCTTTGCAACGAGAGCCAAGAAGCCATTCTGCAATTTGCTGAGCAGATTATTCTTTCGACCAAGATACCTTCTTGCGTGTTGCATCAGAGCTCGTATAGCTCAATGAGAGCGCTGGTCGGTGGTGTCAGCAACCTGGTCAGAGCAAAAACTCTCAAGAACAATTTGGTTTCAAGTCAACAGGAGAAACACAAGGGTGAATTCCTCAGGTTCGAGGACACCGAGCTTCTGTGTCTTTCCTTCATAATTTGAGCTATGGTCAAG
>JAILPJ010000044.1 GCA_024699605.1 Desulfovibrio sp. | reverse complement strand
CATATTTTTTGGCAGCCATAGAGAAGAGGGTACACCCGATCCCATACCGAACTCGGCAGTTAAGCTCTTCATCGCCGATGATACTGCATAACGTCATGTGGGAAAGTAGGTCGCTGCCAAATTTTTTTTAAGCCCCTGTTTTTCAGGGGCTTTTTTTTGCGTTGAAATCACGCCCCATCACGGGGCGAGTATTTCGCTACTTTTTCTTGACTTTGACGTCACGCAGCATTTTCACAGAGCAGAATTTCCCACACATGGCACAAACTTCTTCGTTTTTGTGAGTTTGCCGACGCTTCTGCAACAGTTCGGGATCTATGGCGACCTTGGCCATGTTTTCCCAGTCGAGATTTTTGCGTGCACGATTCATGGCAGCTTCTTTTTTGAGGGCCCTGGCTCTGCCAAGGGCTATTTCACCGGCCTGTGCTGCCACGCGTGAGGCCATCACACCGGCTCGTACGTCTTCCAGATCGGGCAGTGTGAGATGCTCCGCTGGTGTCAGGTAGCAGAGAAAATCGGCACCGCTGCTCACAGCAATGGCTCCGCCAATGGCTCCCGAGATATGGTCGTAGCCGGGCGTTGTATCGCAGACAAGTGGTCCTAGCACATAGAGTGGTGCATGATTGGTGAGGCGCTTGATGCCTTCGATCTGGCCTTGCACAAGATTCAACGGCATATGACCGGGCCCTTCGATCATACACTGTACGCCGCGTTTGTGAGCATATTTGGCAAGCTGACCAAGATTGATGACTTCTTCCCATTGCGCCGCATCTCCTGCGTCGGCACCAGCGCCAGGCCGTAATCCATCTCCCAGAGAAAGGGTCACGTTGTAGGGTTTGACAATGTCCAGCAGACGGTCGAAGTCAGAGAGCAGTGGATTTTCTTTGTTGTTTTCAACCATCCAGCGTGCCAGCATGGAGCCTCCACGCGAGACAATGCCTAAGACTCTCTTTTCCTCAAGGGCCAGCTCGGCACCGCGTTTGGAGAGTCCGCAGTGCACGGTGATGAAATCCACGCCCTGTCGACACTGTTTGTCAATCTCATCAAAGAGTTCATCTTCCTTCATTTCGGCTATGTCACGCTCGGAGTCGATCAGAATTTTGCCAACGGCGTAGATCGGTACAGTGCCCACGGGCAATGGACAATGTTCCAGCATTTGCTTTCTGATGGCGTCGAGATCGCCTGCGGTTGAGAGATCCATAATGGTGTCGGTCCCTGCTGCCAGAGCCGCCGCGACTTTTTCCATTTCCGTTTGCGGGCAGTTGTTGAGCGGCGAGGTACCAAGATTGGCATTGACTTTGATACGGGCGGGCTGACCGATAAGCAGCGCCTGCAGCTTAGGATGCGCCGGATTACCCAAGAGCACCATTGTCCCTGAGTCCAGACAGGCAAAGACTTGTTCATGTTCCATGCCCTCTTCTCGCGCAAGCCTTGGGAGCTCTGCGTAGAGAATTTCCTGAAGGGCTTTATTCTTTTCCCAGATGGCCATAGTTAACCTCGCTCTTTTGACTGAGTTGGAGCATTGCCTCAAAGATACGCGTTGAGCTGCTTTTTATGTGTTGCCCACCAGGGCAGTTCATCCCAGGCCGCGTCAAGTCCTTTTTCGTGCATGAGGGTATCAGGATCCATATTGACCAGGGTGTCGTAGAATTCTGCGGAGTGGTTCATATAGATGATATGACTGGCTTCATGCAAGCAGAGATGGCTGATCAGTTCTTCTGACAATAAAATGGCTCGCCAGTTGAGATAAATAGTCGGAGTCTGGCCGGTTTTTTTTGTGCAGCTGCCCCAGCGCATGCGTTGATCGTGTACTTTACAATTCACTTGTTGAAAGTGATTTTGACTGAGCACACGGTTGAGTACGATAGGCAAATGCTTTTTCGCCAAGAGCAAGCACCAACGTTGTAGGGCAATAACCTGCAGCCAAAGGTCCTGTTGTTCCCCATAAAAGGTCAGCATATCCTGATAATTGACGACCAGAATTTTTTTCTGTCCATTGACCACGCTACTGAAGATGGAATTTCTATCAAAGTCCAGCGTGTTCAATGGGTCCTTGGGATACTCTTGCACATAGTTGATGGGAAAGTCTGTGTTGAGCAGGGGAATAGAGACGAGCTTGGGCAAAGAGTGCATTTTTTGCACTTCATGGACTTCCGGAGCCTTTTTTTCTACCCAAGCGAAAATGTCCGGAAGCAGTTTGTCGAGCTTTTCTTTGCCGGTCGACTTTGGCAGAACAAGGATAAATTGATTGTTCTGCAGTTTCACCCGGACATTGCGGGCGCGTTTAGAGCGTTCTACGGCAATGACGATGTTTTTTCCTGTTTTGCTGGTATAGTTGAGCGTTCTTGGAATTTCAGCCTGTAACCTCAGATAGGGAATATTGCTCTCAATCCATGTATAAACATTGGGCAAGATCTTGTTCAAAGCCTCGAGAGGCAAGTTCGAGGGCACTCTTAGCTCGCATTGATCGTTGATCAAGCGGATCTTGCAGCGGCGTAAGCGCTGAGTTTTACGGATGATAATGGTGATCTTTGAGCCATCCTGACACGTATAGTCGATAGAATCGGGAAGCTTCTCAGGCTTTGTTTTGGTCTGTTTGGCAGTAACGGCCTGAATCGGGGGCACTTTATCTATATTGTCTTCAAGCCAGTGTGTTAGGTTAAGCACTGCGTCCTCAAACTGCAGGATGTCTAAGTTCGAAGGGATCACAATTTCCAGTTTATCATCTATTATCCTGGCAGAAGGCGTCTTGGCTCTGGCAGATTTGCAAATAGCCACGTTGAAGGTCTTTCCGAGGCAGGTGATGTTCAGATTGTCAGGTATTGTCTCAAAGATTTGCATCATTGATCGCCATCTGGTTAACGGGTTGAAGGCTTCTACTGGGCAAAATGGTAGTTGAGGATACGACAAAAGGCAAGGTCAAGCCTGTCCACAGAGAGCCGCCTCTTGACGGTCTGTGTTTGTACCCAAGATGCCGATTGTAGAGAAAATTTTGGCGCAAACGATTGAAAAGCGTTGCTCTTGTTGTTAGCATACTCAGAGCAAATTCCAAGCAAGGAGTGATTGCCATGTCCAATGGAATGTATTTTCTTCTGGCAACAGCCGCGCTGATCGTAGGCTATCTTATCTACGGAACCTTTGTTGCCAAGGTTTTTGGCGCTGATGACAAACGTCCAACGCCTGCTATTACCAAAGCTGATGGCGTGGACTATGTTTCCATGCCGACCTGGAAAGTCTGGCTTGTACAACTTTTGAATATCGCTGGTGTCGGACCTGTCTTTGGTCCGATCCTTGGTGCGCTGTATGGACCAGCCGCTCTGGTCTGGATTGTCATCGGCAGCATTTTTGCCGGTGCTGTCCATGACTATATGTCAGGCATGCTCTCCATTCGTTATGGTGGCTGTAACTTGCCGGTGATTGTGGGCAATACCCTGGGTAATGTGGCCAAACAGCTTATGCGTGTTTTTGCCGTGATACTGCTTGTGCTGGTGGGCGTGGTCTTTGCCAAGGCTCCGGCTGGTCTCTTGGCAAAAATGACGCCTGAAGCCATGACCTTCAATGTCTGGCTGGGTATTATTTTCGCCTACTATTTCATCGCGACCATCATGCCCATCGACAAGATCATTGGTCGGCTCTATCCCATTTTTGGTGCCGTTCTCTTGATCATGGCCTTTGGTATGACCATCATGATGTTTGCCTCACCGGATGTCGTTTTTTACAATTCCGCCGAATGGACCAATCAACATCCTAAGGGATTGCCCCTCTATCCTCTGGTCTTTATCACCATTGCCTGTGGCGCCCTTTCCGGTTTCCATTCCACGCAGTCGCCGTTGATGGCCCGCTGCCTGAGCAATGAAAAGTATGGCAAGTCCGTTTTCTACGGCGGTATGATTGCCGAGGGCTTCATTGGTCTGGTCTGGGCTACGGTTGGCATGTCCTTCTATCATGGTCCAGACGCTCTGGCTCAGGCCCTGGCCAGCGGTGGTCCGGCTACGGTCGTGCACGATTCCGCCATTGCCCTGATGGGCGGTTTTGGTGGCCTTTTGGCTATCCTGGGCGTGGTGGCCCTGCCCGTGACCAGTGGTGACACCGCCTTCCGTGCGGCCCGTCTGACCATTGCGGAAGTCTTCAACTATTCGCAGCGTCCCATTCCGGCTCGTCTGCTTCTGGCCGTTCCGATTTTTGCCGTAGGTCTGGTGCTCTGCCAGGTCGGTTTTGATACCATTTGGAACTATTTTGGCTGGTCCAACCAGTCTCTGGCCAGCATTGTGCTTTGGGCCGGAGCCGTCTATCTGGCCAGTCATGGACGTTTCCACTGGATCTGCACTGTGCCCGCGGTTTTCATGACCGCTGTCTGCACCACCTTTATCTGCTACAGCCCGAAGCTGGGATTTGGCATTCCCATTGAGACAGCCAATATCATTGGTATTGCCGTCGCTATAGCGGCTTTTGTCTGCTTCATGATTTTTGGACCCAAGGTCCATGTTGCGGAAGATGAAGGCATGAAGAAGGAATCCGCCTAAGCTTCAATTGGCAAAAAGAGCGTAAGCTTTTTGAGAGCAGGAAGAGTTTCTTCCTGCTCTTTTTTTCTTGTTGTCCCAGCGCTGCAAGGTGTTAGCGAAACGAGGCCACAATGCGTCCGTTTTTGATACTGACCTGTCCAAGAGGCAGATCCTGGAAAAAAAGCATGGCTTCCTTGCTGTGAAGCGTGCTTTGACGCGTTTGTCCTGAGAGTAGCGCTGTGATTTCACTAGGATCAGTAAGCAGAAGATCGGTTTCGGGATTCGGTCTGGTCAGAGCAAAGGGTTTACGACGGCTGTCGGGCTGAAACGTTCCGCCCTTGAGACTGCCGAGAAGGGCGCCCCGCCAGATGAGCGCTTCTGGCAGGACCTTGCCGGTGAGCTTGGGGAGAAAGAAGACGTTGTCATGAATGGCAACAGTCCGGCCTTCAGGCAGCTCATAGGGAACAGTGACCTCATAGCCAGGGACTCTGATTTTTGCTACAGCGTGTTCCGTTACTGGCTCCTGGGCACTTTTACTGAGCAGGGCCAGGAAAAATCCCTGGGCTTTGGAGGCATCCCCATTGACGAGTAAGGTGCCAGGATAGGGTTCATCAAAGACAAAACCTGGCAAGGGCGTAAGCGCACGGCAGACAAAACCCAATGTATCGCAGGCAAAGCGCACCTGCTCTTCATTTTCAGCGCTATTGGTTGTACAGGTGGAATAGAGGAGTCGTCCCCCTGGTTTTAGGAGCTCATAGGCCTTGCGCAGGAGCGCTCTTTGCAGGCTCGTAAGACGTTTGATGTTGTCTCCACTCCAGATTTGCAGAACCTTGGGATTTTTTTCCACTGTGCCCCAGCCAGAACAGGGCGGATCAAGCAGGATGGCATCCCAGCTTCCGGCCATCAGCGGGAGTTTATGGCCCTCGTAGGAGCAGGTGGCGCAATTGTACAGATTGAGGCGGTGGAGATTGGCGCGCAGCGTGGCCAGACGCTTGGGGTTGGGTTCATTGGCCAGAACCAGGCCCTGCTGTTGTTTGAGTTGGCCCAGAAAGGAGGTTTTGCTGCCCGGACTGGCACAGATGTCCAGCACCGCTTCTTCGGGGGAGGGGGCAAGGGCCAGAGGCGGCAGCATGGATGAGCGGTCCTGAATGTAGATATAGCCGAAAAAGGCTGCAAGGGAGCTGCCAAGGGCTTTAGGCTCGTACTCGAGACGAAAACAGTAGGGAGAAAAGGGTTCCTGGCAGAAGCGATAGCCCTCAGCCTTGAGCAGCGCACAGACCGTGGGGATGAGCTTGGAGTGCGCCTGAATGCGGAAAGAGCGCAGTTTGGGTTCGGCCATAATGAACTCCCGGCGATGATAGCTCGTAGGACGCTGCAAGGCTTGAGAACTCGCGCCAACAGGGCTTTTCGCTCTTGGCCTTTTGAGGCTGTCACAACGACGCAAGGCCTAAGCTTGCTTGCAGAGGGGAAGAAGAGCGGGTATATTACTCTATTGTCTTTTTTGCCCGGCCCGGATTGTTTGGCAAGGAGCCGGACCCCTGCGGGCATACGTTACTTTGTGGAAATTCGCAATCTTCAAGGTACGCTGTCAAACACGTGTGGAAGGCATTGCATGGAAATACAGTCGTCTGATCAGCCCATCAGACGATTATTCTTATCAATACAAGGAAAATTACGGAGGCGGCGTTTCCTCCCTGGATTTCCCTCCGGGGTTTCCACGCCGAAGAACTGATGAAGAAGCATTCGTGTCTGCTGCTCATGTTTTTGCTGCTCAGTTGGGCCGTTTTGACCGACTCTACGCAGGCAGCGCAAAAATCGGCCGTAATTCTGCCTTTTACGGCCAATGTGCCGCAGAATATGTCGTATTTGGCCAAAGCTGTGCCGGGCAGTATTCAGAATAAACTTGCGCAGTCAGGTGCCCTGGCCGTCAATCTGGGCAATGCCAGGGTCGCAGGAGCGGCTGACGCCCGTAAAGCCATGGGGCGTGCCGACTATGCGGTCTGGGGGACGGTTGCGGTACAGGGAAGCCTTGCGCATATAACCGTGAACAGCGTCAACCGTCAGGGGAAGACGTGGAGTAAATCGAGCAAGACGCAGCTCAATGCGCTAACCACGAGCCTCGATGCGTTGACCCAGGCCATGGCCCATGAGGCCATGGGAATCAATCTTGCGGCTGCCAGCTCGCAGGCGATGCGCACCCCAGGTTCTGGTACCACCAACAGCGGTCTGCGTTCAGGCCATGGTGCCAGTAGTGATATTTTGGTTAATGAGACCAATCAGCAGTACTATCTGAATCCCCAGTTCCGCTATCAGGGCGCCAGTGCCGGAGACAGTTCCCGTCTGCGGAGCCAGCGACTCAAGGTCAATATGTCGGATATGGCTGTGGGCGACTTCAATGGCGACGGCAAAAATGAGCTCGCTCTTTGTGATCGCCATCACCTCTATATCTACGTCTGGAGCCCTGATGGCCGACTCAAGGAACTGGCCAACACCCTTGTTTCCCAGACCAATGTCAATTTTTCCCTGCGTGCCATTGATCTCAACCGTGACGGGGCCAAGGAACTGGTTTTGGCCACCTTTGACGAGGAACGCAACCGCCCTTACAGCTTTTTCTACTCCTTTAAGGGCAATCGTTTGTCTCAGTATGCCGAACGGACTCCCTATTTCTGCTCTGTCGCCCGTATTCCTCCGAGCTTTTCACCTACCCTGGTGGGCCAGGGCTGGGATTCGCTCAGGCTCTTCAGCCCTGGCGTGCACGCCATGATCAAGAGCGGCAATAAATTTGTCCTGGGTGAGCGTTTGAATCTGCCCAAGGAAGCTACCGCCTTCAATTTCTGCTGGCTGCCCAATTCGCGCGGCGGCGATGGTGACAAACTCATTGTGTTGCGTGACGATGAGCGTCTCAAAATTTTTGGCGCCCGCAACACAAGTTCCGCAATTCACACCACCATGGAGAAGTATTCAGGTTCGGCCGTGGGTATGGAGCATTACAAGGGCATGCCCGGTCTTGGCGTTGATACCAATTATCAGCTGCCCAGCAAATACTACGCCCCCATGCGCTTCTTGACCGCAGATCTTGGCCATACCGGTGAATATGTCCTGATCATCAATAAGCCTATTTCTACTGCTGCCCAGTTCTTTGACCGCTACCGCTATTTTCCGCAGGGCGAAATTCATGCTCTGTACTGGGACGGTGTGGGCCTGGGGCTCAAGTGGAAGACCAGACGTATTCGCGGCTCAGTGGGTGAAGTGGATCTGGCGGATCTGAATAATGACGGCGTGCTTGATCTCGTAGTGGGCCTCAATTCTTCCCCGGATCTGGGCATTGGTTCGCGTCAGTGCATGATTGTGGCCTATCCTCTGAATACCCAGGCCACCAATCCCAATGCGCCTGTGGATATGAGCGACTTTGAAGTTCAACCCAATCAATAGGGAGTTGGCTGTGCAGATTCTCGTGCTCGGTTCAGGCGGACGTGAACACGCTCTGGTTTGGAAGCTTGCCAAGAGTCCTCTTGTTACAAAACTCTATGTGGCGCCAGGCAACGGAGGCACAGCGCTTGAAAGGGTGGAAAATGTGCCCTTGAAAGTGGATGACCTTGACGGCCTGGTTCGTTTTGCCCAGGAAAAAGCCATTGATCTTGTCATCCCTGGTCCAGAACTGCCGCTGACGCTGGGTATTTGTGACGCCATGGCCAAAGCGGGCATTGCCTGCTTTGGCCCAGACAAGTATGCGGCGCAACTGGAAGGCAGCAAGGCCTTTGCCAAGAAGGTGATGCAGCGGGCCTCTGTGCCCACTGCCGCCTGCCAGGTCGTGAGCAGCCTTGAGCAGGCCTATGCCGCCATTGACAAAATTGGTGCCCCCCTTGTTGTCAAGGCCGATGGCTTGGCCGCTGGTAAAGGGGTTGTTGTCTGCCAGACCCTCGCAGAGGCTCATGCCCAGGCTGAAGCCATGCTTGGTCAGCACGCCTTTGGACATGCCGGTGATGTGCTGGTTCTGGAGGAGTTTCTGCAGGGCGAAGAGGTCTCGCTTTTGTGTTTTTGTGACGGCAAACGGGCCGTAGCGTTGCCGTCAGCCCAGGACCATAAGGCAGCCTTTGACAATGATCAGGGACCCAATACCGGCGGCATGGGAGCCTATAGTCCCGCGCCGATCCTGCCCATGGAGGACGGTCAAAAGGTGGCTCAATTGACTGTGCAGCCTGTGCTCGATGTCCTTGCTGGCGACGGGCATCCCTTTGTGGGCATACTCTACGCCGGCCTGATGATGACCAGTGACGGCCCCAAGGTCTTGGAATACAATGTGCGTTTTGGCGATCCTGAATGCCAGCCATTGTTGATGCGTCTAGAAAGTGATCTTCTTCAGGCCATGCTTGACTGTGTACACGGCACTATTCGTCCAGAGTCGCTGGTATTTCGTCCAGAGACGGCGTTAGGTGTTGTCATTGCCGCCAAAGGCTATCCGGGAAGCTACGCCCGTGACCTGCCCATTACCGGGCTTGAAAGTCTGCAGCAGCAGGACCTGGTCAAAGTTTTTCATAGCGGTACACGTTGTGGGCAAGATGGACAGATCGTCTCCTCAGGCGGCCGAATTCTCTGTGTGACAGCCCTGGGCAGCGATCTGCTCGAAGCGCAGACGCGGGCCTATCAGGCTGTGCGCAAGCTGTCCGTGCCTCAAAGCTTTTACCGCACAGACATTGGCAACAAAGGTGTTCGGAGGCTTAATCAAGCCTAAGTTTGGGAGGATAGCGTGGCGGATGTGGCAATTTTGATGGGTTCGGCTTCGGATGAGGAAAAAGTGGCCCCCTGTATGGAGATTTTGCAGCGTTTGGGCATTTCTTTTTCTGTCACCGTCAGTTCAGCGCATAGAACAGCGGAGCGTACGGCGGCCATTGTCCGAGAGCAAGAGGCTGCTGGCTGCAAAGTCTTTCTTTGTGCTGCGGGTATGGCAGCGCATCTGGCAGGGGCTGTGGCGGCCAGAACTACAAAACCTGTGCTTGGCATCCCCATCTCAGGTCAGGCACTGGCCGGTTTGGATGCGCTTTTGTCCACAGTGCAGATGCCTCCGGGTTTTCCTGTGGCGACTCTGGCCCTGGATAAGGCCGGGGCACGCAACGCCGCCTGGCTTGCCGCAGAGATTTTGGCCTTACACGATGACGCCCTTTCTGAGAAAATCTGTCAGGCTCGACGTGCTATGCAAGACGACGTGGAAGAACAGGCCAAGAAGATCAGTGCCAAATACGCTGGCCAATAAGCTCTACTCAAAAGCGACGGTGAACTGTCTTTGGGATGAAGAAAGCCGTCCTTTCCCCGGGAAAGGACGGCTTTCTCTGTTTGGCGAGATTCTTGATGCGGCACGTCTCTTGACGTATACTTTTTTGCCGAGAGGCCTTTTTTCTCGCAGCGATCCTAGGCGTTTCCCGTGAGATGAACAATGCTTTCGGCGTTGGTGCTCACCCGAAAGATCTGTACAATGTACTGCTTTTTTTTGCTGCTGCACATGGGACAGGCATCAGTGACCAGAAGGCAGCTGGAGTCAAGTTCCATGGGGTCAATGCCCGCTTCCTGTAAGAGCAGGGTGGCACGGCCATGTTCCCAGAGTACGGGCGCTCCGCACCGACCGCATTCCACATAGAGGAGTTCGGGATCAAAGAACCTGGGTTTGAGCTGTTCGGGGATTCGCGGCAGCTTGATGGTTGTGGGGCGATCGTGTGCGCGGCGTTTTTGCCAGGCGCAGTGAGCGGCAACAAGGCGTTTGAGACGCGTTTTTTTTTGCTTGTATTGCCGGGGAAGAAGGCAGATATGTCTGTACATCAGAGTATTCTTTCTTGTTTGTACCTTTCTCCCGGGCTCAGGCTTCAGGAAAAGGATGGTCATAGAGCGCACTCGGCATCAGATGGCGCTGAGTGATTTTGTCCCATGTGTTGAGCGAGGATAGCGTAAAGCTATGTCGGAAACCTATCGTCACATTCAGCTGCTAGGCCCTGAACTACGGAATCAGATTGCGGCCGGAGAAGTCGTCGAGCGGCCTGCCAGTGCCATGAAGGAGCTTTTGGAAAACAGTCTCGATGCGCATGCGCAGCAGATTGATGTGCGTCTTGACAATGGCGGCCGAGATCTTATCCGTGTGCAGGACGATGGCCAGGGCATCATGGGCGCTGAACTGGAACTTGCTGTGACACGCCATGCCACAAGCAAGATCACAAGCTTTGATGAACTTTGTGACATTCACACGCTGGGCTTTCGAGGCGAAGCTCTGCCAAGCATCGCTTCGGTCTCGCGTTTGCGCATGGCATCGGCCTATGGGGGCGAAGCGCATGAGCTGAGAGTCAACTATGGCGTCAGCGAGCCCCTTTTGCCATCATCCCTGCCCAGAGGGACCCTTGTGGAAGTGCGGGAACTTTTTGGCAATATTCCGGCCAGACTCAAATTTTTAAAAAGTCCCGCCACAGAGCTGAAAAGAGCACAGGAAGTCTTTGAGCGCATTGCGCTGGCCCATCTTGATGTGGGCTTTGCCCTGTCTTCAGGCGAGCGCACGCTCAGACATTTTCTGCCAGGTGAAAGCCTGCGCAGCCGTTTGGCCGCGCTTTGGCCCGAACAAGTGGTTACTGCCATGCGCCGTTTTTCCTGGGAAAGTCAGGGACTCAGCCTCCATGGTCTGTTCAGTCCGCCTGAATTCACCCAGTTGCGCGCCAATCACCTTTGGTTTTATGTCAATGGCCGTCCCGTACAGGATAAGCGTCTTCTGGCGGCAGTCAAGGAGGCCTATCAGGGTCGGCTGACCAGCCGGGATTACCCTCAGATTATCTTGTTTGTTGAGATAGACCCTCAGGCAGTCGATGTCAATGTGCATCCGGCAAAATCAGAGGTGCGCTTTCAAGATGAAAAGCATCTCTTCGCAAGCTGTGTGCGGGTCTTGCGCCAGGAATTGGAAGCCACAACCCAGGTCACTCTTGAGGCTTCCCAAAGCCAGATGCCACTCGATTCTTCCAGAATGTCCCGCCCTATGGGTTTTTGGGGGCGCATGGATCAAAGTATCGAGCACATGCCGATTGTTGAGCGCCCGCAATATCAGCAGGATCCTTTGCCTTGGCAAGACAGTGCACCGCCGCAGCCTGAGCTGTCTGATCCTCTTGCCACCTCTGCCGCCACTTTGTCAGAAGAGCCTGCCCGGCCTGACACGCCAGCCAGCCCCGAGCTGCGGGCGCAGGCTCATACGACACAGCCTTTGTCCCTTGCTCCTGAGCAGGCATTTTCCGGTAAGCTTCCCCACGATGTGACCTATCTTGGCCAAATTGCCCGCACCTATCTGATTTTGCGCAACAGCCAGGACAATATGCTGATTATCGATCAGCATGCGGCGCACGAAAGAGTGCTCTATGAGAGATTGCTGAAAAAAGCCTATGCCGCCAAGGGGCAGTTGCTCATAGTGCCATGGCAAATGGGTTTGCATCAGGCAGAACTTTCCCGTTTGGAAGAAATCCGCAGTCAATTAACGGAAATGGGTTTTGCCCTGGAGATTGACGGGCAGACGCTTGTGATGACCGCTATTCCCCCCATTCTTGCCCTGGCCGAGGCCCGCGCTTTTTTGCGTGATGCCTTAACGGGCAAGAGCAATGACTACTCCGCCATGCTCAAATCCATGGCCTGCAAGGCGGCCATTAAAGCGGGGCAGACTATGACAGTGGACGAAGTGTCCGCTTTACTCGAGCAGTGGTTTGCCTGCCCCGATCGTGAATTCTGTCCCCATGGTCGACCGACGGTGTTAACCTGGGATCAGGCCTTTCTGGAAAAGGCCTTTAAGCGCAGAACGTAGGAGCCTTTCATGTCGGATTCCCGATTCATCAAGCCTTTGCGCTGGCCTCTTTTCTCGCTCACGGCCGTGGCGATGATTATTGCCATTCTCTCCGTGATTTTGATGTTTGAAGCGTTTCCCAAACGCCCGCAGCCTAAGGTCGGTTTTATTGTCCTTGGCGATATCAAGGAACCGGGCTGGAATATGTCGAATTATCAGGGTATCGAAAGAGCCTGCGAGGAATTCAATTTGCCACTGCTTGTACGTGATAAAGTTCCTGATCACGGCGGCAAATGCTCTGAGGCTATTCACGAACTGGTCAATGAGGGGTGTTCTTTGATCGCTCTGGCGAGTTTTGGCTACGCTCAGGACGCCAAACAGACCATTGCCGACCTGCCCAAAGTGACGTTTTTGACCAATTCAGCCGAAGTGCATTTGCGCAATCTGATGTCGAATTTTGTTCGTATGTATGAAGGGCGTTATCTGACGGGAATCATCGCTGGCCAACAGACCAAAAGCGGTGTTGTGGGTTATGTCGCTGCCATGCCCAATGAAGAGGTCAATCGCGGTCTCAATGCCTTCACTCTGGGGGTTTTGCGAGCCAATCCGCAGGCTCGCGTCATTGTGGCCTGGACAGGCTCCTGGCAGGACCCGGCCAAAGAGACAGAAAATGCCAGGCGTCTGGTGCGGGAAAAAGGTGCCGATGTACTCGCCTACCATCAGGACGATGCCGCTGTGCCTGATCTGGCTGAGGCCGAAGGTGTCGATTTTATTGGCTATAATGTTCCGCTCTTTGGCTATTCAGAGCATCACCTGGTGAGCATCCTCTGTCGCTGGGACATCTTCTATTCCGATGTATTACGTCGTTTCCTCAGAGAAGAACTGGATGCCGACAGAATCAGCTGGCTTGGCGTGGACCGCGGTGTGGTCATGCTGTCCACCTATTCTCCGCGCGTGGATGTGGAAACCAGGGCTGTCGTTGAAGCAGCCAGAATGGAGTTTTTGCGCAATGAAGTCGTCTTTTCAGGTCCTTTGCGGGATAGTGAAGGCAATGTGCGCTGTCCCGCAGGAGAGGTGATTGCTGACGATACCTTGCTGAAAAAGATGGACTGGCAGATTGAAGGAGTTGAGATCCTTGACTAAATCCGAAAATAAAATGCGCCTGCCCAGGATCATTCTGGAAATTGTCGTCCTGCTTTTAAGCTTGCTGGCTATTGGCGTGCTCGTTCAGCACCGTATGAACGAACTCTTGCACACCTCCCTTGAGCATTCCATTGCCAAGACGTCCAAACATATCTGCGGGGTTGTGGCGGAGCGCATGACACGCGAATTGGCCATGTTACGCCAGACAGCGGAATCTCTGAGCAGCATTCCCGAAGAAGCCGACGGCAAGTTTATCTCCATGCAGCGGAATTTGCCGACTGGCGTGACTATTGGCTGGATGCGTTTGGATGGAAGCGCCATCTACGGTGAAGCGCTCTGGCGCGAGCGGTTTTCGGATTTTCCCTTGGTTTTTCGTGGCAATGAAGTGATCAGCTATCGGGCTGGTCACGGATTGATCTTTGCGGTGCCTGTGCTTGGCCACGGCAATGTGCAGTCCGTGATCTGGCGGCTTTTTGACGATACCGTACTCGAAGATGTTTTTGGCCTTTCCGAACACGGTGAAGCCTTTTTATTTCTGCAAGAGCGCAATTCTTACAGCTTGCCCCGGGATATTCTCTCCGCTGAGGAATTGACTTTTTTGGAGACACCGGCGATCGCTGACGGCTACGATACCGTGCGTGATCAGCTGGCTTTGCAGAAGTCCGCAGCCGTCCTTGTGGACTCAAGTCTGGGCAAGCATTTTCTTTTTGGCGTGAATTTGGCTGGTAGCGAATGCGTGATCATGGGACATCTCCCCTACGCTGCCGTTGTCGGCGATATTTCGCGTATCTACGATCTTCTGATCAAAGTCGGGGCTCTTGTACTCGGGCTTTTTGCCATGGTGAGTATCTGGTTGATTGTCATGCATTCCAGGGCAGAGCAAAACGAGATTCTTTCCCGCGAAAAATCCCTGCACACCGAGAGCATGAATTCCAAAAGCACCTTTTTGGCCGGCGTAAGCCACGATATCCGTACCCCCATCAATGTCATCATGGGCATGAACGAGATGATCCTCAGGAAGACCAGCGATGCCGAAATTATCTCCTACGCCCATGGTGCCAGGCGTGCCGGGGAATCCCTGATTGCTCTCGTGGATGACGTCTTTGATCTGACCTATATGGAAAGCAGCGGTTTCCGTATTACGGAAAAACCCTATCGGACCGTGAGTCTGATTAGCGATGCGGTGACCATGATCAAGCCCGAAGCCATTCACAAGGGTTTGCATTTCATTCTGGATGTCGATCGTTCTCTGCCGCGTGAACTGGTGGGCGATTGTCTGCGTATTCAGCAGATAGCGGTCAATCTGCTCTCCAATGCGGTGAAGTATACGGAAAAAGGGCATGTCACGTTCCGAGTGGCTTATGAGCCTCTGGATCGTGAGCGTATAACTTTTATCATTGAGGTTCGCGACACAGGTATTGGCATCCACGAAGATGATCGTTCGAAACTTTTCCATAGCTTCCAGCGCCTTGATCCCATGAAGAACAGGCATATTGACGGCACAGGTCTTGGCCTTGTGATCACATCAGAGCTGGTGCAGCGGATGCAGGGAAGAATCGATGTCAAGAGCGTTTATGGTCAGGGCAGTGTTTTCACCGTACGTCTGCCTCAGAAAATCGTTGATGTCGAGCCCATTGCCTCCAAGGGGAAGCGCCCGCCGCTTTTCCAAAAAGTGACTGGAAGCCTTGAAGCCGAAGGGGCCCATGTCCTGGTTGTCGACGACAATGAGCTAAATCTGCTTTTGACCAGACATTTGCTTGAGCGCACCAAAATGCACGTGGATACCTGCTTAAGCGGTCAGGAAGCTTTGGAAAAATTGGCGGCCAAGCCCTATGACGTTGTGTTGCTCGATTATATGATGCCCATGCTCGATGGCGCAGAAACCCTGCGTCGGGCGAGGGTTTTGCCCAATTGCCGTAAGACGCCCTTTATCGCTTTTACGGCTGATGCCACAGAAGAGAGCCGCAAACGGCTGCTGGCGGAAGGCTTTGCCGATCTTTTGACCAAACCTGTGGACGGGGCCAAGCTGGAAGCTATGCTTGCGCGTTTTGTTTCCGGCGCGTCTGGCCGTACTCAGCTTCAGCCAATGCACGAGCCTGTTCTGGATGAGGTGGAATTGGATATTTCTCTGGGATTGGATGCCAGCGCCGGTTCCCGTGAAATATATCAGGAATTGGCCAGCATGTTTGTGAAGCAGAATGATGAGAAAAAGCGGGCTTTGGAAAATGCTTTCTTGCTCAAGGATTGGCGTGAATACGCCGTGTTAGTGCATGCTCTGAAATCTTCGGCCATATCTGTGGGAGGACGAGGGCTGGCGCGCATCGTCGAAAAGCTTGAAAACGCAACCCGTGAACTGACTCAGCAGAATTTGTCACCGGAAAGTGAAGAAACCTTCCTGACCAGTGTCTATGCCCATCATGAAACGCTGATGCGCTACTGTGATGAATTAGCCAAGCGACTTACGGAATTTGTGGACAAGGATCCGTCCAGCAGGGAGAATCAGAATCCCGAATAGTCGAGGACATTGTTCAGGGAAGCGCTGCGGCTTTGGATTTCGCCGTGGGCGATGAAATAGCGTCGCAGGCGCCAGGCCTCGAGGTCGAGTACGTCGAGTTTCCCCTGCTGGGAGTCTGTAAGATGCTGCTCCAAAGCCGCGAGCACGTCTTCTTCAGGAAAATATCGACCTTCAAAAGAAATGCGCAACATGTCCTTGTCTCGGCATAGGAGTGGCACATCGCTGGAAATTTCGTCGGCAATAGCACTGCTCAAAGCGTTTTGGAGATCGCCTTCAAGAGCGCTGTCTGCCGGATAGATATGTCCGTAGACCTTCAGGAGAGGTTGCACGCCACACCTCGCTAATGCGGCAAGCAGTGCGAAAGACTGCGAGCGTGTTTTAAGCCGTCGCAATCGCCGAAGCTGCAGGCTTCAGTGAAGTCTTGGCACATGCCGGGAAAGCGCCCAAGCAGGAGACGCACGGCGCCGCGGGCGCGCAGATAGGGGAGTTTTTTGGCGGGTTCTACGCTTTGCAAAATGACCGAAAGATCGTTTTCTGCAAGGCCGAATTGCTGCAATTGCCAGTGGGCTAAGGCTCTGAGATAGCGGGCTCTGCGCAGCTCGGGCTGATAGTGCAGAGCCTGCGTTGCCGTTTCCACACATTGCTGGGGCAGATCGCGCATCAGGCGAGCTTCAGCCAGAAGGCTGAGCAGATAGGGATCAGCCGCTTGCCAGGACACGGCGTTTTCCAAAGACGCAAGCGCTTGGGGCTGAGTCAGCCAGTCGCCGGAGGTGCTATGGAGGGCTTGGATGCCCAGCCAGAGTCCTTCAAGTCGCTTGGCTGAGCAGAGCCAGTCTGTTTCGGTCCAGGCTCCGTCTGGCTCCTCTTGGGGCGAGGGAAAAAGGCTTTCCGTATAGAGCCGGCCGTTTGGCCAGTGCCGATCCATGCGTTGCAGCGTTTTTTCTGTTTCAAGCACAAAATGGGCTGCGGCCTCCACAAGATCTGCGCAGAACATCCGTGTGAGCAGCTCTTGCAGCGTTTGCGTGGCTTTGGCCGAGAAGGTCGCCGTGACAGTCGCGCCTCCCCCCTGTTCCAGGGTGACACTCGTGGCATTGAGGAGCAGGACAAGGGCTGGCAGATTTGCTTGCTCAAAATGCAGATTGATATCGCGCTGAGACGGCAAGGTCTTTTGCAGCTTTTTGACGCCATCAAGCCAAATGCGCGCCCTGAGGGCATTGGGGGCCACAATGGCTGGTAGACCCTGGGGTATGCTCATCTGCTCACGCAGGAGCAGGGATTCCCCCAGGGCCTTTGTTGTCTTTGCCAGCAAGAGGACTTGCACAAGCAAAAGGGCGATCAGCGAAAAACAAAGATGTCGATTCACGGATTATTTTTTCTTTGACCAGATGGTCTGGGCAAATTTGTCGGCAATGGGATCAATGAGATCGTTTAACGTATCTCTGAGCATCGTTTCGGCCTGTGAACTGGAGGCTGGCCAGTTGCGGCTCTGCTGTGCCTTATTGTTTTCGCGCAGAAGGTGCTTTTCCCTGTTGGCTAAGGTGAATTGCGCGGCGATCATGCCTTCCATATAGGTGGCTGAGGTTTCCTTGAGCCAGAGACGCTGCAGTTTGCCTGTGACAATGTAGTCAGGGTTGCCCTTGCGCGCCTGCTCAAAGTTTTTGGCGTAGCTGACCTGCAGGCCATGTTGAGCCAGAGCGTCGGCCAGAGCGTGGCTGAGCCAAAGCGTCGGATTTTCTGAGGTGGTAAAGGCGCTCAGATCACGGCGTTTGCCTATGGCAAAGGTGTCATCCCGGCTGTCCTTGAATTCCACGACAGTCACTGAGGGGGCATTGGGCTTGGGTAAGACGCTGACGGGCGGCTGCTCAATGGCCAACAGATGGATTTCATTGCCCGGTCCGCAGGCGCTAAGGAGAGTGGAGAGCAGGAGCAGGCTGAAAGTGAGAACAGGGGTGAAAAAACGGCGTTTCATGGCATTTCCTTGGCACGTTGATCCCGGCGTGTACGCGGAAAAAACGCGGTTGACGTAGGTTGCGGACAGACAAGGTGTCGTTGGCAAAGCGACTCTGTCAGAAAAAGGGCAGAAGCCCTTTCTCCTTTTTTCCCGCGAGTTTTGGATTTACACGAAAAGAATTTTACACATCTTTCTAGAATAAACCTTAGGCCAATCCCTTGCAAGGTCAGATGCCCCGTGCTAGAGAAAAAAAGCCTTTCGGCTGGAGGAAGCAAGCATGATCGACCTGAAATTGATTCAGAAAAATCCCGATATTTTGACCAAAGCGCTCGCTGACCGGCATTCAGACATGGATGTGGCAGAATTTCAGCGCCTTGACGGGGTGAGGCGCAAGCTTTTGAGTGAAGTGGAGCAGCTGAAAAGTCAGCGTAACAGTGCTTCACAAGAAGTGGCCAGGCGCAAACGCCAAGGAGAAGCTTGCGAAGCTCTCCTGGCGGAGCTTAGTGAGCTTTCTGAGCGGATCAAAGCCCTTGATCTCAAAACCAATGAGGCACGCGCTGAAGTTCAGAAATGGCTGCTGCGTGTACCCAATATTCCGGATTCATCTGTGCCTGTGGGTCGCGATGAGAACGACAATCCCTGTCTGCGTACCTGGGGAGAACCGCGCTCTTTTGATTTCCCAGTGCAGGAGCATGGGGATCTTGGTCAGACCCTGGGCGGACTGGATTTTGAACGCGCTTCCAAACTGTCGGGCAGCCGTTTTGTGGTGCTTCAGAAGTGGGCGGCGCGTCTTGACCGGGCCCTGATCAATTTTTTCCTGGATCAGCATACTCTGCATGAGGACTACATTGAAGTCAGCCCTCCCTATATTGTGAATAGTCAGACCATGACCGGGACAGGGCAGCTGCCGAAGTTTGAGGAGGATCTCTTTAAGCTGCGGGAAACGGATCTTTATCTCATTCCCACAGCCGAAGTTCCCCTGACCAATCTGCACGCCGGCGAGACCCTGGATGAGGCTGATCTGCCCAGAGCCTATTGTGCGGCCACGCCCTGTTTCCGTTCGGAGGCCGGAGCCGCTGGCAAGGATACACGTGGCATCATTCGCATGCATCAATTTAATAAAGTGGAGATGGTGCGTTTCTCCCATCCTGACACCAGCTTTGAGCAGCTTGAATTGATGACCGGCCATGCCTGCCATCTGCTTGAATTGCTCGAGCTTCCCTATCGGGTGATCACCCTGTGTACAGGTGATATGGGTTTTGGATCGGCCAAAACCTATGATGTGGAGGTCTGGTTGCCGGCTCAGAAAACCTACCGAGAGATTTCTTCCTGCTCCAATTGCACGGATTTTCAGGCCCGCAGAGCCGGTATTCGCTTTAAGCCCAAGGGGGGCAAGTCCGAATTTGTCCATACGTTGAATGGCTCGGGATTGCCGACAGGTCGAACCATGGCGGCTCTCCTGGAAAATGGGCAGCAAAAGGACGGCAGTATAGTTCTGCCAAAAGTGCTGGCACCTTATCTCGGAGGCCAGTGCGTCATTGAACCAGCCTAGAAGAAGGACCAGAGCGTTTTTTTGCGAACCCTCCCCGTGGGAGAGTTCGCTTTTTTTTTCAAAAGTTACAGCCGGATTGATTTAAGATAGGCTTTGTGGCGTTTTTCAAACTGCAGTACTTCACGAGTATTGCTTTCTGGATCCAGGCAGGCACGAGCACAGGTCTGGACAAGGTCATCGTAGAAGAATTTGGGTACTTGGCGTTCACCGATAAAGTCCGCAAGTATTCGCGGTAAACGTTTGGTATTGAACTTTTGCCGGTCAGCTCTGACCATCATCAGGATAGATTTTTTGTTTTTGAGCAGATAATAGCGCCAGGTCGCATCGGTTTCCCCTTCTTGCGGAAGGCATTCAAAGGCTTTGCCATCGTATTCTGTGACGAAAAACTCGGCGATTTCTTTGAAAGCGGCTCCGTTGATGGGTTCAAGAAAATATGGTCCGCTCAATTCGAGGCAGCCGGTTTCGGGATTGAATACAATCTTGAAGAGATCGATCAGATTTTGGCGACTTTTTAAATCCAGGGGGAATTGGTCACTAAAAAACCACTCCAACTGTTGCTTGGTGCAACCGACATGTTGAGCCAGTACCACGAGCCGATAGTGACTGCAGCTAGCGACCAGTTTGGAGAGCCTGGCAACCGCATCCTGCCTATCCTGGACATCTTCAACGGCCATTCTCCTTTCATCCTCAGCCTTACTGCCCCCAACAAGAGTGTAAAAGCTTTCATTGAGGTCTTTTTTGAAAAAGTGCTCGTGGATTGGCGGTATACTTTGTTCCCAGGACTGCAGCCATTTTCCACCTTCCCAATCCATTCCCTCGCTTGTCCAGGGCGGTACCTCACGTTTGGGCAATTCCAGCCAATGCTGTAGCTTATCTGTCTGTTGCATGCTCAGGTAGCCGCGCAAGGGCTGGCAGCTGTTTTGGTGATGCTGCCTGGAGAGTTCTTGGAGTATAGTCAACGCTTCTTCCAGATTGCCTTCCTTCTTTTTTTTGTTCCAGAACAGTTCAAAGATCACCCCTTGTGCCACCCCCATCAATCTGGGCGGTTTTCGATCGTGGCCGTCAGCAACCTTCAGTGTTACGCCGATTTTGGCAAGGTTTTCTGCGAGCTTTGGACTTGCCTTGGCGATGTGGCGGTTCACGATCAGCACATCAGGACACCCTCGCAGGCCAAAGCCCTCTCTCCAGGCTTCGCAGAGCACATCCATCAGAGGTCTTGGCTGGTCTTTGGGTGTTAAGCTGATCCAGCGTATGGGTAAATGCTCCACAACCACAGCGTAGAGCAGAAAGGGCTGCAAGCCGTAGCTCGGAGCTTGTTTGAGATGGATGGGGTCCCAGACACGCACAAGACCATAACGTTCATGATAAAAGAGATGTTTGGCGATGGCGACAAAAAGATATTGTTTTCTTGGCATAAGCTCAGTTTGGTCCACGGTTAACCTCGAGTAAAAAAAAAGAGGTTGTGCTCTGAGCACAACCTCTTTTTGAGAGTGTTAGGCTTGGTTTGACTGATAGTAGTTGATCAGACAACCGGCGAGAATGATTTCTCGTTCACTTGGCGTAAGTGGCTGCAGAGACAGCGCCAGATGCTCGATGTTTTGCTTGTCTTTGCGAAGGAGCAGGGCTGTGATGCTCTGATCGCCTTGGGCAATGCTTTGGCGGATGAATGGCAGAATCAGCGTATCCCCCACAGCCAGACTTTCTCCCAGCTTCTGATCAATATGCAGCGGCAGCATGCCCCAGTTGATGAGATTGGAGCGATAGCGTTTGGTGGCATAATCTACGGCAAGATTGGCCCAGCCACCGAGCACTTTCTGGCACGAGGCCGCTTGTTCGCGGGCGGAGCCATCTCCTGGCTTCAGGGCAAAAATACTTGTGCCAAAGCCAACGAGCGAAAGATCCTGCAACGCTTCTGAAAGGAAGGCGCCCTCCTGCCCCAGGCTTTGCAGAAGATCGGTCAGATACGCCTTGACTTGAGGCGCCTGGGCAGTACTGAGGCGTTCTTTTTCGAGTTCCTGAAAGGCCTTGGCCCTGGCCACATAGTCAGGATCCTTGCGCGAGAGCGTGAATTCGGAAAGTTTGAGCGGATTGCTTCTCAGCGAACTGGTTTCTCCCGAGGGAATGAGTTCATCGGTGGTTGTCACGGGATCCAGAATGTGACAGGCCAGTTTGAGTACGAGGTGTTTGGGCAGGGCACTCATTTTGGGCCAATCGGTGATATTGGGCCCAAAGACGAGCTCGGCCTGGCTTTCTGCCCGGCCAAAACCGGCAAAGATGCGGCGTCTGTAGATTTCTGTGTCAGGCGCATAGCCTTCGGTAAGCGTGAGTCGTTTGGGATCCGCCTCAGTGGCCGGGGTGAGCTTGCCGCCAGAGGCCGCTGTCATGGCGATGGAGCGGGCATCCATCAGGGCTACGGCTGAAAGCTGGCCGCCAGCAGGTTTGGAACCTTCACGATTGGGGAAGTTTCTCGTGGAATGGCGGATGGAAAGAGTGCCGTTGGCAGGCGTATCTCCTGCGCCGAAACAGGGCCCGCAGAAGGCCGGCTTGAGAATGGCACCGGCTTCCATGGCCTTGGCCGCATAGCCGTTTTTGACCAGAGCCAGCGCCACCAGCTGACTTGAAGGATAACAGGACAGGCTGAAATCTCCCTGACCCGTACTCTTTCCCTGCAAAATATTGGCGGCAAGGGCGATGTTTTCAAAAGAGCCACCTGCGCAACCGGCAATGACACCTTGCTCCACCCAGATGCCGCCATCGTGGTGTTTGGCCCGTAGCTTGAGGTTTTTGCCCACACGGCCAAATTGCTGTTCAGCTTTCTCATCGATGGCTGCCAGATAATCGTCGGCGTGGGCGACAACTTCTGCTATGGGATAGGCATTGCTGGGATGGAAGGGCAAAGCAATCATGGGCTCGATCTTGTCCAGTTCAATCTTCACAAGCCCGTCGAAGGCGGCCGGTGCGGTCAGGGAAAGTTCGTGATACTTGTCCGCACGACCATGACGCGTGTAGTAGTCGCGCACGGCCTCGTCGGTTTCCCAGATGGAGGAAAGGCAGGTCGTTTCAGTGGTCATCACGTCGATGCCGGAACGGTATTCCACGGAAAGATTTTTGATGCCCGGGCCGTGGAATTCAAGCACTTTGTTTTTGACAAAGCCTGAGGCAAAAACTTTGGCAATGAGGGCCAAGGCCACGTCCTGCGGGCCAACACCAGGTCTGGGCTGTCCAGAAAGCCAGACGCAGACGACTTTTGGAGCAGCCAGATCATAGCTTTTCTGGAGGAGCTGTTTCACAAGTTCCGGGCCACCTTCACCAAAGCCCATAACGCCCAGCGCTCCATAGCGGGTGTGACTGTCACTGCCCAGAATCATGGCACCGCATTCCACCAAGGCTTCCCGCACATACTGATGAATGACCGCGAGGTTGGGCGGCACAAAGACGCCTCCATATTTGCGCGCTGCCGAGAGGCCAAAGCGGTGGTCGTCTTCGTTGATGGTTCCGCCCACGGCACAGAGACTGTTGTGACAGTTGGTCAAAACATAGGGCAGGGGAAAGCGTTTGAGACCACTGGCGCGAGCTGTCTGAATAATGCCAACATAGGTGATGTCGTGTGAGGCAAGGGCGTCAAAACGCAGACAGAGTTGCTCAGCGCTTTCACTGCTATTGTGTTGTGCAAGGATGTTGTAGGTAAGGGTTGCGCGGCGCGCAGCCTGAAGATCGAGACCGCGGGCCTTGGCCTCGGCGTCTGTCAGCAGACTATTGTTGTCAAGGACCACAGTCTGGTCGTTTAGGGTGATCATCGCTTCTTCAGCATAGATGCCCCCGCCGGGCGGGGGAGGAACGCTGCCTCCGGATCTTCCTGAGTTTTTACAAAAAGGGAACACTCTCAGTGACGGCCTGGGCGGAAAGCCACGGCCTTGAGATGCGGCCCAGCCTCGTTTGGACTACAGATCTTCGTCGCCATGGCCCTGCTTTTCTTCCTGCTTCAGGGCACTGGCACGTTTTAAGAGCTGCTCGATTTGAATATCTCCGCCCAGAACGCCGATGATCTGATCGTTTTCATCGGTCACCGCGCAGGATACGGTGATGATCAGTTTATTGGTAAACTGCGACTGATAGACGTCCATGATGTGGAGATCACCGGTCTGCATGGGCACCTTGAACCATTCGCGCTGGGAGAAATCATAACCGATGGGCAGAGCTTCGTACTTTTTGCGATAGGCCGGATCGGTAATGGCCGCACACTTGAGGCTGCCCTGGGTATCGGTGAGGTAGAGGTACTGGATAAAGGGATATTCTTTGGAAAAGACATCCATGCGCGTGCAGGCCTGCTTGTCGAGGCCTGAGAGCTCGGTGCTTTTGGCCAGTCTGAGAATGAGATTGGCTGCCAGTTCCCCGGCTAGCTGCTTCATGCGGTCGAATTCCGTAGCGTAGAGTTCCGGCATAAAACGCTGCACCAGTTCCGTCATTTCTTCGTGTGAGAAATGGGTGGTGCGGCCGGTTTCTTCATAGGTGCGCATGATGCTGTCGTAGATTTGCCCCACCGCCGGGTGTTTCTTGGAAATGGCCGCCTTGCCTTCCAGATGCAGATTGCTGTTGATCCAGTAGGCCACACCAGCGCGTCCGGTCTTATCGGTGATAATGATGGGAACAGGTCGGCCCAGAAGGTGTTCTGTGTCGAAGATATTGTAGATTTCTTCGTTTTTGACCAGACCGTCGGCATGCACGCCAGCGCTTGTGGCGTTGAAGTCACGACCGACAAAGGGATAGTTGAAGGGAATGCGATAATTGAGCTCTTTTTCAAAGTATTCGGCCACTTCATTCAAAACAGTGGTATCCGCTGCGGCGTCATCTCCCGTCAGCGAGACGTATTCGATCAGCAGTGCTTCCAGCGGCGTATTGCCCGTACGTTCACCAAAGCCGAAGAGCGTGGAATTGATGGAGCCGCAGCCGTAGAGCCAGGCTGTGACGCCATTCACCAATACTTTGTGGAAATCGTTGTGTCCGTGCCATTCGAGCCATTGGCTGGGAACTCCGGCCTCGTCGATGAAGGTCCTGACAATGCGCTGTACTGAGCGGGGAAGCGCCGCGCCGGGATACGGTACCCCGTAGCCCATGGTATCACAGAGCCGGATTTTGACGGGCATGCCACTTTGCTGGGCCAGTTCCATGAGCTTCTGGGCAAAAGGCAGGCAGAAACCATAGATGTCAGCTCTGGTCACGTCTTCGAAATGGCAGCGTGGAATGATTCCCCATTCCAAGGCCTGTCTGGCCAGATCAAGATACATGTCCATGGCTTGCTGGCGTGTTTTGCCGAGTTTCAGAAAGATATGATAGTCCGAGACACTGGTGAGCATTCCGGTCTCGTCGAATTCCATATCGTGAGCCAGCTTCAGATCATCACGGGTTGCTCGGATCCATGAGGTCACGCGCGGAAAACGGTAGCCGCGGGCACGGCAAACATCCACGCACTTCCTGTCACGCGCGGAATAGAGGAAAAATTCAGAGGCCGTGATGAGGCCCGTTTTGCCGCCCAGACGGTGCAGAAAGTCAAAAATTTTCGCCACCTGTTTGACGGTATAGGGTGGGCGGGCTTGCTGGCCATCGCGAAACGTGGTGTCAGTAATGCGCATTTGCTCGGCCGGACAGGGGGCCAGCAGAACATTGTCAAAGGCTGTCCGACAAATACTCGTGTAGGGAAAGATGTCACGGTAGAGCTGCGGTTTTTGCGGTTCCTGCAGGGAAAGGATGCGGTCTCCGCCCTTATTGTAGATGATACTCATCAAATAGTTTCAGCGTGGAAACCCCGGAACAAACGTTCGGGGAGGAAACGCTGCCTCCTTTGTTTTTCCTGTGCTGCATAGTTCTTCATCAGATCTTGGATCAGACGACGGCTGGGCTTGACTGAATCTTTTGGGGCTGAAAGGGACTGTCGTCAGCAGACGATTTTCTATGGTCTTGTACGCGATCGTCCTCAAGAAGGGAAGATCCCAGACCGGTGTTTTTTTCAGGCGAGCTGGACGTTGGTTCTCTGCTTGTCCTTTTTCAGATTCGGGCACATTGAGGACGGATGGGGTGATCTCGTTCTTGTCACAGGGCGCATGAGTGTGTACTCTCTGCCGCTGTAGGCAAAAATGAACGAAGGATATCGTATGGCTGATCTGGTCCGCTACCCTCAGTGCGGCTGCATTGTGGAATATCTTGAGGGCAATTCCGTGCAGATTGCCGTGGTCGTCGGAGAGAACGGCGAGCGTCTGCGTCTGCTTCTGCCCAGCCGTCGCGAGGCCACGCTTTCCAAAAACCGCATTCTTCCCTGGTCCGGACCGAAGTATAGCGCAGAACTTTCCCGTGACGAGCTTGTGCGTTTGCTGGATCAACATAAAACCCGTCGGGATGAGCTTCAGGAATCCATTAATATTCTGGATGTCTGGGAAATGGCTCAGGGAGAGCTTGGACAAGCCCAGGCTCAGTGGTTTGCCGAGCTGGCCGAGAGTGATCCTTCCGTCGATATGATCGCTGCACATGGCCATGCCCTTTTGCTTTGCAAGACCCATTTTCGTTTTCAGCCGCCTTTTTTTCAGATTTTTACGGCTGCTGAGGCCGAAAAGCGCCTTGTGGAACAGCAGGTTCGACTTGAGCGGGAAGCCTTGCTGGCTGGTGGCAGGAATTTTTTGCAGTTGCTCTGGGAAGTGGCTCTTGGTCGCCGTAAGCTGCCGCCAGAGCCCAAAGACGGTGAAAGCTCGCCAGATTGGCCTCCTCCGGAAATACGCCAGCGCCTCGAAGCCTTGTTGCGAACCCGCATGCTCGCGCCCTACGACAATGAAAACGAGAGCCTCTGGCAGCAGGTCAGTCGGGGTTTGCCCGATGCCCCGCAATTACCGCTGCAATTGCTTCTGGCTTGGCAGAAAGTGCCTGTTCATTACAATGTCTGGCTGCACGCTTCGGGCTATCTTGCCGGTGATAGCTGGTGGCAGGAGGAACGTGAAGCCGTTGGACAATTGCTCAAGGTCCAGGAAGTGAGCGGGGATCTTCCCGTCTGTCCTTTGCCACTGATCAGTATTGATAGCGCAACCACTCGCGATATCGACGATGCCTTTGCCATTGAACGCAGCGGACAAGGCTTTGTGGTTACGGTGGCCCTGAGCTGTCCGGTGCTGGCTTGGCCTTTTGACAGCGCGCTGGACAAGCTCGTCCTGGAGCGTGGCACAAGTCTGTATCTGCCGGAAATGACGTGCCATATGTTGCCGGAATGTCTTGGCACTGATGCCTACTCTCTGTTGGCAGAACAATTGCGACCAGCATTGCTGGTATGCTTGCATCTGGATCAGGACGGTGTCCTTGAGGATTACACGCTTTCACTGGCGCGTGTACGTTTGGCTGCTAATCTCAACTATGAAGATTGTGAACGGGTGCTGGCCGCCGATCCGAACCCGGACAATCCAGCCCTGGCCTATGCGGAAACTTTGCGCTGCGCACTTCAGATGGCAGAGGCCAGGCAGTCCGAACGCGTTCGACATGGCGCTGTGGTCATGGAACGCGAAGAACCTGTCTTGCATCTGCAAGGAGAAGGGGCCGAAACCAAGGTCGTTTTGGAGGTAAAGGAACCTACCACACAAGCTCAGCTAGTGGTCTCCGAATGTATGATTTGCGCCAGTTACGCCTGTGCCAAATGGGCGGCTGAGCGTGATCTGCCTCTTTTGCACAGAACGCAGAAAGTCAATCTTCCCCAGGAATACGCCGGTGTCTGGCGGGAGCCTGAGCGTATGGCCAGGATCATGCATTCCCTTGTGCCCTCTGTGCTGGAAATTGCGCCTGGCCGTCATGCGGCACTGGGCGTTGACAACTATGTGCCAGTGACTTCTCCCTTGCGTCGTTACGCCGATCTGGTCAATATGGCCCAGGTGGCGGCCTGCCTGCGCACAGGTCAGGGCCTTTTTGATCTGGAGCGTCTTGCCCGTCTTTTGGAGCGTCTTGAACAAGCCCTGGATCGCGTGGGGCAAGTGCAGCGCATGCGCCCGCGTTACTGGAAGCTCGTCTATTTTCGACAGCAGGGGGACAAGGTTTTTTATCGCGGCGTGATCACAGAGGAAAACGACAGTTTTGTGACTGTTCAATTGCCGCGTGAGGCGATGATTGTTCGTGCGCGTCGGCAACTCTTCGACGATCGGCTCTATCCCGGTATGCCAGTGCGTGTCCGCATCGGCAAAGTCCAGCCCTTATGGAATGAACTGCAGGTCCTTGAAGCGCTGCCCTATGACAATAGTGTCGATGCAGCGCAAGCGTAAGGCTTTGAGGAAAGATCATGTTGACAGCTTTCGTTCTCGTGCTTTTTGCGTATGTTTTGGGTTCCGTGCCTTGGGGTGTGGTCATCGCCAAAAAAGCCTGCGGTATCGATCCGCGCACAGCCGGCAGTCACAGTATCGGAGCCACGAATATCTCCCGTCTGTGTGGCTTTGGCTGGGGAGTTGCCACGCTGTTTTGTGATGTCTTTAAAGGCACCTTGCCGGTTTTTCTGGCACTGCAAAACCGTCTTGACCCTTTTGAGGTTTCACTTGTCGGTCTGGCTGCGGTCTTGGGACATGTTTTTTCCTGCTTTTTACACTTTCGCGGGGGCAAAGCCGTGGCCACAACCATTGGCGTTTTTTTGCCTCTGGCTTTTTTGCCGCTTTTGGGAGCGGCGGTGCTTTGCCTCTTGTTGATTTGGTTGAGCGGCTTTGTGTCGCTGGGCTCACTGACCCTCGTGAGCAGTTTGCCGCTTTTCCTCCTTTTTTCCGGCCAGACCTCCTGGCTTGGCCTTTCCCTGGTACTCTGTCTGCTCGTTTTCTTCAAGCACAGAGAAAATATCCTGCGTTTGCATGCGGGCACAGAAAAGTCGTGGCTGAAGAGCCGTCATCAAGAAAACCCTTCTGATCGGTCTGCTACCTCTGAGTCCGATCAGGAAGTCAAGAAGTAAGGATAATCCTATGCAGGAGAGTGCATTTCCCACATATCGAGGACGCATGGAATATGTTTGTCTGGGCTGTGGAGCCAGACGTCCCGGCGACAGTCTCTTGTACACCTGCCCCGATTGCGGCGGCGTTTTTTTGCTGGAAAATCTCGATTTTGCCAAGCTCAAGGAAAAAAGCGGCCAGCAATGGCGTGATACTTTCGACGCACGCAGCGCGACCGCCAAGCCTGCCTTGCGCGGCATCTTTCGTTATTATGAGCTTTTGGCACCAATTTTTGATGAAGAGGACATTGTCTTTCTCGGTGAGGGGCAGACACCGGTCATTGAAGCTTCTGCGGCCTTGCGCGATCAGGTGGGAATCCCCTTTGCCTATAAGAATGATGGGCAAAATCCCAGCGCTTCCTTTAAAGATCGCGGCATGGCTTGTGCTTTTTCCTACCTCAAGTGGCTTTGTCGTCGTCATAACTGGGATGAAGTTTTGACAGTCTGTGCCTCCACAGGCGATACATCGGCCGCTGCCGCCATGTACGCTGCCTATGTGGGTGCCCCGTTGAAAAGTGTGGTGCTTCTGCCGCACGGCAAAGTGACGCCGCAGCAGCTTTCTCAGCCGCTGGGCAGTGGCGCTCTGGTGCTGGAACTGCCGGGTGTCTTTGACGATTGCATGAAAGTCGTGGAAATTCTGGCTGAAAACTACCGTGTGGCCCTGCTCAATTCTAAAAACAGTTGGCGTATCCTGGGACAGGAATCCTATGCGCTGGAAGTGGCACAGTGGTACAATTGGCAGGTGGCGGACCTTTGTCTCTTTGTGCCAGTCGGCAATGCCGGCAATATTACAGCGATTATGGCGGGATTTTTGAAAATGTATGAACTTGGCATGATAACGCAGCTGCCACGCATTTTTGGCGTACAGTCAGAGCACGCAGACCCGGTCTGGCGTTACTATTCTGTCCCGGCCAATCTCAGGCACTGGCAACCTGTGACTGTCAAAGCCAGTGTGGCGCAAGCCGCCATGATCGGCAATCCCGTTTCCTTCCCGCGTGTGCAGAAGCTGGCCCAGCGCTTTATTGAAGTTGGTGGCGAGCGGGCTTTCCAAGTTGTTCAGGTCAAAGAACAGCAGATTATGGACGCCATGATTGTGGCTAACCGCCATGGACATATTTCCTGTACACAGGGTGGCGAATGCCTGGCCGGCCTGATCAATGCGCGGCATTTGGGACTTTTGGGAGCCAATGAGCATGCCGTGCTTGATGCCACAGCCCACAGTTTGAAATTTTCAGGCTTTCAGCAGATGTATTTTACCAATACCTTCCCGCCCGAATACGGCGTCGTTCCCGACCAGGCTCTCGCCAATCAGCCGGAACTGCTTTTGCCGGAAGAGGTGCGCAAGGATAAGGATGTGGCGACGTTTGCCCGCTTAGGCGCGGAAGCCGTCGTCGCCCGTCTGGGGCTTACACCCAAAAAAGACGCCTGATATGTTTTGTGAGACTGTTGACAGGAGCCGCCCTCAGGGCGGCTTTTTCGTATAAAGGAGGCAATGTTTGTGGCGATAAGACGGGAGGGAACGTAGGGAGACGTCTTATTGGCTGACGAGAAAGGCCTGACCTGTGATCATTTTGAGCAGGGCGAGCATCACTTCAGCTTCTTGACGATCATCGAGAGGTCCGATCTGTACAGACCAGAGCGTTCCGTTGGTGTGGACGATAGTGGGGCGGTAGCCCTTTTGTCTGAGTTTCTGACAGAGATGAGAGGCGTTTTTTTTCTGGGCAAAGGAGCCCACCTGAATGAAGAAGCGGCTGGGAGATTGTGGCAGTGTCTTGCCATCTTCCTCTGCATATTCCACAAGCACCTTGGCTGTGCCTTGCCCCAGCATGTTCAGTTCTTGGGCCGCCGCTTTGGAGAGATCGACGATCCGTCCCTTTTTAAAGGGTCCACGATCATTGACGCGCACAAGTACAGAGCGACCATTGCGAAGATTGGTAACACGAACTTTGCTGGCAAAAGGCAATGTCGTGTGGGCACAGGTGAGGTCTCTTTGATCGTAGCGTTCCCCAGAGGCTGTTTTGCGGCCCTGAAAGGCACTGGCATAATATGAGGCTATGCCTTGGGCGCGATAGCCACGAGGGTCTTTCAGTGGATAGTAGGTGATGCCATTGACGGTGTAGGGCGCGTATTTTCCACGCGGCGTTGGACTTTTGGAGCCACAGCCAGGCAAAAGCAGTGAGACAAAAAGCAGAGACAAAAACAAAAAAGTCAGAGAGAATCGCTGCATGGCAGAGGCTGTGCTGGTTTCTTTGCGCAACGGCGTTTAATCCTTTGGCAAAAGGGCTCGAGCCACGTTCAGGTCATAGAGACGGATTTGCCTGGCGTTTTCATTTCGCTCTTTTTGATAGAGCGCATCGGCGGCCTTCAGCACATCATGGGGCAGCCAAGGATGTTTTTCCCAGACCTCAGGCGTTCCCTCCTGCCAGAGACGGAATTCGATTTCGCCGTTCTCAGCGCGGCGCACATAGACGCGGGTGCTGTGATTGGTGGGGTCAGGATAATAATAAAGACCAAGATCGTCTTGCATAGCTGTTTCCGTGCTTGGCACGGCCTCCGTCATGATTTGCGGGCTTTGCCCGGTCAGCAAACAGTGTCTTGGTGATACACAGTTTTTTGCTCTTTGTCACGGATCATAGTCTTGAGAAGAGCAAGACGATGTTTGTTTTTATGAAATCCATTTTCATTTTTGTTTTTTCTGTCACAGCACACGTATCTCTTGAATCATGAAAAAGGTATGGACAAATGCTAGAGAATATTAGCCTGAGTAAAAACCTGGCGTGAAAAAGCTGGCACGCTTGCCAAAAAAATGGTTATGGTTTAAGAGAAAACAAGATCATAATTTTTGCCGAAAATCCCAATCCAGTATAGTTGGTGCAGAAAAACTAAGGGCTGGACGGCAGACAGTCGAGTTCACGGTGGCGTGAATAACTAATTACAGTGGAGGTATGGCAATGGCGAAATTTCAAACCCCATTGTTGGACCAGCTTGAAAGCGGCCCTTGGCCGAGCTTTGTGTCCGACATCAAACAGGAAGCAGCGGCCCGGGCCAAGAACCCCAAAGGTCTTGACTATCAGATCCCCGTTGATGCTCCTGAAGATCTTCTGGGCATTGTGGAACTGTCCTATCGCGACAAAGAAACCCACTGGAAACACGGCGGTATCGTCGGTGTCTTCGGTTATGGTGGCGGCGTGATCGGACGGTATTGCGACCGTCCTGAGGAATTCCCTGGTGTTGCCCACTTCCACACCATTCGTGTCAACCAGCCTGCCGGCAAATACTACACCACCGATTTTCTCCGTCAGCTTTGCGACATCTGGGATCTGCGTGGTTCAGGTATCTTGAACATGCATGGTTCCACGGGCGACATTGTCTTCCTTGGCACCCAGACTCCTCAGCTGGAAGAAATTTTCTGGGAACTGACCCACAAGATGAACAACGACCTTGGTGGTTCCGGTTCCAACCTGCGTACTCCCGCTGCCTGTCTTGGACAGTCTCGATGTGAGTTCGCCTGCTATAACACGCAGGACATCTGTTATCAGCTCACCCAAGACTATCAGGACGAACTGCACCGTCCTGCCTTCCCCTACAAGTTTAAGTTCAAATTCGATGGCTGCCCCAATGGCTGTGTGTGTGCCATGGCCCGTTCCGACTTCGCCGTCATCGGTACCTGGAAAGATGACATCAAGATTGACCAGGAAAAGGTCAAAGCCTATGTGGCCGGCGAATTTAAACCCAATGCCGGTGCCCACGCTGGCCGTGACTGGGGTAAATTCGACATTCAGAAAGAAGTCGTTGATCGCTGCCCCACCCACTGCATGAACTGGGACGGCAGCAAGCTGTCCATTAAGACCGCTGACTGTGTGCGCTGCATGCACTGCATCAACACCATGCCGCGTGCCCTGCACATTGGAGACGAGCGCGGCGCAAGCATCCTCGTGGGCGCCAAGGCTCCCGTCGTGGAAGGCGCTCAGATGGGTTCGCTCTTGATTCCCTTTATTGAGGTCAAACCTCCCTATGATGAAATCAAGGACGTTATCGAAAAGATCTGGGATTGGTGGATGGAAGAAGGTAAGAACCGCGAACGCGTCGGTGAAACCATGAAACGTCTCTCCTTCCAGACCCTCCTTGAGGTGACCGAAGTTCCCGCTCAGCCGCAACAGGTGCGGGCACCTCGTGCCAACCCCTTCATCTTCTTCAAGGAAGACGAAGTGCCCGGTGGTTGGACCCGCGATATCGCCGAATTCCGCAAACGCCATCAACGCTAGGACAAGGGAGGCAAAGTCATGGCTTTTATTTCTACCGGGTACAACCCGCAAAAACCCATGGAAGGCCGTATCTCTGATATTGGCCCCCGTAAGTACGACGAATTCCTGCCCGAAGTCATCAAAAAGAACTTCGGCAAATGGGTCTATCATGAGATTCTGCGTCCTGGCGTGCTCGTGCACGTGGCCGAAAGCGGAGACAAGATCTACACGGTCCGCGTAGGCGGCGCCCGTACCATGACCATCACCCATGTGCGTGAGGTCTGCGACATCGCTGACAAGTACTGCGGCGGTCATGTCCGTTGGACAACCCGTAGTAACATTGAATTTTTGTGTGATGACGAAGCCTCCATGGAGAAACTCTGTGAGGATCTGAAGACCCGCAAATTTGCCGGCGGATCCTACAAGTTCCCCATTGGTGGTACCGGTGCTGGTGTCAGCAATATGATCCACACCCAGGGCTGGCTGCACTGCCACACCCCTGCCACCGACTCCTCAGGTCCCGTGAAATGCGTCATGGACACCCTGTTTGATGAATTCACCAACATGCGTTTGCCCGCCCCCGTGCGTGTTTCGCTTGCTTGCTGCATCAATATGTGTGGTGCCGTGCACTGCTCCGACATCGGCCTTGTGGGTATTCACCGCAAACCCCCGATGATCGACCATCAGTGGGCTGACCAGCTCTGCGAAATTCCTCTGGCCGTTGCCGCCTGCCCCACCGCAGCCGTGCGTCCGACCAAGGTCGAGCTGAATGGTGAAAAGGTCAACTCTGTGGCCATTAAACAGGACCGCTGCATGTACTGCGGTAACTGCTACACCATGTGCCAGGCTATGCCCATCGCTGACTCCGAAGGCGACGGTATTGCCATCATGGTCGGTGGTAAGGTTTCCAACCGTATTTCCATGCCCAAGTTCTCCAAGGTTGTGGTCAGCTACATTCCCAACGAGCCTCCCCGCTGGGAGACCTTGACCAAGACGGTCAAACACATTGTGGAAGTCTATGCGGCCAACGCCAATAAGTACGAGCGCCTGGGCGACTGGTGCGAACGTATTGGCTGGGAGTCTTTCTTCAAGTTGACTGGTCTGGAATTCACACATCATCTGATTGATGACTTCCGTGAAGCCAGCTACAATACTTGGCGCCAAAGCACTCAGTTCAAGTTCTAAGTTGTTTACCATCGGCGGCGTAGCAATACGCCGCCGATATACTACAAGAAGGAGTAGACAATGGCTGACGAAGATGTTGTCCTCGATTTTCTAAAAGGAAAATCTGCAGCGAAATCCAAATTCTATTTCAAAGATTTCCTCCCGCTCTTCCCTGACAAGGGCCCCCGCGAAGTAAAGAAAATTTTGACCAAATTGGTCAATGCCGAAAAGCTGGAGTTCTGGTCTTCTGGTTCCACAACCATGTATGGTCTGAAGGGCGCTGGCAAACAGTCACAGGCCGAGGGAGAAGACTAGTTTTTTCTTACAAGCCCCTCTGCACCTTAGTATATTGAAAACGACAAGGCTTCTCCCGCCTGAGTAACGCCACGCGGGAGAAGAATTGTCGTCTTTTTTTGTCTGAAGCTTGGAGGTTACTGTGGAAGACTTTTCTCTGTCTGAGAAATGCAAGCAATGTCTTGCCTTTCTCGTCCGCGAATCCATTGAGAGCGCTCTAGAGGGCAGGCATGGCAATTGTCCTGAACCGCATTGGCAAGACTTTAGTGATTTGGAACAGCAAAGCCTGAAAAAGCATCAAGGCGCATTTGTGACATTGACCATCAACGGTCGCTTACGTGGTTGTATTGGCTCCATCCTGGGGTATGAGCCTCTCTATTGTAATGTCTGGCATATGGCGCATTCTGCAGCTTTTAGTGACCCCAGATTTTCGCCGCTCACTGTCAGAGAATGGGCTGAGTGCCATGTCGAAATTTCTGTCTTATCGCCGGCAACACCCTGTCCTGATCCTCAAAAAATTGTCATCGGTACCCATGGCTTGATTTTGCGTTACGGTGGACGGACCGGTGTCTTTCTGCCCCAAGTACCCGTGGAACAGGGATGGAATCTCAGCCAATATCTGGACCAGCTTTGCCTGAAGGCCGGAGTTGCTATGGGCAGCTGGCAAAAGCCCGGGGCTGAATTGTACTGGTATGAGGCCTTGGTTTTCCCTGTGATCTAGTGCTCAGGCTGAGAAGGGAAAAGTTCTTACAATAAAGAATCCGTTGATAGAGCCTTCTTTTTGGAGAATCTATGAGTCAACGATTTTTTATACGTTTTCTGTAACGGTGCGGCTTCACCTGTGCCACGATTACCGGCCAAAAGAGTTCGAGGTCTCTGTATCGACTGGGCAGAAAATGGCTTTTCGTATTTCATCACAGGCGACGACCACGGCTTGGCTGATTTGACGGTTTCCTCCTCGATAGCGTTCTGCATAGCGTTTGCTAGCCAGCTGCTCGCGGCCTTGCCGAGATTTTTGTGCGACGTTGGCCGAGTCTTTGGCGAACTTGAATTCAAGCACAATGACGAGCCTGTCAAACTGGATGACAATGTCACTTCGTCCTAGGCTCGTATGCACTTCTGCTTCTCCCTGGAGGCCAGCCCCGCGCAAGAGCATGAGCAAGAGCGAACGGTACCAGAATTCGTCTCTGCTGGAGAAATCTTCATACGGTATTTGTGCAAGCGCCTGATTGAACTCGTTGATAAGTGCTGCAAAATCTTTACTTGCCAAGGCCTGCCAAAGAGCGGTTCCCAAAGTCGCGTAATGTTCTACATGGTAGAGCTGCTGCAGGTACATCCTTGACAGAGAAATCAGGACTTCTTTGTTCGGATAGTCCAGAATATATTGCCCGTTTTCAATGTTTTTGATTGTTAAGTACCCGCTTTGAAATAAGAAATTTTCTGGCTCTGCCATTTCAATTTCATGTGAATCTGTAAAATCGAAAGGGACTCTACGGCCTCGATATTTTTCCGGTGAGTCAATTTTATGATCTTTTAGCCAATTTACTATAAATGTTGGTGAGCCTGAGTCATACCAAAAATTTTTAGTCTCTTCACTGATAAAATAGTTAAGAATTGAGAACGGATTATATATTTTTGTTTTTCCATCAAAGGAAAAGCCGTCATAGTATTCTTTTAGTAAATTTATAACTTCGGAAGCTGTCAATTTTAAATGATTGGCTGTAGTTTTAATATATTCAGAAAAATTATTTTCAAGTTCAGATTGCGTATAACCTACAATTTGCGAAAATTTATGCATTAAGGATATATCAACAAGATTATTCAGCGCGGAAAAGACTCCGACTTTAGTAAATTTTGAGATGCCTGTCAGGAAAAGAAAACGCAGATGGGCGTCATGGCTTTTGAGAATCGAATAAAAAGAGCGGAGTTGCGAGCGCATGGCTTCGGCTTGTTGAACATTCTGGACATTGTCAAGAATAGGTTTGTCATATTCGTCAACTAAGAGAACGAGTTCACCATACTTGGCAGAGAGAGCTGTAAGAAGATCCGAGAGTACGGCACAGGCTTGAGCTTGCTTGGCTACGGTTACTCCATGGAAACGCGCTTGTTTTTGGAGATAGTCAACGAGTGAAGTATTGAGTTCTGCGGCAGATTGATAGGCGGCAAGTGCGCTGAGATCCAGCTTGAGTACAGAATAGGGTTCTGCCCGTCGTGCTTTCACCCAAGACTCGGCCGCCAGGCCCGCAAAGAGCTCACTGCGCCCACGGAACATGGCTTCAAGCGTTGATAGCGTCAGGGATTTGCCAAAGCGACGTGGCCGTGCAAGAAAATAGCGTCGGCCTTGTTTGATCAGGGCCAAAAGCTCATCAGTTTTGTCCACATAGAGCAGATTGTCTTTGCGGATCATCGGAAAATCTTGGACGCCTACAGGGAGTTCTTGCATGAATTGCCTTTCGCGCTGAACGAAATCTTAAGTGAGCAGGTTTTTTTGACAAAAAAACGAGAAAAGGACCGTTTAGCAAACGGTCCTTTTCGTGATTTTTGGGCTGACTGTTAGCAGAGATCTTGAGCTGCCTTGCGGATCAGGCGCAGCAGCTGGTTCGTGAAGCCTGATTCATTGTCGTACCAAATGAGCAGCTTGATCATCATATTGTCAATGACCTGGGTTGAGAGGCCATCCACAACGCCACCGTAAATGCTGCCACGGTAGTCAATGGATACCAGCGGCTCATCACTGAAGCCCATATTGTTTTTCATGCTGGAGCGGCTTGCTTCACTGAGAACCTTGTTGACCTGGGCAACGTCGCAGCGCTTGTTGACCAAGCAGGTCAGATCCACAAGAGAGCAGTCAACTGTGGGTACGCGAACCGAAATACCCGTGAGTTTGCCGGCCAGTTCCGGGATAACCTGTCCTACGGCAATGGCAGCTCCTGTGCTTGAAGGCACCATGGAAACGCCAGCTGCTCTGCCACGCCGCCAATCCTTGTGAGAGCCGTCCAGGATACGTTGGCTCATGGTGTAGGAATGGATTGTGGTCATCATGCCGTGCTGGATTTCGAAATTATCGTTGATCACCTTGGCCGCTGGAGCCAGGCAGTTGGTTGTGCAGGAAGCCGCTGAGAGAATCTTCATATCCTTATTGTAGAGATCCTCGTTGACGCCCATGACAATAGTAGCATCTACGCCTTTACCCGGTGCGGAAATGATCACTTTGCGGGCTCCGCAGGTCAGATGCGCTTGAAGGCCTTCGCGGTCCTTATTTTTGCCGGTACTTTCAACGGCAATATCCACACCGTGTTCTTTCCATTCCCATTTGCCCATTTCGCAGCGGGTAACGGCAATGTGACGTCCATCGACAATCAATCCGTTTGCATCGTAGAGCACTTCACCGGGATAGACGCCGTAGGTGGAATCATAACGAAAGAGATAGGCCAGAGCATCGTTCTGTGCCCGCGCATTGATGGCTACTACCTGAATATCAGGATCTTTGGCCACAAGGCGCAATAAATAGCGCCCGATTCGTCCAAAACCATTGATGCCAATCTTGACGGCCATCGTCACCTCCAATTCGTCGCACTTGGCGGCTTAGTAGCTGTTCGGGTAAACGTCCTAGGCTTTGCCTGAAGATCCCATGACATCGCGGATTTTGCGTTGCACCATCTTCTTCACCGCTTCACGGGCAGGAGACAGATAAGAACGCGGATCAAACTGCTCAGGATGCTCTGTCATAAATTGACGGATGGAAGCCGTCAGAGCCAGTCGGATATCCGTATCAACATTGATTTTGCAGACACCAAGGCCAGCGGCTTTGCGCAGCATGTCTTCGGGAACACCCTTGGCTCCACCGACAGCTCCTCCATATTTGTTGCAGAGCTCGACAAATTCCTGCGGAACACTGCTCGCTCCGTGGAGAACTAGGGGATAATTGGGGAGTTTATTGGTAATTGTTTCCAGTCTGGGAAAATCGAGCTTGGCGTCACCTTTGAATTTATAGGCGCCATGGCTTGTACCTATGGCAATGGCCAGGGAGTCACAACCGGTGCGTTGCACAAAGTCTACTGCCTGATCAGGATCAGTATAGACATGTTCATTGGAAGAGACATGCTCTTCAATACCGGCCAATTTGCCGAGTTCGGCTTCCACCCAGACATTGCGGGGATGAGCATATTCCACCACCTTACGGGTGATGGCAATATTTTCTTCATAGGGCAAATGGCTGCCGTCGATCATAACAGAGGTGAAGCCACCATCGATGCAATCACGGCACATTTCAAAGCTTGGTCCATGATCCAGATGTACGCAGACAGGAACCTGATCGTCATCGGCCAGAGCGGCTTCGACCAGTTTCATGATATAGCGCTGTCCGGCATATTTTCTCGCACCGGCCGAGACCTGCAGAATGACGGGGGATTTCTCTTCCGAGGCCGCCTGCATAATACCTTGAATGATCTCCATGTTGTTCACATTGAACGCACCAATGGCATAATGACCTGCGTATGCTTTGGCAAACATTTCTTTAGGTCCTACGAGAGGCATGACACAACTCCTGTATGCGTTATGGGGAATAAACAAAAGCGTCTCGCGCCCAGCCCGGTCTGATCAGAGCCGGAACAAGGAGAAATCGAATATTGTTTATATAGCATGCAGGCCAAGAAGTCACAAGTACCAGAGCCGCTGAAGACGCCTGGATGCAGGCTTTTGGCGAAACTGCATGGCATAGCTATCGGCAGGATGCGGAAAAATTTTCCCCATAAAGTTTCTGAACGTTGAAAAATTTTTTTTCAAAAAGAGAAGAAAGTGTGTAATTTCAATAGGTTATCACTAGGAAAAAATTTCCTCTCAAGCCTAAGGTCCTGCTGAACTTGTCCGATAAGACGAATGACAGCGGTAGTTCGCAGGGATTGCGGACGTGCACAGTGCACCGCTGGGCAGAGGTACATTCATGGAGGAATGTCATGTATATCATCAACGACGGAATGGCGACCAATGTCGCCAATACGTTGGCAAGTCATTACAATAACTTGTCAACGTCGACCCAGCGTTTGTCTACGGGTCTGCGTGTTAATTCAGCAGCTGATGATGCAGCTGGTCTAGCCATCAGAGAACTGATGCGTTCAGACATTTCGGCTTTGCAACAGGGCGTGCGTAACGCCAATGATGCCATTTCCCTGATCCAGACAGCTGATGGCGCCTTAGGCGTTATCGATGAAAAGCTGATCCGTATGAAGGAATTGGCCGAACAGGCAGCGACGGGTACTTATGATTCCACTCAACGCCTGATGATCGAATCAGAATACCAGCAGATGGCTTCGGAAATTACCCGAATCGCCAACGCAACGGAATTCAATGGCGTACATCTTTTAAACGGCAATCTTTCTGCTGCCACCCATGATGGATCAGGTCTTTCTGCTACAGGCAAGATGAAGATCCATTTTGGTCCAGCCAATGACTCAGCTGAAGACTATTACTACATCCAGATCGGCAACAGTACGGCATCGTCTCTGGGTGTGGGCAATCAGGCAGCAGTCGGCTCAGCTGGCTATACCATATCCACACAGGCGGAAGCACAACGAGCGCTTGTGGGCCTAACCAATGCCATTGTTTCCAAGGATAAGATCCGCGCCAATCTTGGTGCCATCCAAAACCGGCTTGAAAACACCATTTCCAACCTCACAATCCAGTCTGAAAATCTGCAGTCTGCGGAATCACGGATTTCTGACGTCGATGTGGCCAACGAAATGACCAACTTCGTACGGAATCAGATTCTCACGCAGTCTGCGGTAGCCATGCTTTCTCAGGCGAATAGTATGCCACAGCTGGCACTTTCGCTGATCAGATAGATAATGGTTTCGTGGTGGAGGGAGACCTCACGCAACCATTAGGCCCGCAGCCTAATTTGGCCTGGTCAGGTTATGCCTGACCAGGCCGCTTTGCAGAATGCATGCGCTTTATCCCCATTTTTTCCCTTGCTCACAAGACTTCTGCTGCACAGAGTGTTTTCCGCTCCTGCGCAGATACTTTGTCTTATAGACAAATTGTGTAAAAAAAGCTGACGCAATGTTTAGAAAAGCTGCTTCAGTCCTGGCTTTGCTGTCGTGAGCACTCTGCATTTTTGGCACTAAAATTGCTTACAGTTAGGTGTCAGGTGTAATGGGAAAAAACTGCCAAGGGCGTCACATGCCTGGCAGTATTTGGGGAGCACTCCGTTTAAAGCATGCAGGAGATGAGCAAAACGGAGTACAGAATTCGGTTATCCTGTATTATCATACAGAAAACGGTGGTTGTCCGCATGGAAGCGGGCGTGCGTAGTGCGCCATCGGGCAAAAGTACATTCATGGAGGAATGTCATGTATATTAATAACAATTCAATGTCGAGCAATGTTGCCAATACTTTGACGAGTCATTACGGCAATCTGGCGCAATCAACCCAGCGTTTGTCCACAGGCTTACGTGTCAACTCCGCAGCAGATGACGCTGCAGGTCTTGCCATTCGTGAATTGATGCGCAGTGATGTGACGGCTTTACAGCAAGGTATTCGTAACGCCAATGACGCTATTTCCCTCATTCAGACTGCTGACGGCGCTTTGGGCGTCATCGATGAAAAGCTGATCCGTATGAAGGAATTGGCCGAACAGGCAGCGACGGGTACTTATGACTCCACTCAGCGTTTGATGATTGAGTCCGAGTACCAGCAGATGGCTTCGGAAATTACCCGAATCGCCAATGCAACTGACTTTAACGGCATCCATCTTCTGAATGGCAATCTTTCGGGCGCGACCCATCTTGGTAGTGATTTGACTCCGACAGGAAAGATGAAGATCCACTTTGGGTCAGCGAACGATAGTGCCGAAGACTATTACTACATTCAGATTGGTACCAGCACAGCGTCAGCGTTGGGTGTTGGTAATGAGGCTGATGTTAAGAGTAATGCCTATACAGTTTCCACTCAGGAAGCTGCTCAGAGGGCTTTGGTGGGTCTTACACAAGCTATTGTTTCCAAGGATAAGATCCGCGCTCATCTCGGTGCCATGCAGAACCGTTTGGAAAATACCATTACCAACCTGACAACCCAGTCTGAGAACCTGCAGGCTGCAGAATCCCGTATTTCGGATGTGGACGTCGCCTCAGAAATGACGAATTTCGTGCGCAACCAGATCCTGACGCAATCCGCAGTGGCTATGCTCTCTCAGGCAAACTCCATGCCGCAGATGGCCATGAGGCTGATCGGCTAGCTTTTAGCGATGTGACCGCAAGCTTAGTATCCCCGGAGGGTATATCCCTTCGGGGATATTTTTTTCTGAGCTATCTTGACAAAAATTGGACGCATGGCATCAGCTGTGACGAAAACCTGGCGTCATGAGGAAACCAGAGTTTCATCCTTAAGATCTTGTCTTTAAGCAAGGACTCTTGCGCAGGAGTTTTTTATGGCTTCAACTGGCTATAAGCGAGCTATTGCCATCTCTCTTTTCATTTTTTGTCTGTTTGGCACCGTATTGTGCGGACAAGGATGGTCTGCGGATCTTATCCTTGATCCCGGTCATTCGCCGCAGAAGCCTGGGGCCACAAGTTGTTCTGGATTGCCGGAGTATCAATTTAACGATCAGCTGGTTGCGACCATTGTCCATTTTCTGGCGCAGCGTGGACTTGCCTGTGATGTCACACGCAGAAGTCGTGAAGAGCTTTCCCTGAAAGAGCGAGGAGCCAAGGCACGTGGGCATCGTTTCTTTCTTTCAGTGCATCACGATTCAGTGCAGCCAGTTTACCTTGAACGTCAGAACGGACGGCTTTGTTCTCGTAAGGCACGTGGCTATGCCCTTTTTGTCTCGCAAAAAAACCGTTATTATGAAACGTCGCTGCTCTATGCGCGGGTGTTCGGAGAGTTACTCGTGACCATGGGCTTTCAGCCCAGCACCCATCATGGCGAACCTATCCAAGGTGAAAACCGGAAACTTTTGGATCCACGTCTTGGCATTTATCAATACGATGATCTCGTTGTTTTAAAAACGTCTGAGGCCCCGGCCGTATTGCTGGAAGCAGCTGTGATTGTGCATCCGGATGACGAACGCTTAGCACAACATCCAGGCTTTCAAAAAGCCATCGCTGAAGCAGTGGCTCAAACACTCCGTTTTGTGCAGAATAACAGTTTCTGAAGATCCTGTTGGCAGAAAACACAGAACAAGGAATCTGTGTTCACTTGTCGGAAAGACAGTCGTAAGAAGGCCAGTGTGTGCGAAAAGCGCAGCTGTTTTAGCCAAATGAGAGGATTATGATTAAATCACTTGCTTTTCTACAGGATTTGGGCCAAGACCTTTAATAACATGAAAAGCTTAAAAATCAGCATCAGAAGCTGAAAGTTTGCTACTGCCTTTCTATTCGTAGGACCCCGTTTTGATCATTCTTTACAGCTCGAGTTTCAGAGAAGCTTGAGTGGCGCACAGACGCTACAGTCTCTTGAGATCAAGGTCTTCGAGGCGCTGCGAAGAGAAAGGCACTTTTTAAATTTTAAAAATGTCTAGATAAATTCATAATATATTTGAGAAAAAATGAATTAGCCTTACATTGCCATTCTTCAGTCGCTACTCTTAAATTTTCTTTGACAAGAAGAGAAAAATTATACCTCATGGTTTAATAACATGCGCAGTAAAATATATTTAGTGTTGATTTTTTCAAGTATTATAGCTGTTATCGCCTTTTTTATAAATACGATCAGTAAATCTGTTGTTTCGCATGGTGTCAACGAAATCGAATTGCGTGATGCACATGCTGATATGAAAAGTCTGTATAGTTTATTGAGTGAATTAAAAATTCGATTTAAATTTCATGTTTATGATTGGGCGGTATTTGATGACGCTTATGAATTTTTAGAAGGTAAAAATGACAAATTTTTTACGAGAAATTTTAGCTCGATAAAAATAGAAGAGATGCATTTTACGGCTTCGGCACTCTATAATATTAAAGGTGAGCGCCTAGCATTTATAGATGGTGTTGATGCTGAAACGAGTAATGCGTGGATTGAAGAAGAAAAACAGATTTTTAACAGTGTCGAAAAACTGATGCGAGATAATAATCTTGAAAATTTAGAAGGATTTATCACTGTAAAAAATATTCCGATGATTGTCGCTGCTCATAAAATTTTCGATTCATATAAAGAACACCCTACTAATGGCTGTCTAATTATAGGGAGAACACTTGACAGTTATTTTATAAAAGAGGCTGAAAATATTTCTGGTTTACGTTTTTCTTTGTTACCATTAAATATTTTTAATCTTATAAATGGTATAAATATTGATGATAATATCAAGTTTTTACAGACGAAAAATGAAATACGTGTATACTCTTCTGTTTTAGATCTTTTTGGTAAGCCATCATTTTGTCTTGAATTACAAAAACCGAGAGACATTGCTGCCTTTGGTAGAGAAATATCCTATAAAAATTTTTTATTGATGCTTGTTTTATGTGTTTTGGTACTAGGCGCAGGTCTTTTGATGTTGCATTTTGCCCAACGGCGCTTTACGCGTGATGAAATGGAATATCGGAGCAAGCACGATAGTTTGACTGGCTTGGCTAATAATATTTTATTCTTAGAATATATTACTAAAAATCTGCGAAATATTAAGAATGGTCAAGGTGGCCTGAATATACTTCATATTAATATTGACAATTTTAAAAGTATAAATGACTGCTACGGCTATCGGCAAGGCGATCTCGTACTGTGTGAAATGGCCAGCCGTTTGCAAGGATTGGTTCTCAAAGGTCTTGTTGCAAGATCTGGAGCTGATAATTTTCAGATAGCTATCGCTGAAAAAAATCCAGACATAGTTATGGTGCAGGCGCAATCTATCCAGTCTGCTTTACAGAAGCCATTCGAGGTTCATGGTAATCTTGTACGTATCAATACGAGTATTGGGATCACTGACGTTAAGAATAATCATATAGACGCCAAAACACTCACGCATCAGGCTGAATTGGCGATGTTTACCGCCAAGAACAAGGGCGGTAATACGATAGCTTTTTTCAATCAAAAGATGAGAACCTCAGCCTTTGATAAAAAGCAACTGGAAATCGCCCTGCATTTGGCCGTTGAAAACAATGCCTTTTCCGTATACTATCAGCCGAAAGTGGATATAGAAAAACAGGATGTTGCCGGCTGCGAAGCTCTGGCTCGCTGGCAAGCGAGCAACGGCAACTGGGTGTCTCCAATGGCCTTTATCCCCATAGCGGAAGAAAATGGCCTTATCACGAATATCGATATGTTCGTGTTGAGGAGTGCCTGCCGACAGGTTCTTGCTTGGGAAAAGGACGGTTACGGAGCTGTCCCCATTGCTGTCAATATGTCCGTTCGCAGTATCCTATCTGCCGGTTTTGCTAACAAAGTTATCCAAACCCTTGAAGAAGAGGGAACACCCCCGTCTCTGATTGATATTGAAATTACCGAAAGCAGCTTCATGTCTGACATGAATAGAGCCTTAGAGGCCATTTCACGACTCCATGAAGCCGGCCTTCGTATCGCGTTGGATGACTTCGGGACAGGATATTCTTCTTTGCAGTACTTGAGTGCTATGCCCATTTCATTTTTGAAGATTGACAAAAAATTTGTGGATGACATCTTTTCAGGCAAGGAAGCGGCACAACCATTAGTGAAAAGTATTATCTCACTTGCTAATAGCCTGGGGATGCACACTATCTCTGAGGGTGTGGAGGACAAGGAGCAATTAGCCTTTCTGGTTGGCAATGGCGCTCATGTCATACAGGGATATTTGTTTTCGAAGCCGCTCAATACAGAGGATTGTGGCGAATATCTGCGAAACCGCAAGGCTCGCATCGCTGCGGTTATGCAGTCTCTCTGAAGCAGTTGAGCGGCATGTGCGCAAAATCCCCCCCCTGATTTCGGCATGAGGAGGAAAATACCAACAGACAGAAGCTTTCCAGGTGGGTGCTTGACTACTTTGAGAGCGGCAGTGTGAACGGCGCTGCGGCTCTCTCTTTGTTTCTCTGACATAAAATTCTCCTGTGGTGGAGAAGACCGAGGATAAGCCACAAGACCTGCACGTTGGGCACTCATATTCCGCATGAGACCAAGCATTACATAGGGGGCATAGTCAGCCCATGTTCGTGAGATAAAGAATGGTCAAGAGGCTTTCCTCACCATTGCCTGCTTGTACAGGCATTTCTTTTGCTGAATGCTCTCAAGAACAAGCCACAAGTCATGCATCATGGATTGTGGGTAGTTGCCAGGGAAGCCGGTGTTTTTGTCTGTGTCTTGATCTTGCCAATGTGCCTTAGTCCAAAACTAAAGGATCCTTGGCATGGACCAAGGCTCCTTAGGATAAGGGCAACTGATCAAGAATTATCCCAAATCGCAGTTCCAGGGCAGTAGGTTTGCCTTCTTATCTCCTGGCATAGAGCGGATGTGAGCAAAGACTGATAAAAAGTATGTTGTCAGATATAAAAATAGATTTATTAATATAATTAAAATAAAAATAGCTTTTGATACTATAGAAAATAAAGGTATAGATGAATTTATATATTTATGTAAAGATATTCAAAGCGTAGCAAGTAAGAACAACTATCTTATCTCATCGAAAAAAAATCAATACATTAACAACAGGAGAAGACCTTAAGCAATGCGAAATATTTGGTGTGTTTGCAATAGTAACATCAATAGATTTACATAGTGATGAGGTCCTTTCTGAATATTATATTAGGCAATAAATAGAGCAATATTTTGATTACGGAAAAAACTATAATAAGTTTTTGCCTATCAGAGAACATAATACGCAAACATTATCTGAACACATGCTACTAGCTTTTATCGCTACTTTTATTGCAGTACTTTTAAAGAATAGGCTCAATATATTATATACTCGATATGTTGAAATGCCTGCTAGTCTTAACAGCTACAATGATTGCTATGATGTAGAAGTAGTATATAATAAAAATAACAAAAACACTTTATAGGACAAGAAATAATTTCAAATATACTTAATGAATCAACAATTTCTTTGTTTTATGAATTAAAGGGACAAAAAGCCGAAGTGTTCGACGATGAAATAATACAATCTATACCAGTAAAGCAAGCTAATGATTTTTATAGATCTTTTAAATTGTGCAGTCCCGTCGCAGTTTTAAGAAAGTCTAACGAAATCGATTATGAATATAAAGATTCTGAAGAAAATAAATTATCAAAAAGCCTTGCCTTTTCGCATAGATCAACTATATCTGATATAGAAATAGAAAATAAAAAAAAATAATAAATCAATGAGAAATATTCGAAAGACTGCAGCTGAGTTTGGACTTAACATAGAAGATTGCGTACCTAAAACAAAGAAAATCGGCAGACCAAAAGGCTCAAAAAACAAAAAAACGTTAGAACGTGAAGCTTTAGAGGCTGCTTCGGCTGAACAAATAATCAAAAGAGGTCGAGGCCGCCCAAAAGGATCGAAGAACAAAACAACCCTTGCGCGAGAGGCGGCCGAAGCCGCAGCAGGAATTGTCAGGCCTAAGAGAGGAAGGGGACGTCCAAAAGGCTCACGAAATAAAAAAACTCTCACAGACGAATCAAAGCCAGCTGCTATCGTCAGCCGAGATGAGGCAAAGTAGCCTCTATGTGGTGTAGTTGCTTATAGCTTTTTTTAACAAATAAATTTCGCATTTTTTTATCCGCACCACACCTGGCTTTTCGGAAAAAAAGTTATAAACATACCCGGGAATTAGGGATTAGGGATAATAAGAAAACCCGCTAACTATGCCGATTAGCGGGTTTTTAACGGGGAGGGTCGGGCACAAAAAAGGCCTCCGAAGAGGCCATTTTTTGCGTTTGTGGTGCCGAGAAACAGAATTGAACTGCTGACACAGGGCTTTTCAGGCCCCCGCTCTACCAACTGAGCTATCTCGGCACGAGGAGAATACTTAGACTCTTTTCCTGGCTTTGGCAAGCGTTTTTTTTGTTCAATGGATTTTTTTTGTTACTGTTCACAGCCAGCTGAGCACAGGATGCAGCAATAGACCTAGACAAGCCGTTGAGACGCCTGCCTTGAACAGGAACGACAAGGAGAAAAAAGTCCTAGAAGCTTGAAGAATCGTGGCATGATCAGCCACAGGTAGA
>JAILPJ010000087.1 GCA_024699605.1 Desulfovibrio sp. | reverse complement strand
TATTTATAATCAAAAAGTTAATGTTTTTACATTTTTAAGACATCCTGTTTCTCGGCTTATATCAGAATATATTTTTTATAAAACATGGAAAAATAACCATCTTTATAAAATAATTAATGAAAATCAAATAAGTTTTTCTGAATATTTACTTAGTAAGGATCGCTTGTTAATTTATCGTGGAAAAAATTTTATGACACGTTGTATCTCTGGAAAAGGCTTTATTGCTACAAAACATCCTTATTCAGCATTAGCTGTGGCTAAAAAAAACTTAGAAAAAAAATTTTTCTTTTTTGGAATACAAGAGAAATTTACTGAAAGTGTTATTCTTTTATCTAAAATATTAAATTTTACTGATATATTTTTTCAAGTTCATAATAAATTATCTATTAATCTTAAATCTTATATAACAGATAAAGATAAAGAAATTGCCTTGGAATTAAATAGAGCTGATTGTGAGTTATATAATTTTGCTGTAAAATGTTTTGAAGATAAAATTTCCAAGTGTGGACAAAGTTTTTCTTCTGAAGTTAATAAATTTTCTATTCTTAATAATAATTATCAAAATAAATTTAATCAATCAATTCCTAATAAAAATAGTGTAGATATAATATTACCTAAAAATTAGTTTATAATATATGGTGTTTCTATGCTGATTTTGTGGCAGTCTCAATGGTTGGGTTTAATAGCTATTGTTTTAACCGCTGTCTCTTGGTCTTTTTTAGGTTTGCTTAGTAAATTTTGTCTGTTGTCTGGGTTAAATCCTTTTGAAATTTCATTTTTTAGATGTTTTTTTGGGTTTATTGCTTTTTTATTTCATTGTATTTTATCGAAATCTGTAAAAATACCTTGCAAGCACGCTATTATTTTGCTTCTTTTTGGAGCCTGGGGAGTGGGTGCCTATTACTCTCTGGCTCAATACACCATTCTGTTAGCAGGTGCCTGCATGGATATTATCTTGCAGTATACAGCCCCCTTTTGGGTCGCTCTGTTTGCCTGGTGTTTTTTCAAAGAGGGTCTTTGCCGTAAGCAACTTGTGGCACTTTTCATTGCGGCTTTAGGTACTCTTTTTGTCTGTCTTTCAGGTGGAAGTCTCCCTGAAACAACAAATTTTCTTGGGATTATCACTGGTCTGCTAACCGGACTGTGCTATGCCAGTCATTATCCCTTTACACGGATTTGGCAGAAAAACTATTCTTCATCGACAATTTTTTGTTATATGCTAGCTGGCGGATCGCTTGCCCTGCTCTTTGTGAATTTAGGCCACGGATCGCTTTTGTCTTGTAAACCAGCATTTTCGGTCTGGTTGGCGCTTTTAACTATGGGTTTAGTTTGTACTTATCTTGCCTTTATTTTTTTTGGCGTGGCTCTCAAACGAATAAGTCTAGTGCAGGCGGCTATTACTTCAGAAATTGAACCAGTTCTTTCTATGTTTTTGGTATGTTTATTGTTTGATGAATATTTTTCTCCAATTGGATGGATAGGTAGTTTACTTATTCTTATTTCTGTACTTATTTTAGCTTTGAATAAATCAAAAGCAGTAAAATAATATCTTAGTGATTTATAAATAAAGAAAAAGTTCCTTACCTCACCTCGGTGAAATAAGGAACTTTTCTTGATATAAAAGAATTACTTAAGCTTCTTCCTGTGGAATTTTTTTGATTTCTACAGCACCTAAGCCAGTGACATCACTAATTTCATCAAGAGATTTTCCTTCTTGCAGCATATTTCTGGCAACTTCTCGCCTCCCCTGAAAAAATCCCGATTTGAAGCCTTTGAGATAACCACTTTTAAAGCCTTCAAGTCTGCCGCGCATACCACCACGCTGCAGAAGTTCATCAGACCAGTTGGAAACAGGATTGTCTGACATTGTTTATTCCTTTTCCTTGTCTGTGTCAGAATTTTTTATGGAGGTATAGCGCAACATATTTCTTGCTATCTCTTTACGAGCCTGCTCAAACCCCTCTTGAAATCCTTCTAAAAACCCTAATTCAAAGCCATTCATGCGGCCACGCAGACTTCCGCGCTGAACTGTTTCATCAGTCCACTGAGTCACCTGTTCTTCAGACATATTTTTTATCCTTATGCGTTTACAAGTCTGCTGCTCATTTACTCAAATTTCGCACAGTCTGCAAAGCTTTTACCCTGTTGATCCTTTGGTGATGTTACACAGTTTTTGACTTGTATGGGCCATGGAATGTGCAAGCTGCTATCATCATAGCAGAGGCAGTGTTCATCATCTGGATCATAATAGGCAGTACATTTATAAAGAAATTCTGCTGTTTCACTCAAGACACAAAAACCATGGGCAAAGCCCGGTGGAACCCAGAACATCTGTTTGTTTTCGGCGCTGAGTGTTGCAGAAAAAAACTGCCCAAAGGTCGGAGAAGAGCGTCGCAGATCGACAGCCACATCAAAGACTTCTCCGATAATGACACGGATAAGTTTGCCCTGAGGGTGGTTAAGCTGATAGTGCAAACCTCTGAGTACGTTGGCACCACTACGGCTGTGATTATCCTGGACAAAGGTATAGTGACCGCAATGCTCTTCAAATTCTTGTTGACGGAAGGTTTCCATGAAAAACCCACGTTTATCGGCATGCACAACAGGGGTGAGCAATACTGGGCCATTGGGGGCGAGGATTGAAAAATCCATAATCTTACTGAGCCTTGTGCAAAAGTGAAAGAAAAGAGGCTATTTGTCCTTTAAAAGCTGAAGGAGATAGAGTCCATAGTCAGTCTTGGCAAAAAAATTTCCGGCCTTGGCCAGTTCGTCGTCAGTGATCCATTTTTTTCGCCAGGCAATTTCTTCGAGGCAGGCTACTTTCAGACCTTGTCGAGATTCTATGGTTTGTACGTACGCTGAGGCTTCCAGAAGGCTTGCATGTGTGCCTGTATCAAGCCAGGCAAAACCCCGGCCTAGGCGTTCCACGCGCAGCTCGTTTTTTTGTAGATAAACCTGGTTGACACTAGTGATTTCAAGTTCGCCACGGGCTGAAGGCGTGATGGTTTTGGCAATGTCAACTACGCTATTGTCGTAAAAATAGAGACCAGTTACGGCATAAGGCGATTTGGGCTTTTTGGGTTTTTCCTCTATGTCAATGGCATTGCCTACGTTATCGAAAGAAACCACACCGAAGCGTTCGGGATCTTTGACGAGGTAACCGAAGATGGTGGCTCCGCGATCTTGCTGAACAGCACGTGTCAGTTTTTCAGAAAAATGCTGGCCATGAAAAATATTGTCTCCCAAAATCAAGCAGACCGGAGAATCTCCTATAAAATCTTGTCCTATAAGAAAAGCCTGAGCCAAACCATCGGGACTTGGCTGAACTGCGTAGCTGAGATGAACTCCAAATTGCGAGCCAGAACGCAAAAGACGTTGATACTGTGGAAGGTCGTCTGGAGTGGAAATGATCAAAATATTCCGAATGCCGGCCAGCATCAGCACGGACATAGGATAATAGATCATAGGTTTATCGTAGATGGGCAAGAGCTGCTTCGAGACTCCCAAAGTGATGGGGTGCAGTCTTGTTCCGGAGCCTCCAGCCAGAATGATACCTTTGTATTCCACAACATGCTCCTAGGTTGATACACCTAGACGTTCGCCGTGATAGCTTCCATCAAGGATTGAGCGCCACCATTGCTCATGACTCAGATACCATTCTACCGTTTTTCGCAGACCGCTCGTGAAGTTTTCTTGCGGTTTCCAACCAAGCTCTGTGCTGATTTTAGTTGGATCAATGGCGTAGCGCAAATCGTGGCCAGGCCTGTCCGTAACAAAACGAATCAGCTCCTTGTAATCACTGATCCCCCCAGGCTTTTGCGGTCGCAATTCGTTGAGCAGATCGCACAATGTCGTAACAACATCAATATTGCGTTTTTCTCCGTAGCCACCAATGGCGTATGTTTCTCCTATGCGGCCATTTTCCAGAACGAGAAAGAGCGCTCGTACATGATCACCGACATAGAGCCAGTCACGAATTTGTTGACCCTGTCCATAGACTGGAAGCGTTTCTCCTGCTTGTGCATGCAAGAGTGTCAAAGGAATCAGTTTTTCAGGAAATTGTCTAGGACCGTAATTATTGGAGCAATTGGTAATCATGGTTGGCAAACCGTAGGTCCTGTGCCAAGCCCTTACAAGATGATCTGAAGAGGCTTTGCTTGCAGAATACGGTGAACTGGGAGCATAGGGCGTTTTTTCAGAAAAACGTCCATCACTTGTGGCCAGATCCCCAAAGACTTCATCGGTAGAAATGTGCACAAAACGAAAGTTTCGTGCTTTTTCTGCATTTGGCGAAAGACTTTTCAGATAGTTTCGACAGGTTTCAAGAAGGACAAAGGTTCCAACAATATTACTTTCAATGAATGGTGCAGGGCTGTCTATGGATCGGTCTACGTGAGTCTCCGCAGCCAAATGCAGGACTGCATCTGGTTTGTGCTTTTCAAACGCTGCGCGCATGGCTGAGGCATCGGCAATATCCGCCTGAATCATGCTGTACTGAGGATGACTGGCAATATCTTCGAGAGATGCCAGATTCCCCGAATAGGTCAATTTATCAATATTGACAACTCGCCAGCCATTTTCAAGAGCCTGATGAACGGCCTCAGAACCGATAAAACCTGCTCCACCAGTAATAAACAGAGTTTTCAAACCAGTACCTTCCTGCTGTCAACAATAAAGAGCTTGTTAAAACCCAGGGACTTCGTGAACTTCGCATTTTTGTGCGAAAGTCTTTTTGTATCTCTACCTATGAGAACCTACTGCGAAATCAGCTCATGAACTGCTCGATGTACTCAGCCAACGCTTCCTCCCAAGGACGTATGAGAAAAGCCGATGTATCAAGAATGTTCGCAAGCTTTGTCGTTGAGAGTACTGAATATGGAGGACGTTTCGCTTTTTGAGGCCATTGGGAACTAGTAATTGGAAGAACAGTGCCGTCAATGTGGGCGAGTTGAATGGCTTTGGAGGCAAATTCAAACCATGAGGCCTGACCAGCGTTAACAGCATGAAAAAGACCGTAAGCACGTTTTTCGGCGACTACAGCACTCCATCGGGCGAGATCCAGGGTATAGGTCGGTGAACCACATTGATCCGCAACCACAGTCAATTGCTTCTTTTTTTGTGCCAACTGTAAGATTGTGGTGATAAAGTTTTTCTTCCACGGACCAAAAAGCCATGCAGTTCTGAGAACCGCAGCCTGTTTGGGCAGAAATGAAAAAATCTCTTGTTCACCTGCCAGTTTTGTTCTTCCGTAGACACTCTCTGGAGCAGGAGTATCCGTTTCTGTGAGAGGTAATCTCTGACTGTGCGAACCAAAAACAAAGTCTGTACTGAAGTGCAGAAGAAAGCATGAAGTTTGCGCTAGCAGACGCGCGAGCATACCGGCAAAAGTGGCATTCACTTCAAGTGCTTGATCAGGATGATCCTCGGCATCGTCAACTTGCGTCCAGGCGATGGTATTGAAGACCACATCGGGCTGAAACTCTTTGAGAAAGGCAGCCAGTGCTTTTTCATCAAAGACATTAATATCCGAACGCCCTAGACTTTTCACCTGCCAGTTCTCGGTTTTGGTCAAAACGGAAACGAGAGCCTGACCCAATAAGCCGCTTGCTCCGCCCAGAACCAAGGCTTTTTGCATTTTACCCCCAAGCACAAATAAAGTCTTTTAATAAAGAGTATATAAGCTTTAGAAAAATAACAGTTTCTATTGTAAAGTCAATGCCTCAGGAAAGTTTTGCCGATTCTCCGGTGACATAGGCGTGTTGGACGAGATTTCTATGTTGCCAGCACTGACTTTTTTGCCGTACTATGCAAAGCATATCATTTTTGTTGAGGACGTTTCATGGGAGCGCAAATTTCTTCTTTTACCATACAATGCCGAGCCATAGCGGCGCTCATGCTCTTTGAGATCCATACGCTCTACGGAGACGCTCGGCTTGGTTATATCTGGGCACTGGTCAAGACGGCCTTCGGAGTACTGGCCTTGCTGCTTTTGCGTATCTTTGCACACGCCCGTGCTCCTCATGGCATTTCCGCCATCACCTTTTTGGTTATGGGATTTATGATTTGGCAAATTTTCAGCCAGACCCTGAACAAAACGATGACGGTTATTCGCAATAACAAAAATTTTCTCACTTTTCCTCAAATCACTCCCCTGGATATTATTATCGCGAGAGCTCTGGTTATCGTAGCAACTGAAGTTGTCTGCGCTCTCATTCTGCTGTTTTCTTTTTCTCTGTGTGGTGTGCTTTCTGAGCTTCAGATTCCTAATATTCTTTTAATGCTGGCGAGTATCTTTGGATCTGCCTGTTTTGGGATAAGCTGTGGCTGTATCTGTCTGGTTCTGGGAAGATATTTTCCCGCCATTATCCGCATAGTTCCCATTGTTTTGCGTATTCTGTTTTTTGCCTCTGGCGTGTTTTTTTCTGTTTCAACTTTCAGTCACAGATTCGGTCAATGGCTTTTGTATAATCCTGTGATGCAGTTTATCGAAATGGCTAGAACCGCTGCCTCTCAGAGTTATCCCGTGTACTACGATCCCGATTATCTGATGATGATTTTACTCCCGCTGCTGACATTGGGGTTTCTCTTTGAGCGGTATATCCGCAAATATGAGCTTACCTAACGTGTTCGCCGTGGCGACATTTCGCTTTTTGGCTCAAAAAAATGGCGATTTCAACAGTCGTTAGCTGCAATGCCGTTAGATCAGGGGGCAGAGAGGCTCCTTTTTCCTGCTGACCTTGACTTTTTTTTCTAGCTATTTCAAATTGAAAAGCTGAAAAAGAAATATTTTTGGGATTTGTGATGGAAGAGAATTGGGTTTTTTGGGCTTTTCTGAATAACCAGAATATTGCTGTATTGCGAAGTTGACTCTGCTAACCCCTTGAAGCGCAACGTAAGTTTTCAACTCAGCTTTTCGGCTGAAAATCCCATTTAAATAGAGGTAAGCAGAGCCTTGTCAACGGGATTGCTTGAGAACCAAGCGTTTGTTGCGGATAGAAAAATGCCGTTGGCGCGGTCAAAGAGCTCTTTTTCGGATGAGAAGACGGCATTGCTGCGCCGTTAGTGAGAGAGGAAGTCTATGTCCCAAGAAAATACGCAGACCTTTGATCCGGGCATGGTCTGTGAGATTCCATTGGAAAAAGTCAAGGTTAATCCCAATCAGCCTAGGCGCAACTTTGAAAAGATACCTCTTGAGGCGCTTAAACTTTCCATTGCACGCGAGGGACTTTTGCAACCCATTGCTGTGCTTTGTGACAGTGACGGACTATTCCTCATTGCGGCCGGTGAACGTCGCTTCAGGGCTGTGCAGGAATTGGGCTGGAAGACTATACCGGCACGTATCGTTCAAGGAAATATTGATGATCTGGCCATCATGGAAAATATGATTCGCGAAGATCTCAATCCCATGGAACGGGCTCTTGCCATGCAGAAATATCTTCAACAGCATCGTCTGACGCGCAAGAAACTTTCTGCTATTCTTGGTATTGCCCGCAACAGCATTTCAGAAATTCTGTCACTGAATCGTTTACCGCAAGAAATTCAGGACATCATTATTGCTGATAAACGCTACTCATTGCACAATATGCGGATTATTGCGCGTATTCGCAATCCAGAGGAGCAGAGAAGTAAGTTTGCCAAGCTGCGAGCAAAGATTGAAAACACCGAGCAGGAGAAAGCCTTAGAAAATTCGCCGGTGAGCTTTGATGCACAGGTTAAAAAAAGCCGTGTTCAGAAGATTACGAAAGAAATCAAGAGCTTACAGAATACCTTTAGCAGACAGGAGCTGAAGCAGATTCGGCCTCAGGTCCGAGCGCTCTATGAAGAAATTAAGGCTCTGCTCTACAAGATCGAAGACAGCATTTCTGTACCTGACTGAACAAAAGAAGTTTAGTGATGCTTGTTAGGGTGTTGAATCTGCAATGTCACATCAGCAATGCCGTCGTTGATCATGCCGATTTTTGCCGCGGCCGCTCGTGAAATGTCGATGGCGTATTTTTTGGAAACTGGTCCGCGGTCATTGATCAGTACAAGCACACTACGGTGATTTTTGATGTTTGTGACGAGCACCCAGGTACCAAAAGGCAGAGTTCTGTGCGCCGCTGTATAGCGAGTTTTTGAATCTTTACGACCTGAAAACCAGACGCATTTGCCATAGATCACGTTTTGCGCAATCTCTTTGTGGGTTGCGCTTCTTTTTTGCCCTTTATGCTCTTTGCCTAAGCTTATACCGGGCTGAATGGCGAGCAAAAGCGCAAGGCCAAACAGGAAAAGGACTGTTCTGATTGAGCTCATGGCTTTTACCCCTTTCAGCTTTATTTTCTATAAAATACCGATATATTTGTGAATTTGTACAGAGAGTCGCCAGTTTTTTTGCTGACAGACCTTGACGCAGAGCGCCGTAGCTTTTGGATCACAACTTACTGGCTGTAGACAAATTTTTTCCTGGGGAATCTGGCTGAGAGAAGATTCGTAACGAGAGAGGTCTTCCTCACTGAGGACGGGAAGTTTGATTTCACTTGCTTTCTGCCAGTTTTCCGCAAGGACAGGCTTTGCTTTTGGTGACAGGGTAATCCATGTTTTTTTGGAGCAGCAGATGATTTCTGTGCCACTTGTTTCGATTTGTACCTGAAAGCCAAAATGCTCCAGCCTTTTGATCAGAGTGGCGATATTCTGGCTACAGGGTTCTCCGCCTGTAATAACGGCAAGAATATTCGGCTTTGTGCGTTTATACACTTCTTCAGCCAACCAGGTGCTTTCAACTTCAAAATAGCTGGAAGTGCCTGGTTTTTTGTGAAAAAGTGCCTGGCTTTGTGTGTATTTTTCCTGTGGGGAACATTTTTGAGCGTATTTGGTGTCACAATAGTGGCAGCCCACACTACAGCCCTGCAAACGAATAAAAACCGCAGGACGGCCACTGAAAAAACCTTCCCCCTGGAGTGACCAAAAAACCTCATTAACGAGAAGTTTGCTCATCATTGTGCCAGGTTGCGGAATTGTTTTCTGTTTCAAAAACCGTAATCTTGTTTACTGTCAGCTTGTCTGCGTAGCCATTGGCCTGCAACAACTTGGGAAAAAACTCTAGACCAAGATAAGCTGCCATATTTTCCGCAGTGGGATTAAAGGGTACGGCACAGACAGACGCATCAGCAAGCACTTTTTGTAGAGATAGACAAAGGGGATCTTGATCAAAGAGCAAGGTGCGGTGATCCCATAACTTGTCAAGTTCTGCCAAAAGACACGATTTAATTTTGGAGAAATCCATGATCATGCCTAACGAGTCCGTGTGATCAGCGGCGAGTGTGATTTCTATCAAATAATTGTGTCCGTGCAGGTGTTCACATTTGCCATTGTAGTCATAAAGGCGATGCGCTGCCGAAATCTTGTGTCTGCTGGTTACCGTAAGCAATGAGAGATCCTTTTTTTCTTGAGGAGTTTTGGTCAGGGGCAAGCCCGCGTTTGGTGACAGAGAAATAGGAATGGAGAGGTGTGTTGTAGCTAACGCTTGAGTGCTTCAAGGCAGGCAAATGAGAAATGTAGAAGGCGGTAGTCGTTACTGCCACAGTGCGCTTTGGCTTGTGCTTTGTTAGAGTCAAGATAGGTGCAGGGAGCGCTCTTTTACGAAAATTATTGACTCTTGCTCGGCAATCAGCCTAGTACCTTGTAATTCTAGAATATTTACAAATCTTGCAGATCCAGTACGGTAGCTTGGTTAAGATCAGATTATCTATTTTTGTAAAGAATCAAAAGATATGTGGTACTAGTTGATTCGTGTGGAAATCCCCATGTGTCGTGAGCAAGGCAATGTCGGCAAGGTGTTCCATTTCCTCGGCAATGGCGAAAGCTTCCTTGAGGCTTTTTCCCCAAGTGCATAAACCGTGTTCCGCCATCCAGATGGCACCGTTAAAGGCATATCGAGGATTTTTGTTGACTAACTTTGCAGCGCATTGTTCCACAGCATCAGCGAGTTCCTGCGAGCCTGGTTGGTAGACACCAACGTAGCCTATACTGTCCTTCCACATCTTTGTTTCGAAGATTGGAAGGTCCATGAAAGAACGACCCTGGGAGACGATTTCCCAAGCCAAAAGTTTTGGTGGGTGGCAATGTACAACGGCCTGGCACTCGCAAGCGTCATAAATGCCTAGATGAACTTTGGTCTCAGAGGAAAGGCGAGTTCCTTCGAGAAGTTTTCCATTTTTCCAATTGAGGATGCAGAAATCCTTTTGTTCAAGATGGCCTTTACAGCTGCCTTGAGCTGTAATGACAAGATAGGCTTCGTAAGGTTTTGAGAGCTTTTGACTGATATTGCCGTTTTGAGCAGAGAACAGGCCCCAAAGCCAAGCTTCGTGGGCCAGATACATCATCCTTGCGCAGGCGTTTTTTCTGAGATCTTCAGGAATAGACATTTAATCATGCCCTTTAGGGAAAAAGAGGCGTGGAAAAATGATCAAAACCCTCGCATTCTTGTAATTCAAGACCATTACAAGAGATTTTATCATTTTTTGTGATTATGCCAATACTCTGAAATTCCGGTATTGCGGCTTCCAAAGTAGGGAGAAGATCAGGGGCACAAGTTCCCAAAAGGGCATAGTCTTCACCGCCCAAAAGAGCCGTGTAAACAGCATTTTGATGCTGTTCATGCGACCAGGCTAAGACTTCCGGATGAAGCTGGCTTTCAGTGAGATGAAGTTCAGCCCCTAACAAATTACCGCTGTTGAGAGAGGTGATGAGTTCTCCGCTTTTTCCGAGCAGCCTTGGCAGATCTCGTATCAGACCATCTGAAACATCCATGAGTGCGGGGGGTCTTGCATTAAAAGCGGCACGAGAAAGCACAAGACCTGCCGCACATTGCGGTTCAGGCTGTAGATGGGCGTGACAGGCGTGTGGCCATTTTTCCATAGCTGAGCGACCATAGCGCTCGAGCAGTTCAAGGCCTACGTGTGCTAGCCCAAGCTGTCCTATGACAAAAAGGATATCTCCTGGCATACTGCCGCCACGAGGTAGAAAACAGGAAACGCCAGAAATTTCGCCAAAGACAGTAATTGAAATATGGATGGAATCAGATCTTGAGAGATCTCCTCCGATAAGGCTGATGGCGTACTTGTCTGCAAGCTGGGACATGCCCAAAAAAAACTGATTGAGCCAGGGCATATCAATATCATCAGGCAGGCCAAGACAAAGAGAGAAACCTATGGGACGTGCCCCACAGGCAGCGAGATCACTGAGATTGACTGCCAGAGCCTTATAGCCGATTTCGCAAGGAGTAAAATATGATCTTCTGAAATGAATGTTTTCCAAAAAGAGATCACTGCTTACAGCCGTGGAATGTTCCACGTGAAACAATGCGCAGTCATCTCCGCGTCCGAGGGTAACTGCTGAATGTTTATTGGGAAAGTATCTGGTAATGCAGGAGAGAATTTCCTCTTCTGAACCAGGCAATTGGCTGTTTTTATGAAAAATCTCCATGTTTAATTCCCAAAATTCAGATATTCAATGCGAATAATTTTCTCTCCATAACGCGTAAATTTGACTTTTACCGATTTTGAATCAAATTGACTTAGGACTTTACCTTCTCCAAAAATGGGGTGATGGCATCTCATACCATTTTTGAGGCTGAAATTCTGTTTTGTAGAGCTCTTTTTAGCGTTTTGGGCTCTGACGGAGATCTCATTCGTCTTTTTGGATATACTATTACCACAGGAATAAATGTTTTCACAAGATTCATCTTCGATTTCACAGACAAAGGGACTGGGTTCTGCAGGAAGATTCGTATTGGCCGCACGATTATAGATACGTTGTGGAACATAGAGATGCAGTTCTTGGCGAGCTCTGGTACAGGCAACGTACATTAAACGGCGTTCTTCTTCGAAATCTTCAGCATGGGCGCGAGCATGGTGCGAGGGAAAACGGTCTTCTACAAGGCCGATGAGCAAAACGGCATCCCATTCGAGACCCTTGGCCGAATGGATAGTCGAGAGCACGAGTTTACCAACATTATCGTCTTTATTGTCCTGATTTTCAAGGACCATATCCGCGAGAAAATCTTCTATGCTGGTGTTGTTGCTGGCCATATGCACGATTTCTTCCAGGCCTTGATGACGGCTTGGCCAGTCGTCCATATAGCGGATTTTGAGACGCGGCTCAAAATACTCAACAATATCATTGAGAAGCGCCTGGCATTGAAGATTGTCTTCACGTTTGCGGTCAATGAAAGTAAGGTCTTGGGCTAATTCAGGATATTTTTTGAGAGATTTTGCGAAGGCTTCCTGATTGTTCTCTTTGAGTTGCGTGAAGAGTTTCTCCACGGTTTTTGGGCCGATGCCGGTATGCATGGAGGCAAGTCGAGTGAATGCCGGAAGGTCAAGAGGATTGAGCAGGAGACGGGCAAAAGCCAGGCAGTCCTTGATATGAGCTGCCTCAGTATATTTTATGCCTCCGTATTTGCGAAAGGGAATTCCTAGGCGGTTGAGGTTGGCTTCGACAAAATAGGAATGAAAGCTGGAGCGAAAGAGTACGGCGATTTCTTCAGGAGGATATTTGTTAAGGAGTTTCGCAATTTCTTTGACCACAAGATCTGCTTGAAAATTTTCGTCAAGGGGTTTGTGGAGAAAAACCGGTAAGCCCTTTTCCTTGCTAGTAAATAAGACTTTTTTAAAGGATTCTTCGGCATTCTTCAGAATGGTATTGGCGACGTTTAATACCGGCTGGGTTGAACGATAATTTTCTTCAAGCCGGATAATGCGTGTACCGGGAAAAATTTTTGGAAAATCGAGAATGTTACGGACATTGGCTCCGCGAAAGGCGTAGATGGCCTGTGCTTCATCGCCTACGGCCATAACCTGGCATTTGCCTGGATTGGCTTCGACATCGGCGAGCAAACTCACCAAACGCGCCTGTACGAGGTTTGTGTCTTGATATTCATCAACCAAAAGGTATTGAAAACGCCTGTGGATGGATTCGCTGGCTCTTGGGTCTTTGAGCAGCAATTCTTCCAGTTCAAACAGCAAATCGTCATAGTCCATTAATCCCTGCTCGCGGCGATACTGGCCATACATATGGCCCAGTTTTTCGAGATCTCTGGTATAAGGGATAAGCTGATAGGCGTCGTGGCTGAGAATTTCAGAAAGAGGCAGTTCTTTGTTGCGCGATTTGCTGAGGAGACCTAGAATTGTCTGCGACTTTGGAAAGGACCGGTCGTTTTGTCCTATATTGAGTTTCGTCTTGCAGTGTTTGATGGCATCTAGGGCATCAGAATTATCCATGAGAGAAAACGAGCGTTCTTTCAACCACTTGGGGTGCCAGATTTTGAGCGTCTGGAAGGCAAAGGAGTGAAATGTTCCTCCCTGTATGCCGCAAAGATTCTGTCCCAGGAGCAGATTGGCTCGAGAGAGCATTTCTTTGGCGGCCTTGCGCGTAAAGGTTAGGAGCAAAATAGAGGAAGGATCAACACCGTGTTCGGCTAGCCAAGCGAGACGATAGACGATCGTGCGAGTTTTACCGCTGCCAGCACCAGCTACCACGAGGACAGCCCCATCGTTGCTAGTAACAGCGTCGTACTGGGCTGCATTTAGAGCTTTTTGATAGTCAATCATGGTGAATCTTTTAACACAGGAATTGAAAATGTGCTAGTCGAGCAATTGCCTTTTCTTTGATCAAGATAACTTGCCTTTAACTCAAAATTATTTCATACTGTGTAGACAAACTTGACCTTTTCAGAGCCTTTGGCTTGTTTGCTAATGCCCAAAAATACTGCCTGTTGACAAAAATTCTTTGTTTTATACTTTCTCAATTGTTTTAATTTATTATACATTATTTGTTAAAATTAAAAACACTTATTCTTATTTTTTGGAGCTTAAAATGGCTACAGAACAGGAAAAATTTATATATTCAGTAGACCGTATTATTGAAGCTGTAATGTTTGAGAATTGGTTGAGATTTTATTTTATTACGCCAATGCAGGAAGAAAAAAACGAAAATCAAGATAACGAAGAACATTTATTTGTATTAATTCCTGAAAAAGCAATGAAAAATATTGAAAAAGATTATAAAGATCTTTGGCCAATGGCGCAACTTATGAATAATAAAGAAATTACTTTTGAATTGTCACAGAAAGTAATTTGCACATATGTCGTAGAAAATATTGATGGAACAATTATTCCCCGAGATACAGCGGGTTCAGTGATGGACAGCATGGCGTTTCAGGCGCAGCTGCAACTTTTTAACACTTGGATTCAATTGCACGGAGATCAGTTGGAAAAGGGTTTTGTGGATTTTGCCACATGGCGCTCGCTTTTTGCCCAATGGAAAGATTCCCAACCCGGAAAAGAGCTTCAGGAAAAAATTCTATTGTCGTTGCAGAAGCAACCTGCCGGCCAGGCTTAAAGAGTGCTGGTTGCGAAGATCTGTCGGTGCTTCAAATATGCAAGAGCATGATTATCCCTCTTTTTTGGGCTCAGAATATTCACCTCAGTCCTTGCAGGAGGCCTTTTTTTATATTTTGCCAGTGCCTCTTGAAAAAAGCGTTTCCTATGGTTCGGGTACAGCACACGGCCCCAGTGCTATTCTTAAGGCCTCTCAACAGCTGGAGGCCTGGGAGGCTGGCCGGTATGCCGGCAAAAAGGGATTTTACACAGATTTGCCCATAGACTGTTCTCGTGACATTGAGACGATTCTTGAAGAAATCGAGGCCAAGGTTGCTTGGGCCTTGAAGAATCGAGCCTTTCCTCTTTTGTTGGGAGGAGAGCATACCGTAAGTCTTGGAGCCCTGCGCGCGTTTTCGGCCTTTGGGCGTGGCGAACTACCCGGTATTGTTCAGATTGATGCGCACGCCGATTTACGGGAAAGCTATGAGGATAATCCCTATTCTCATGCTAGTGTGATGTATCGTGCTGTGGCTGATTTGCATTATCGGCTTGTACAGTTCGGTGTTCGAGAATTTAGTCCTGAAGAAGCTGAGACGCGCAGAATTTTTCATGTCTGTGCCTACGACGCTGATGAACTTGCCGATCATGGTCTGCCTGATCCCATTGTTCCTTCTGACTTTCCCCAAAATATCTATGTATCATTCGATGTTGACGGTCTTGATGCTTCCTTGATGCCTGCAACGGGCACGCCTTCACCCGGCGGTCTTTTCTGGCATGATGCTCGCCGTTTACTGACGCGTCTTGCTCATGAGCGACACCTTGTTGGGTGTGATGTGGTGGAACTGGCTCCTCAGGCAGGTCTACGCAGTGCTGATTTTACTGCAGCGAAACTGGCACATCTGCTTATGGCTCTTGCCTCTGACAATTGCCAAGAGAAAAATACGAACCCAGGAGGGGGCATGATCTGAGCGCAACAGATTGCTGCCCAATAAACATGAAAAATACCGTAACAAGCTTTATGGCGGCCAAGGGAAAAGAAAAACTGTCCATGGTCACGGCCTATGACTACAGTACGGCCAGAATGGTTCAGGAAAGTCCTGTTAATGCCATTCTTGTTGGGGATTCACTGGGCATGGTTATGCTCGGCTATGAAAATACCTTGGCTGTGACTCTCGAAGATATGCTGCATCACTGCAAAGCCGTGGCCAGAGCCTGCCGAGATCCCTTACTGGTCTGTGATCTGCCGTTTTTGTCATACCATATTAGTGTTGAGGATAGTGTGCGAAATGCAGGTCGTCTTCTGGCCGAAGGCGGTTGTGAGGCCGTCAAACTAGAAGGCGGAGTGGAATTCTGCCAAGAAATCCGAAGTTTGACCCGAGCTTCCATTCCTGTGATGGGGCATCTTGGCTTGACGCCACAATCCATACACGCTTTTGGAGGCTTCAAGGTTCAGGGCAAAAGTATCGCTGCGGCTCAAAAGCTTTTGGATGACGCCAGAGCTATTCAGGATGCCGGCGTTTTTTCCATTGTTCTTGAAGGCATTCCGCAAGCTCTGGCTCGTCGTATAAGCAGTGAACTGGCTGTGCCGACTATAGGCATTGGAGCTGGTGCCGGCTGTGATGGGCAGGTTCTGGTTTGGCACGACATGATGGGCATCAGTGCCCGCAAACCGAAATTTGCTCGTTGTTTTGCCGAACTTGCTCCAACCTTCCAGGAGGCCCTGAGGAACTTCGATGCTGCTGTAAAAAGCGGCGAATTTCCCAGTAGTGAATATTGCTACCAGGTTGAGCAGGAAGAAGAAATCGCAGCCCGCATCAAATAGTCAGCTTTTGTACTTGTGCGCTCATGATGTAGAGTTGAAAAAAACGGCTGTCTGTGTGGTCTGAGTATCGTGAAGCTTTTTGGTCGAAGAGTATCGTGACAGAGATTTCAGCGCGTTTGAGAAAGCGCCTCTTCGGCTTTCCCCTTATTATTAAAAAGATTATGAAACCGTTTTATCAGGGTAAAATTGATACATTTTGTGCGCTCTATGCTGTCCTCAATGCCTTACGACTCACGCACAGCATCAGAACACTAAAAGCACGCGAGTTATTTAACGATATGCTCATGGTCTTGGTGGGGCAGCCAGAGCGTTTTCGTGCTGTGCTGGAGCAGACGACCGATTATATTGATCTTGTAGACGAGATGCTCCAGTATGCGGCCAGCAGAATGCCCTTGCGTATTCAGCGACCTTTTCAGCCCGAGGAGACGGTTTCCCGTGAGCGTTTCTGGGATTGCTGTGAGCATTGGGTGAATGGACAGGCCAATCGGACGGCTATTTTTCGCTTCAAACGCTATTTGAACCCCTCGGCGCAACCTAGTGTCCGTCATTGGACAACTATCGCCAGGATTGATAGCAATAGCCTCGATCTCTATGATTCCAGTCATGAGGCCGATTCCATACAGCATCTTGCAAAAAATCACATTGTTACCGACAAAGAGCAGATTTCGCAAAATATTCTTTTGTACGTTCAGCCCGATACGCTGCGACTGGTCGGCCTGCCATTTTGATTTTGCGTTTTTTCAGCAGAAATTTTTTGTGTACATTGCGCTAGACGTGAGTTAGAAAAACAAATTCTTGTGCTGTAACGCTTTTTCTGGAACTCGTTGCCCTTGCCTGGGCATACGAGAAATCGGGCATTGGCGTTTGCACGTCCAAGAAGAGGGAAGGCCCGCACTTGTTTTTGCAAGTGCGGGCCTTTCCTCTATTGTGTAGTGGCTATTGTGCCGCTGATTTGAGATAGGCTTCTGCGAGTTTGAGCGCTTCAAGATTACTGGCTTGATGCTTTTCCGGCAGGAAGGTCTTGATACCCTGGCTGAGCATTTCCAGAGTGATCGGCAAAACACCGCTGGCGCAGGCTGCCGCCAACAAAACGGTATTGCCGCTTTGAACGGAACCGGCCTTGGTGCCTAGCTCACGGCAGGGCAGAAAGGTACATTGACTTGCCACTTTCTGTATATCGCTTTGGATCGTCTCAAGGTCAGGATAGCTTGAGACACCTAGCGAGACACTAAGCGGCGGCAGAGGATCCGAACTTGAAAAAACGCTTCCGCCATGACGCAGATAGGGCAGAGCACGCAGCGTTTCCAACGGCTCAAAGCCCAAAATCAGATCGGCTTCGCCGTGATCCAGTTTGGGAGAACGCCAGCCGCCGAGCAAAAGAACGCTTTCGACGACGCCGCCGCGTTGGGCCATGCCATGAACCTCGCCGGCCACTACTTCCAGATTATTCATCAGAGCAGTGCGCGCGAGCAGATTGGTTGCTGTGAGAGTACCCTGTCCTCCCACACCGGTGAAAAAGATGCGCAGTCGTTTGTCCTGGCTCATGGACGACCCCCTTCGCGTTTGACAGCTTTGAAGCTCTTGGGTGCGACCTGTAGGCAGACCATGCAGCCAGAGCAGAGATTCTGATCCACGGCCACGTCTTCACCCTTCATATAGAAGGCTGGGCAGGCAAGTTCCTTGAGACAACGTCTGGTGTCATCATTTTGCTCAACGACTTGCGCTACGTTGGGTTGCCTTTTGCCAAGGGTCCTACGCGCATAGAGCACACAAGGTTCCTGAGCAATAAGTACACGGATGCCAGGAAGATCCTTGAATTCAGTCATGGCTTTGATCAGGCCACGGAGATTATAGGAGGAAACCTTCTTACATTGGCTTACACCAAAGGCGCGCACAATCTGTTCAATATCCAGATGGCTACAGCCTTCACCCAGAGCTTCCTGAAGCATGCCAGGATTGGGTTGATGTCCGGTCATGGCTGTTGTGCCATTGTCGAGGATTACGAGGAGCAGTTTGTGCTGATTAAACACGGCATTGGCTAGGCCTGTCATGCCGGAATGGAAGAAGGTTGAGTCACCGATGAAGCTGACAACGGTTTTTTCGGAAACTTCGGAAAAGCCGCTACCGCCGGAAATAGAGGAACCCATGCAGAAGAGAAAGTCGGCCATACGCATGGGGGGCACAACGCCCAGAGTATAACAGCCAATATCACTTGAATAGATAGCCTCGTCGCCGAAGACCTGGCGTGCGGCATAGTAGACAGATCTGTGGGAGCAGCCAGGGCAGAGGTTCGGCGGACGGCCTGGCAGATCCGTTCTGGGGGTCGGAGCTGGATTCAGCGGACAGGGACAGGAAAACCATTTGGCTAGGCGCTGCATGACAAGGCTACGCGAGTATTCACCCATATCCGTGAGAATTTCGTCCTTGCCTTCAATGCTGACATCGGCGCCAATGCGTTGACAGAGCGCACGCACATCGCGTTCCAGAAAATCTGCCCCTTCTTCGAGCACAAGCACATGGCTGTGGTTTTTGAGAAAGGCACTGAGTTTTTTCTCCGGCAGCGGCCAAGTCATGCCAAGTTCCAGCAGATCAACTTTATCGGTCCAGCCACCGCTGATCAGAGCGTCAGCCAGATAGTCACGGGCGACACCACTGGCGATGATACCGAGTTTTGTCTCAGCGTGGCTTGTTTCAATATTGAAGGGGCTCTGATCGGCGATCTCTTGAGCCCTCTGCATGGCATTATTTAGAGCGGCATGACGTTTGCGGGCTACAGCCGGCAGAGGCACATAGCGCATGGGTTCACGCTGGAACGGTACGGTCTGTGCAGCCTGAGGGAGGGTATGAAAGGTCACTGCTCCACGCATATGGCTGACACGGGTTGTTGTGCGCAAAAGAACTGGCTGTTGCAAATCTCTGGCAAGGGCAAAAGCTGCACGGGTCATGGCCCTGGCTTCTTCGGCTGAAGCCGGTTCAAAACAGGGAAGATGAGCCATGCGTGCATAGCCACGGTTATCCTGCTCGTTCTGACTGGAGTGACAGCCAGGATCATCGGCCGAGAGGATCACAAGACCGCCGGGAAGACCTGTATAGGCCGTTGTGAAGAGAGGATCTGCGGCCACATTGAGTCCAACATGCTTCATCGTCACAAGACTCATGGCCCCGGCCAAAGCGGCACCGCAGGCGACTTCCATGGCCACTTTTTCGTTGACTGAATATTCCATTTTATATCGGCCGTCGCCACCAATGCGTCGAAAGGTGTCCACGACTTCGGAACTGGGAGTGCCCGGATAACAGGTGATCATGTTCACCCCGGCTTCAAGCGCGCCTCGTACTATGGCTTCATTGCCAAGCAGAAGTTGCTTTTCTCCTCGTTTTTCACTGAGCAAAGGATGTTTGCCCATGCTGACCTCCGTGTTTGAGAGGGTGCGCGATTATTGTGCCTTTGATGTATCGTTTGCCGTTGACAGAGAAAGTTCTTCTGCGCGTTTCGTGAGAAAGGCGGCCTCTTCTTCGGGCAAAGAACTCGCCATTTCCTTGAGCAATTGCGCGGCCAGTTCTTTCTTGCCGCTTAATTCCGCAGCAGCGGCTGTGAGCTGACGCAGGATAAAAGGTGTGTCCCCGGAAAAACGCTGTTCGAGAGACTGGAGAAGGGTTAGGGCCTCGTCATACTTTTCAAGACGCATGAGGCTAGAGGCCTGAGCGAGAGCAGCCATGCTGCCAGTTACTCCGTCGGCGTCGGCCTGAGCTGCCTGGGCATAGGCGTCTTTGGCCCGTGTCAGATCCTTGTTTTCGGAGGCGATATCCGCAAGCCTGAGCTGAGCTATGGCCTTCATGTCGCTTGGTGCGCGTGCAACTAGCTCAGCAAAAGCCGTGACCTTTTCACTGCCAGAAAGCTTGAGATCCTGAGAGGCCATTTCGGCGATGAAGGCTTCTTGTCCCTTTTGCTTCTGCCATTGCCAAAGGGCGCTTATTCCTGTAATGAGCACAAGAATCAGCACGCACGTGGCAATTTTGCCAGCGTTTTTGGTAATAAAATCAAGCAGCGGTGCACTTTCCTGACTGACCTCTGTACCGAGTTCCTGAAAAAGTCCACCTGTCTCGTTCATATTTTCCTGTTTTTGCATCTGTGCATCAGCATTTCTTTCCTGAGCGGGCAGAAAGGCTGCCTCCTTCTTTGTCTTTGTGTCTTGTTTTTTTGTTAACACAACAAACAAGATAATTGCTTGGTGTGGGCATCACTCTGCCTAAAAAAAGCGTAAGACATAAATATAGATTTTTTCATAAATGTTGTCAAAATCGCCACTGGAGGCGTGGAATGAGTATTGCCGTAGCTATGCAGGAAATGGGGATACGGGCCAAGCAGGCGGCCGCTCTGATGAATAGGGCAGGACCTGCAGCAAAACGCAGCATGCTGATGGGCTTGGCGGATCTTTTGCGCAAGCGTGCCAGTGAAATATTTGCCGCCAACCAAGAGGATCTTCAAAAGGCTGTCAAACAAGGTCTTGATGCTCCGCGTCTTGATCGTCTGCGGCTGACAGAGGCTATCTTGGAGGATATGAGCCAGGCCTGTGAGCATGTGGCCGGTCTTTCTGATCCCATTGGAGCTATGGACGAACAATGGCAGAGACCTAATGGGCTGCTCGTCGGGCGCATGCGCATTCCCCTGGGAGTGGTGGCCATGGTCTATGAGTCCAGGCCTAACGTTACCGTGGATGCGGCTATTCTCTGTCTGAAGGCTGGCAATGCCGTGATTTTGCGGGGAGGCAGTGAAGCCCTTGCATCCAATAAAGTTTTGGCCTCTCTTTTGCGCGAAGCACTCCTTCAGGCAGGACTTCCTGAATATGCCGTTCAGCTGGTGACCGTCACCGATCATGCCGCCGTAACTGAACTTTGCCGTCTTGATCAGTATATAGATGTTATGATCCCAAGAGGCGGAGAAGGTCTTGTCCGTGCGGTGACTGAGGCTGCCACCATGCCTGTGCTCAAGCATTTCAAAGGTGTCTGTCACGCCTATATTGATGCTGACTGCGATCTCACCCAGGCTCTCGAGATCGTCTATAATGGCAAAGTGCAGCGACCTGGAGTCTGTAATGCTCTGGAATGTTTGCTTGTGCATGCCAAGGTCGCCAGTGCGTTTTTGCCGATGCTCGCCAATAAACTCACAAAGGTAGAATTTCGGGCCTGTCCGCGTTCGTTGCCGTATCTTGGCGAACGTGCCAAGGCCCAGAAGCCGGAAGATCTTGGCTTTGAATTCCACGACCTGATTCTTGCGGTCTGTGTCGTTGATGATTTTGATGCGGCTCTTGCCCATATTGCCAAATATGGATCCCAACATACGGAAATCATCTGTACACGTGATCTCGCTCGCGCTTCACGTTTTTTGCGGGAAGTGGACGCCTCCATGGTTGCGGTCAATGCTTCGAGCCGATTCAATGACGGCGGACAATTGGGACTTGGTGCTGAGATTGGCATTTCCACTTCAAAACTGCATGCTTTTGGACCTATGGGCGTTAGAGAGCTGACCAGTACAAAATTTGTGGTCATGGGCCAGGGACAGGTGAGAGTCTAGTGGCGGCAAGACCTGAAGTCTTGATCGTACTTGGCGGCTCATTCAATCCTCCGCACATTGGTCATTTGCGCTTGGCGATTGAAGCGAGGGAATCTTTTGCGCCAAAATCCGCCAAGGTTTTGCTTGTGCCTTGTGCCAGACCACCGCATAAGGCCAGTGAGAGTTTTTTGCCTTTTGCCTTGCGCTGTCGCCTGCTTGAAGCCTGCACCGCAAACTTGCCGGACCTGAGCGTGAGTCGTTTGGAAGGCGAACGCACTGCGCTTTCCTATACCTGGGACACCCTCGTAGCGCTCAAGCAGCAAAGCCAGGCTGAACTTTTTTTCCTTCTTGGCAGCGACGACTTCCTGGCGTTGTCCACATGGTTTAAAGGCCTTGCATTGCCAACGCTGGCCCATTTTCTCGTAGTACCCAGAGGTCCGTTTAGCGAGGAAGACTGCTTGCGGGCCATTTTTGCCTTTTGGCCCAAGGCTCAGAGTTTGCCAGGGAGAGCTCCACACTGGCTTTTACCGGAGGGCGGCAAGATTTCCTATTTACCGCTTCCTTGGCTTGAGGTGAGCGCTACAGATATTCGCAGACGTTTTCTTGAGCAGAAAGCTCTTGATTATCTCGTGCCGGATTCCGTGCTTGAAATTTTGCAAGAGCAAGCAGAACAGGTGAGAACAATCTGGGGTAGAGAGCGTTCTCAATCGGAAATAGTACGGCCATAAGCGAAAAGGCGATTTTTATGAGCCGAACCTTTCTTCCCCGGGAAATTCGTGAAGGTCTGAATAAGGCTTCGGGCTATCTGCAGGCGGATCATCTGGATAAAGCCCTTGACTGCATGATTGCCGCGTTGAAAGAACTCGGCAAGCACCCTCTGTCAGTGTTGAAAGAAGCGAGACCGGCAATTCAGAGCTTTTTGCACGCTTTTGCCAAGCATCCGCGCGTGAGCATTCTGTTTGAGCACAAAGAGGATGTTTTTGACGCCATTACCTATCGTTTGGGTATTGAGGCGAAACTGGCCGTTGTTCTTGAGGGGATGGCCAAGATTCTCCAAGAGCAGACCAAATTACACGCATCCATAACTCAATTAGCCGAACAGCGGCAACGACAGCACTTTCTTATACAGAGCGGTCTTAAGCATCTTGAGGATGGCCAGATTCTGCTGGCTGAAGCGTTTTTTCAGCGCCTGCTCGCCGAGTTCCCCGAAGCGAAGGAAGAGCTGCTCGCTTGCGCACGGCATTTGGAAGAATCGGGTTGTTTGGCAGAAGCTGGCAATTTTTATGCATCGCTTCTTGAACGGCACCCTGATCTCGCTGAGGCCTCAAGTAGAGCCATCGATATTTGGATGCGTCTGAAAGACTATGAAAGAGCCGATGCGGCCATCAAACAGGCTCTGCATGTTTTTGGGGCGCATCCCAGGACGCTTTTGCGCAGAGCGCATCTCTACGTTTTGATGGGAAAACCTGAAGAAGCCAAAGGCATGCTGGAAGAGGCCCTGGACAAGGATCCTTCGCTCTCTGAAGCCCATGCTCTTTGGGAAGAGTTGCACAAGCCATGACGGCAGAACCGGCGATTTCCTGTGTCGTCAGTGCCTGTTTGCTTGGATTGCCCTGCCGCTACGATGGACGCTCCAATTATTTCCCTTTGGCTGCCAAACTTGTTCAAGCGGGATTGGCCCATCCTCTTTGTCCTGAAGGTCTTGGGGAACTCCCTATTCCCAGGCTTCCCTGTGAACGCTTGGGAGAGCGCGTTATTGCCCGGGACGGGCAAGATCTGACACAAGCTTTTGTCCTTGGCGCGCAAAAAGCTTTTGCGCAGAGCCTGGCCTTTGGCGCGGGCTTTGCGCTGCTCAAAAGCCATTCTCCCTCCTGTGGTTTTGGCCAGATTTACGATGGCCATTTCACACGCACCCTCATCCCTGGTCACGGTCTTTGGGCTGAAGCCCTCTTGGCCCACGGTTTTGTGCTTTTTTCTGAAAAAGAGCTCGGCCCGTATGTAGACCTTCCCGCCTTTTTGCGGCTTTGCCGTCAACGCGTAAATCAGGGAAAGTTTTTCTCCTCCCTGTAAATCCTGCCTTTTTTTCCTCCTTTTCGCCTCCTCGAACGTTAGCTTAACCACCTGAAATAATTGGTTTTTCTCTCCGACAAGCTATTTGGTACGAAGTTTGAAGTATCTGTGCAGGCCAAACTCCACTGGGAAGCTTTTTCCGCAGGAGTGAGTCCAAACAATGAAGTTGGAACGTCGGAGGAAAATATGAGTCTTTCAGCCAATATGTGGACCAGCGTTTCCGGTTTGATGACCCATGGTGAAAAGATGAACGTCATCGGCAACAACCTTGCCAATGTCAGTACCATTGGTTTTAAGGCTCAGCGCGCTGATTTTTCCGACTTCATCTATACTGACTACGGAACAACAAGCGGTGCCGATCAGGTTGGTAAGGGCGTTGGTATCTGCGCTCTCATCGGTGATTTCTCCCAGGGTGGTTTTGAAAACACCAATTCAGCCACAGACCTGGCTATCAACGGCAATGGCTTCTTTAAGGTTCACAACGACGCCAATAATACTGATTATTATACACGTGCCGGAGACTTTTATTTCGATGAAGATCGGCAGCTGATCAATCCCAATGGGATGATTTTGCAAGGCTGGCGGACAACGCAGACGAAGAAGGTAACCCTGGCGAGTTCGACAGTGACGCTTTCCAATGAGGCTGCAGAGTTTCGACGTACTGGCTCCGTCACTGATATTGTTCTTGATAAGTGGAATATTCCACCTGAAAGAACAACAAACGTTACTGTAGCTGACAACTTGATTAATGATGATCACTATGATATTACTCAGAGTGATACCTCTCCATTGACAGCGCTTTTTGATACATGGGATGGCTCTGCTACCCCTCCTATCTCTGATGATGCTTATGCCACTCAAAATACTATTGCAGTTTATGATGAAGGTGGAAAGTCTCATAATGTAACTGTGTATATGGATAAGGTTAAGAGTACAAAAATTGATAGTAATGGAAATGCAATATATAATGTTGAAGGATTACCAGCTGGCTATACGATGTATGAATATCTTGTAACAGTCGATCCATCTGAAGATAAAAGGACCTATGGTGGAACATATGATCCAGAAACTGGTGTTGTGAGTGATGCCACATCATTTTATAATGAAGCTGATCCAAAGAGTAGCGCAAAGAAGTGCGGCGTATTAATGGATGGTGTAATGATTTTTGACGCTTCTGGTCAACTGGTTTCGCAAAGTGCTTATACTTACGGACAAAATAATCCTTTGTATACAGAAGATGATGAAGCATCACACTCAACTAAGATTAATATTGATCCTGATGAACCATCTTCTTGGGTTCCAACTAAATTTTCAAATAATGGACTTCCAGTTTTTGTGGCAAATTTTACTGGAAATCCTTTAGCAAATAGTATCTCTGAATATGGAGCAAAGGATGCCATTGTAGAATTAGATCTTGGTTTAAGTTCTGGGACAGTGCATTGGACAAATGATAATAAGAACGATGAAACAAGTTCTTATACATCGACAACAACACTGGCAGATTTAGCAGTAGATGGTGGTGTTGTCAACTATGAAAATATTGCAAAGATTGATGGAGCTATCAGAGACTCAAATGCTACGGCCTGTAATGGCGCAACTTTTATGACAGATATTCAGGATAATGGCTATCCTGCTGGTGTGCTTAGCAATTACACCGTTGATAAGAGTGGTGTGGTTTACGGCTATTACAATAATGGTGAAAATATTCCGCTGTATCAGATCGCTATGTATGATTTTCACAATCTGCAGGGGCTGCATCGTGAGGGTGGCAATCTCTACAGTCCTACGCATGAGAGCGGAACGGCAGTGGAAGGAGTGGCTGGAACAGGCACCTTTGGTGAGATCAACTCCTACTATATTGAAAACTCCAATGTGGATATGAGCCGCGAATTTGTGCACATGATTTCCACGCAACGTGGATTCCAGGCCAATTCCAAGAGTATCACAACCACAGATACCATGCTGGAAACAGTCATTGGCATGAAGCGATAGCTCTTCGTAACATGGCAAAAAAGGACGGTTCAAACGAGCCGTCCTTTTTTGTTTGGGTCTTCTCCCTTGTGCTGGCTGGCAGAGATGGGTATAGTTTTTGCTTGAAAGAGTAAAAAAGTGCCAAGAAAGCAGGATGTAAGGCAATGTTCGGCGAACAGCAAGACCCCAGTAGAACGGAAAAAGCGACTCCCAAGCGTGTCAGAAAGCAGCGTGAAAAAGGGAATGTGCCCAAGAGTGCCGAACTGGGCAAAGCAGTCAGCTTGACTGGCGGGTTGATTATTCTGACTCTTTGGCTGGATTCCGTTTATGGGGCCTTGCAAGAACTCTTTCGCCGATTTCTTGACTGTTCTCGTGTTTTTGACGTTTCGGTGCAAAGCATCTATACCCTGTCCATAGAGCTCAGCTTGCGCATAGCCTACATGATTTTGCCCATTGTCGTTTTTTTGGCCATTTTGTCCATCATTGCGCAGCGCCTGCAGGTGGGCAAGCTTTGGTCACCCAAGATCTTCAAGCCACAATGGAACAAATTCAACCTGATGCGCGGGCTCAAGCGGCTTTTGATTTCCCCGCAGACTGTTCTGCGCATCCTCAAAAGTCTTTTGTTTTGCCTTGCTCTGTCGATTGTTCCGGCAATTGTGCTGTATGACGAAAAAGATCATTTTTTGGATCTTTACTATGAGACCCCCGAAGCCATTGCCATTTATATGCTTGATGTTGCTTTCCGCCTGGTAAAATATGCTCTGGTGCCAATTTTGCTGATTGCGGCTTTTGATGTCTGGCAGTCACGTTTTGCCTACAACGAAAGCATGAAAATGACCAAGGATGAAGTCAAGGACGAAAGAAAGCAGGCTGAAGGCGATCCTAAGGTGAAAAGCAAGATCCGCCAGAAAATGATGGCCATTGCCATGAAGCGGATGATGAAGCAGGTTCCCAAGGCGGATGTTGTGGTCACCAACCCTACTCACATAGCTGTCGCCCTTTCCTACAATACCGCTGAAGCGCCAGCACCCATTGTTGTTGCCAAAGGGGCGGGACGTATTGCGGAAAAAATCAAGGAAATTGCCCGTGAGCACCGTGTGCCGATTAGGGAAAATGTTCCGTTGGCGCGCGCTCTTTTTAAGGCTTGCGAGATAGGCGATATGATACCAGAAGAGCTTTATAAGGCTGTTGCAGCCATACTGGCCAGCATCTGGCGTCTCAAGCCCCGAGCCCAGAAGCCGGCACAATAAGATTTGAGGTACGAGGATGGCATCGGTTCTTCCTAATATTGATTATTCCCGCTTTTCCAAATACGGGGAAGTCTTTTTGGCCATCGGTGTGGTGACCATTCTTTTTGTCATGCTGGTGCCTCTCCCAACCTTCTTTATGGACATCATGCTCTGCGTCAGCATTTCTATTTCTATGCTCGTGCTGATCATGACCATGTTCATGAATTCCCCCCTTGAATTTACGATTTTTCCCTCCTTGCTCTTGGTCACGACCTTACTGCGTCTGGCATTGAACGTCGCTTCAACGCGTCTGATTCTGCTCAACGGTGATATGGGCATTGACGCTGCGGGCAATATTATCCGTTCCTTTGGCGAATTTGTGGTTGGTGGCAGTTATGTGGTTGGTGCGGTTATCTTCATGATCATGTTCACGTTGAACAAGGTCGTCATCACCGCTGGTACCACGCGTATCGCCGAAGTGGCAGCCCGTTTTACCCTTGATGCCATGCCAGGCAAACAGATGGCCATTGAAGCCGACCTCAATGCCGGCCTGATCGACGAGGATGAGGCTACGGCACGCCGCCATGCCCTGCGTAAAGAAGCCGATTTCTACGGTGCCATGGATGGTGCTTGTAAATTTGTTTCAGGTGACGTCAAAGCCGGTATGATGATCACTATGATCAATATTATCGGCGGTATCATCATTGGCGTTGTGCAAAAGGGCATGGAGTGGGAAACCGCTCTGACCACCTATTCGCTTTTGACCATCGGTGATGGTCTTGTTTCGACCATCCCTTCGATTATTATTTCAACGGCCACGGGTCTTCTGGTCTCTCGCGCGGCTTCGGAAGCCAAGATGGGCGAAGAATTCATGGCCCAGCTGACCTTCAACAGCAAAGCGCTAAAGCTTGTGTCTGGTATTCTTGTGCTGTTTTCCCTGATTCCTGGCTTACCGACCATTCCCTTCCTCGTCCTGGCTGCCATGATTTATGTGGGCAGCCGCCTTTCACCTGATGAAGAGGAGGAAGAAAACGCCAAGGACGGAAAGAGTGGCAAGTCGAGCAAGGGGGCAGCCAAGACCTCAGGTACGCCGGATACCCCAGAGGATGTTCAGGCTCTTCTGCCTCTTGATACCCTAGAGCTTGAAGTGGGGTATGGATTGATTCCCTTGGTCGACGAGGAGCAGAGCGGCAATCTCTTGGCTCGTATCCGTTCCATCAGGCGGCAATTTGTGCTGGATATGGGAGTGATTATTCCCTCTCTGCATTTGCGCGATAATCTGCAGCTTAAGCCCGGCCAATACTCGCTGCTGATCAAAGGCAATCAGGTGGCTTCAGCTGAGATTCTGGTGGATCATTTTCTAGCCATGAATCCTGGTAATGTGACGACCAAAATCAATGGCGTGGAAACCCGAGAGCCTGCCTTTAATCTGCCAGCCATCTGGATTCCGGCAGCGCAGCGTGAAGAGGCGATGATGGCGGGCTATACCGTAGTTGACCCGGCAACAGTGATTGCTACGCATTTGACGGAAGTTTTTCGTAGACATTTAGCTGACTTTCTGGATCGGCAGGCCGTTCAGGGACTTCTGGACACACTGGCTCAGAGTTCGCCCAAGGCTGTTGAAGATCTTGTGCCCAATCTGATTACGCTGGGCGCAGTCCAAAAAGTTTTGCAGATGCTGGTGCGTGAGAATGTCTGCATCCGTGATATGCTGACGATCACCGAGACGCTTGGGGACTATGCGCCCATGGTTAAATCACCGGAAATGCTTACGGAATATGTGCGTGAAAAGCTGGCCAGATCCATTGTGCGGCCGTATCTGGATAGCTCAGGCGCTTTGCCTGTCCTGACCTTAAACGGCAACGCTGAACGAAAGGTACAGGAGGGCATTCGTCAGACAGAAAACGGCGGAGCATTCCTTTCCCTCAATCCTGTTACGGCTCAGAGACTGGTGCAGAATATCAGCGCAGCTGTGGAAAAAGCCGTATCTACTGATGGTCAGCCTGTTGTTTTGACCACGCCCATGATTCGACCCCATCTGGCCCAGCTTGTGACGCGTTTCCTGCCCACTGTGCCCGTGATTTCGCAGGCGGAAATCCCCTCTGATGTGCGTCTGCAATCTGTGGGAGGCATTGGCTTAGAGTAAGGCTCCATGCTGCTTATTACGCGAAATGGAAGCCTTTCTCTCCGCAAGTGCACAACGCATGGGGTCATAGTTTTTTTGATGTGTGCGATCTATGGATCTTCTTGAAGGAAAGCAAAAGCGGATCACTCAGTTGATCCGCTTTTGCTTGTGTCACTCCAAAGAGACCTGGATGACAAAAGAGCATTTTATCTGAAGGGATGGGGCCTTACGGGCCTCCCTCCCCGCTGTGCTTTGCTTACTGCAAGAGCTTTGATCTTCACAAGCAAAGTTGCGAGATGGGGCTCTTCGGTTTACCAGTCATTGTGTCTGCGTTGGCGCTTGTGATTGTTGTTTGGCTTGTGGTTGTGATGCTGATTGTGGTGCCCGTCATAGTGGTTGGGCGGCTTTCTGTGGTGCGCATGCGGTGGTTTTCCTGGATGCTGCCCATGAACGTGGTGTCTATGTGGCGGCGGTGGGGGAGGTCTGTGATAGTGGTGACGGTGATGATTATTATTATAGTAATAACTATCGTCACCGTAATAACCGTCATCATAATGATTATGGACGCAAGCGCCGAGGAACAGGTACAACGCTGCGAGTGAAAAGAAAAGAGCGAGTTTTTTCATGGCAGTCTCCTTCGTTTTGGGCAAAAATGGCATTGTTGTTATCAGGAACCATTTTTAGCGTATCCTCCCCTTGATGAGGGGGAAAGAAACGCTGTCGCCATTTTCTTGGCACGAATCGTTGCGTTGATCTTGAGGTTTTTGAAAATCCTTTCGCTGTCTGGGGTAAATCTTAGGCAAAACGGCTGGCACCGGTGATCAAGACCATGTCCACAGGCACATCGTCATACATGTTGACACTTTTGGTTTTTCCCTTGGCTATTTTATCCACCACATCCATGCCTTCAGTCACACGACCAAAAACACAGTAGCCCCAGCCTTCGGGACTGGGTTCACGATGGTTGAGAAAATCATTATCCACCAAATTGATGAAAAACTGGGCAGAAGCACTGTGCGGATCCATGGTCCTGGCCATGGCAATGGTGCCGCGTTCATTCTTCAGTCCATTGTCGGCTTCATTGGTGATGGGAGCTTGGGTGGGCTTTTCGTTCATGCGTGCGTCGAGACCGCCGCCCTGAATCATAAAGCCAGAAATCACACGGTGAAAAATGGTATTACTGTAAAAGCCCGAGTCAACATAGCGTAAAAAATTTTCCACCGTTTTAGGGGCTTTGTCGGGAAAAAGCTCGACAAGAATGTCGCCGGAGCTTGTTTCAAGCAGGACAACGGGATTTTCACTCATCATTTTCTCCTTGGTTGGTCGATGTTTATGTCGGCAAATGCTTTTTTGCCAAATGACATATGGAATAAGTTTACGCAAAAATCGGGACTGTCTCAAGGTCAGTTTGTCAGCACAATTGAGGAGCATGATGCCAAGCGCAACCCCCTTATCCAGATCATGGTCTGCAGAAGTGACAAAACGCCTTCTCGCTTGGTTTGGCGCAAACGCACGAGACCTTCCCTGGCGTTTGCACTATACCCCTTATGAAGTATGGGTCTCAGAAATCATGCTTCAGCAAACGCAAATGTTACGGGTAGTTGACTACTTTAAGCGCTTTATGTCGCGTTTTCCCACGCTTCAGTCTTTGGCACAGGCTGATTTGGAGGCTGTTTTGTGTGCCTGGGAAGGTCTTGGCTATTATCAGCGGGCTAAGAACCTGCATAAGACAGCCCGTCTGCTTCTGGCAGAATATGGTGGGCAATTGCCCACTGATCAGGAAAAACTCGAAAAGCTTCCGGGTATTGGCCATTACACGGCAGGAGCCATTGCGGCCATTGCTTTTGAGCAGCCGACCGTTGGTGTGGATGCCAATGGGCTACGTGTGCTTGCCAGACTCTTTGACTGTTGCGAAGATGTGCGCTCGTCTTCGGGGAAAATCTGTATAGAGCGTTATGCCCGTGCCCTTCTTCCTGAACAGCGGGCACGAGACTTCAACCAGGCACTGATGGAGTTCGGGGCCTTAATCTGCGGTCGAAAGCTTCTTTGCGCCGACTGCCCTTTGCAGGATCTCTGTTTAGCGCATGCCCACGGAACAGAAAGCCAACGCCCCGTCCAAATGTCATCTTCGCTCAGACAGCTACGGTACAGTACCGCTGGCGTGATTATTGACGGCAAGAGACGTCTTTTGCTTTGCCAACGTCCTAAACAGGGCATTTGGGCCAATCTTTGGACTCTGCCTGAATTTGAGATGGCAAAAAGCGATGATCCGACACGGTGTTTTTGCTCTTTATTTGCCCGACAGACTGGTTTGAAGCTTTACGCTCTCGACTGGCAGACGCAATTACAGCACAGCTACACCAAATGGCAGATTGTTTTGCAGGTCAGAGCCTTCTTTCTCGTGTCTTGCGTGCTGTCCAAACCCTTTGTCTGGTTTGCCCGCTCTGACCTTGCCAAGCTTCCTTTACCTTCGCCACACCGTACAGTGCTGGACCGTTTTCTCACAAGTCAGGTAGGAAAAACAACCTATTGACAGCCGTCTTCGTGACAGATTTTTTATCCAGTGGAGAGAGATAGCGAGAGTTCGCAAGTATGAACGGTTGTGAACAGGAAACGAAAACGTATCTAAGCCCTATTTTTTTCTTGACTTTTTGCTTTTTTTTCTGCAAAAGATCGCACTTAGTATCAGGGTTGCGCTCTGATGCTCATCCTGATTGCGAACATTGTGTTCACAAAGGGGTGGCCTTTCTGAGGCCTCCCCTTTTTTTTAGCTAACTCGTGCTTTCCTGCGGATTTGTCATGCCCAGCGATGATCTTAGAGAACGTATCCGTCAATTGGCTCTGCCACTGGTTACAGCCCGAGGTCTTGTGCTTTGGGGACTGGAACTTGTGATGAGCCAAAGACCTTTGTTGCGTCTTTATATCGATACGCAAAAAAATCAGGCTGAAGAGCATGGACAGGAGGATGAGGAAGCAAAGACGGTCGCCGACCTTCAGCAGTGCGAAGAAATTTCCCGGGATTTGGGCCTGGCGCTTGATGTGGAAAATATCTTTTCCGGTCCCTGGCAGCTTGAAGTCTCTACTCCCGGGCTTTCGCGTATCTTTTTTACTCTTGAACAGATGGCGGATTATCTGGGAGAGGTTGTCGAGGCTCGTCTTTTCTCTCCTCTTTCTTCTGGTACGCAAAGCCGCAGAATGTGGCGCGGGAAACTCACAGAAGTTACTGAGTCGTCTTTTTTTCTCGAGCCTTGTGCCATCACTGAAGACGATCAGGTCCAGATGCTTGCAGAACCCGTTGTCTGCATTCCTTGGACTTGTGTGCGTAAAGTCAACAGAGTGGCGCTTTTTCCCAAAACACCGAAGCCGGGAAAGAAGGCTGCACGCAAAAAGGCGTGATAGTGACAGAGAATACGGGCGACTATTGCCGATTTTACGCTTGAGCGGGGACAATGGAGGGTTTCATGAATTTTGAACTTAAGAAAGCAATCGATCAGATCAGCAAAGATAAAGGTCTTGATCGTACAATGCTTGTCAATACCCTCGAAGATGCGGTGAGAACCTCTGTGCTGAAACGTTTCAGCGACGATATGGATGTTGAGGTCACCTACAACGACGAGACAGGCGACATTGAGGTCTATCAGTTCAAGGTAGTTGTTGAAGACGGCGATGTGGCCAATGAAAATACCCAGATAGCCCTTGCCGATGCCCGCGAGCACGATGCCAATGTGCAGCTGGACGATGAAGTCGGCTTCAGAATCAAGATTCAGGATCTGGGCCGCATTGCTGCCCAGTCTGCCAAACAGGTCATTATTCAGCGCATGCGTGATGCGGAGCAAGGCATCATCTACGATGAGTTTAAAGACCGTCGCGGAGAGATTGTCAGTGGTATTATCCAACGCCGTGATAAAGGCGGCTGGGTCGTCAATCTTGGCCGTACAGAAGCTATTTTGCCACGTGATGAGCAGATTCCCAGAGAGCATTACAAGCGCGGGGATCGTGTGCAGGCCTTGATCATCGATGTGCGCCGCGAGGGACGTGGTCCGCAGGTCGTCATTTCACGCTCGCATCGTGACTATATGGCCGCCCTGTTCCGTCGAGAAGTGCCAGAGGTGGACGAAGGCTTGGTTCGCGTGATGGGTGTTGCCCGCGACCCCGGTTCTCGAGCCAAAGTGGCCGTTTATTCCAAAGAACGCGAGGTGGATCCTGTGGGCGCCTGTGTTGGCGTGCGCGGTTCCCGCATTCAGAATATTGTTCAGGAATTTCATGGCGAGCGCATCGATATTGTGGTCTGGAGCGCCGACATTGCTACCTACGCCCGCAATGCTCTGGCACCCGCCTTTGTCACGCGTATCGTGGTCGATGAAGAGGAAAATCTTCTGGAAGTCATTGTGCCCGATGATCAGCTGACCAATGCCATTGGCCGTAAGGGTCAGAATGTTAAACTTGCCGCTCGCCTTTTAGGCTGGAAAGTCGATATTTTTACGGAAAGCCGCTACAAGGAGGCCAATGCCATTGGCCATGGGCTTGAACAGGTCGCCAGTGTGGCTGAGGTGTCCATTGAGACACTTTTGCAAGCTGGTTACACATCACTGGACAAACTGCGTGCGGCCAGCGATCAGGAACTTGCCGAAAACTTGTTGATCTCGTCCATGCGTATTTCTGAATTGCGCCAGGCCATCAACTTTTTGGCGCCTGTGGTCGAAGAACAGATGGAGTCCTCAGCCGTTTCCAAGGAAGTGATGGAAGTCGCGAGAAAAACCGAAGACAGTGATGACGAAAATGCAGAGTCCTCAAAGCCAGCCGAGACTTCTGGATCTGCGCAGGAAGATACAAGTGATTAGGAACGGGCATTTCAATGGACCCGTACGGATGTGTGTCATCTGCCGTGGCCGTTTTCCCAAGGCGGAGCTGACGCGCTATTGCCTGACACCTGAGGGTGTCTTACGCGAAGACGAGAAAAAAGACAGCCCGGGCAGGGGCTGGTATATTTGCCGAGATGCACAGTGTGCACGGAAATTTGCGAAGTTTCGTCCTGTGTCACGTGCGCGAAGGGGGTAATGTGTATGGCAGCAGATCGTATTAAGCTGAAAGATCTTGCCACAGAACTCGGTCTGACCATCGATGAGGTGCAGGCTGCAGTACGGGATTGTCTCAAGAATAGTGCTAAGGTGGCTACCGTCGTGCCTGCGGATGCGGACAAATTGCGTCAGTACTTTCAGGATCAGAAGAACAATCGGGATAATGACAAAAAGAAGCCTGATGTCATTGTCCGTCGACGACGCCGTGAGGCCAGTCCTCAGCCGACAGCTCAGGCAGAAAAAGAGCCTGTGGCTGAAACGCCTTCAGCACCTCAGCAGACGGAATCTTCCCCAGTTCAGCCTAAAGAAGTCAGGCGTTCCCGTGAGGTACAGGCCGAGCGTAAGGGACAGGAAGAAAGCAAAAAAGCCAGAATTATTGCTCCGCCTGCCCCGGAGCAGAAGGCACGGGTGATTCGCCTGCCCGGTCAGGACAAAGCCGACGCCAAGGAACAGGAGACTGCCGAACAGAACCTACCCCCACTTCCGGCTTCTCCGGTCGAAGAGCCTTTGGCAAGTGTACAGAAGTCTGCGCCTGACGAGACGGTAACAGCAAGCGCTGAGCAGCGTGAGGAAGAACAAACTCCCAAAGCTGAAGAGCCACGCCAAGCCGTTAAGGAGCAGGAAAACGCAGAAGAGGTCCACGCAAAAACCGTGAAGCTCGTGCGTCGTTCGTCGGCTGATGCCTCGGCAGAGCCAGAAGGTTCTTCGGCTCCGACCCTGACAGAACAGAAAGCTCGTCCTGTGGAACAGCCGGTGGAACAGACAGAAAGCCAAGAAGAGGAAGGGCAGGCGGAAGCGGCTTCTCAGCCAAGAGTTCGGATTATTTCCCGGCCAACGCAAAAGCCCCAGCCCGCTGAAACTTCAGGGGCGAATAAGGGTCGTGAGCGCAATCAGCGTTCTGGCCAGGCACGACGTGATCAGAATCGCAGTGCTCGTCCCGGAACAGGCTTCAGACAGCAGCAGCCTGTTCCCATGCCAGAGGTGCAGGAGACCCAAAGCAAGAAAAAACGTATGAAGGGTCGCCGCACAGTCGATTTCCAGCAGGGCGATTTTGGGCAGAATGAGGATGAAGATGTGCCACGCATGAACCGCAGCCGCGGCAAGCGCAAAGGCAACCGTCAGCAGCGTGTCGTGCAGCCCGTCACTCAACCCATCAAGGCCGCCAAGCGTAAGATCCGTATTGTGGAAGTGATTACGGTCTCGGAAATGGCCAAGCAGATGGGGCTCAAAGCCAATGAGCTGATTAAAGTGCTCTTTTCCTCCTTTGGTGTGATGGCCACCATCAACCAGACCCTGGATTTTGATACAGCAACGCTGGTCGCTTCAGAATTTGGCTACGAAGTGGAAAAGACAGGCTTTTCCGAGGACGAATATCTTGTCTCTAAAGATGTGGATAGTCCGGAAAGCTTAAAGCCGCGTCCTCCTGTGGTGACCATCATGGGTCATGTCGACCACGGTAAGACCTCACTGCTGGACGCCATCCGTAAATCCCATGTCACGAGTGGCGAGGCGGGCGGTATCACGCAGCATATCGGTGCCTATCATGTGAAAACCAAGCGTGGAGACATTGTCTTTTTAGACACGCCTGGTCACGAGGCCTTCACGGCCATGCGTGCTCGTGGTGCCCAGATCACCGACTTGGTGATTTTGGTCGTTGCGGCAGATGACGGCGTTATGGAGCAGACACGGGAGGCCATCAACCACTCACGGGCAGCCAATGTGCCGATCATGGTCGCCGTGAACAAGATGGACAAGCCGGGCGCTGATCCTGACCGAGTGTTGCGCGAGCTTGCGGAATTGGGACTGCAGCCTGAAGATTGGGGTGGAGACACCATTGTGGCCAAAGTTTCGGCCAAAACACGGCAGGGTCTTGACGAACTCTTGGAAATGGTTGCCCTGCAGTCTGAGATCATGGAGCTGAAGGCGAACCCCGACAAGCCGGCACGTGGCCATATTGTGGAAGCGCGTCTGGATAAGGGACGTGGGCCTGTGGCCACTGTACTCATTCAGGAAGGGACCTTGCACCATGGAGACAATTTTGTCTGTGGTCAGTTCTCTGGACGCGTGCGTGCGCTGTTGACGGATCAGGGCAAGAAGGTCAAGGAAGCCGGCCCGTCCATGCCCGTTGAAGTGCAAGGCGTGGAAGGCGTGCCTGAAGCGGGTGAGGAATTCATTGTGGTGGCCGATGAAAAGGTGGCCCGTCGTATTGCCGATGCCCGCGCCAGTAAGCAGCGTGAACGGGAACTGGCTCAGGAATCAAGAGTGACTCTTGAAACCTTCCTGTCTCAGCATGCAGGCGATCAAGAGACCATGACCCTGAATCTTGTGGTCAAGGCTGACGTGCAGGGAAGTCTTGAAGCTATCATTGAAGCTCTGAACAAGCAGAGCACGGATAAAGTTGCTGTGCATGTGGTTCACGGCGGCACAGGCGCTATTTCCGAATCAGACATCCTTTTGGCATCGGCGTCTCAGGCCATCATTATTGGTTTCAATGTTCGTCCCACAGCCAAGATCAAGGAAGTGGCCGAGCGCGAGAATGTGGACATCCGCTTCTATAATATCATCTACAAGCTCGTGGAAGACATCAAGAGCGCCATGGCAGGTCTGCTCGCTCCTGTGCAGCGTGAAGTCTATTTGGGACAGGCCGAAGTACGCAATACGTTCAATCTTCCCAAGGTTGGCACCATTGCCGGCTGCTATGTGGCTGACGGTAAAATTCAGCGTCATGCCGGTGTTCGTCTTTTGCGTGACGGTGTGGTCGTCTATACCGGTAAAATCATTTCCCTGAAGCGTTTCAAGGATGACGCTAAGGAAGTGGTCAAGGGCAACGAATGCGGTGCCGGTCTTGAGAATTTCAACGACATCAAGATTGGTGATATTATTGAAGCCTTTGAAACGGTTGAAGAAGCAGCGCAATTATAGGCATAGGATCTATGGCGACGCTTTTTGCCGTTCTGACCGTGGAATTTAGTCTGGAGGGCAACGACAATCTCAAGGCCAAACGCCGTGTGGCCAACAGCCTCAAGCAGAAGGTTCGCAACAAATTCAATGTTGCCATAGCTGAGATTGAAACCCAAGACTGCCTGACACGTCTTCGCTTGGCCGTGGCTTCGCTGTCCAACAGCGAACAGCATTTGCGTAGTCGCCTGGACAAGTGTTGTTCCATGATGGAAGCGGTCTGTCCTGAGGAAATGACCTATAGCGAGGTTGAGGTTTATGCCGTTGACTGAACACATCCCTCTGCCCTATCGCCAGAAAGCCCAGGAAGTGGCAGCGGTTTTACCCAGTTTAAGCCGCGTGATCATTTCGGCACACCTTAATCCCGATGGTGATGCTTTGGGCTCAGTGGCTGCGTGTGCCTATCTTTTGCAGCATCTGGGCAAGGAGTTTGTCCTCTACAGTGTCTCTGGCGTACCGGTTTTTTTACACTTTTTGTCCTTGCCGGCGCCTTTAATGACGGATCTTTCCCATCTGCCTTTTTCACCTGAACAGGCCCTTTTGGTCGATCTCGGTCAATTTCACCGCATTGGCGGAGATCTCGAAAGTCTTGCGCCGTCACTTCCCCGCGTGAACATTGACCATCATGAAGGTGAGGGTGTGGGAACATTGGCTTCGTGGGTCGAACCGAAGGCAGCCTCTTGCACCCAGCTGATTGCTTATGTGGCATTGGCTTTGGGCATTGAACTTGAAGGGGAACTTGCCCGGGCCATCGCGTTGGGACTTGTCACTGATACCGGAGGCTTTGTCCACGGCAATACCTCTGCGGAAGTCTTTGATTTGGCAGCGCTCTTGGTGCGCGGTGGTCTGAATATGGCCGCCTTACGCGAGGATATTGACAGTAATATTCGCCATGAGCGTTTTGCCCTCTGGGGTGAGCTGGTAGGTCAGGTGGAATTTCAGATGGACGGGCAGCTTGCCATTTGTGCCGTGAGTCAGCAGATGCTGGCCAACGTGCATGCCGAGCGTGAAGATCTCGAGGGTTTTGTGGAATATTTAAGACGGCTGCGTGGCGTAAAGCTCTCAGCGGTTGTGCGCGAAGATTCCGCTCAGAGCTGCAAATTCAGTCTGCGTTCTCAGCCGGCCTTTGATGTCTGTGCCGTTGCCAGACAGATGCATGGTGGCGGTCACCGCAATGCGGCCGGAGGAAATCTGGCCGTTGATCTTAAGACAGCCAAAGAGATGATTTTGCAGGCTCTTAAGCCTTTGCTTGCGTAAGCTTGCTAACGCCACAGACGTGTGACTTTCGTCCTGTCTATGGCGTTTTTTTGCTCACAGCCACACGTTCAAGTAGCCTCCTTACGGTATTTTTTGATTGTTTGACAAAGTTTTTGCTCAAGAAGCAAGCAGGCTGTCTACAAAAGATTAATAACAAGCAAACTATCGTCTCATCATGAGACCTCTTGCAGACGATTTTTGAGTCTGTATACCGGTGCTTCGCTGGCGAAGCATGCGCGATGGATAATGACAAATACTTAACAGGCGAACGGCGAGATATGACAAAATGCTTGCCGGAAAGAACAGGCTTACTATTGGAAATTGATGCGGCAGGAGAACCTCAGCGACTTTTGTCGTGGAAGGCTTCACTTTTTTGGGTTTACTGTATACTATGGTGAATACGTTTTCCTCATCTTCTTTTCAGGCGCCTAGCCAAATTCTGCCGCAGCTGCATGGCCTTGTGGTCTTAAACAAGGCAAGTGGACCTTCCTCCAACCGTTGCTTGATGCAGATCAAACGGTTGGGGCAGAAAAAAATCGGTCATGCAGGGACGCTCGACCCTTTGGCTTCAGGCGTGCTTTTAGTTCTTTTGGGGCAAGCGACCAAGCTGTCCTCCTATTTGCAGAGTGGCGGTGGCAAGATTTATCAGGGCACCTTGCGTCTTGGACAGATCACCGATACGTGGGACTGTCTCGGTCAGGTGCTTGAAGAGCGGGACTCCACCGGCATTAGTCCAGAGGCGATTTCCGAGGAGATTGCTGCCTGGACTGAGCTGCGTGAGCAAGTTGTTCCGCCGTATTCCGCGGCCAAGCTTGACGGAAAGCCCCTCTATAAACTGGCCCGTAAGGGCACAATGGTTGAACGTGTCAAAAGCGTAGATATTTCACAAGCGCAGATTCTCGCTATGGATCTGCCCTTTGTGCGTTTCCGGGTTCACTGCCGTTCTGGCACCTATATACGGTCCCTGGCCCACAGCTTGGGGATGCGTTTGGGATGCGGAGCTGTGCTTACCGCATTGACCCGGGAATTCAGTTACCCCTTTGGGCTAGAAGGCTCATGTACCTTGGACGAGATTGAGGCCGACCCGGCTGTGCTCCTCAGAGCGCTGCGGCCCTTGCGTGAGGCTTTGCCTGCCTGGGCCTGTCTTGAAGTGCCAGAGGCCTGGGTTGAAGCCGTAAAAAATGGCCGGCATCTGCCCTGCAGCTGTTTTGCGCCCGAGGCCAATCACAGGAAGCAGGCGATTCTTATGTATCAGGGTCAGGAGTTGGCATTGGCCTCTCGTTGTGAAGAAGGTAAGCCGCCCTATTGGGAAGTAACACGTGGATTGTGGAGTCAGAAACTGGAGATGTAAACCAAGGAGAAACTGCTGTGGTCATGGATTCTCAAGCGAAAAAGGCCGTGATTGCCCAACACGCCCAACATGAGGGTGATACTGGTTCACCTGAGGTGCAAGTGGCACTTCTGACGGCGCGAATTGAAGATTTGACCGAACATTTTAAAGTACACAAAAAGGATTTTCATTCAAGAACAGGCCTGCTCAAGCTCGTCGGACGCAGGCGCAATATCTTGAACTACCTAAAAAGAAAAGACGTGCAGCGCTATCGTGCCTTGATTGAAAAACTTGGCCTGCGTAAATAGCAACGGACATCGGGGGGAGCTTTGTCTTCCCCTTTTTGTCTTTTTTGCGCTTTGTCATCTGCACGCAGTTAGGAAGGGGGATCCGGGAAAAGCAGCCGGGGGCGGCTGTTTTTCCCGGACACCCCTTCAGCTTGGAATTCTCTTGTTGTTGAGCACATTGCAAATGGCCATGTATTTGGCCCTCTGAAGGATTGTTGATGTTTCAGGATATTTTTTCGCCCACGCGGGTGAGTGCCCGACTGGGTCAGAAGGAGATACTCTTTGAGAGTGGTCGTCTTGCCAATCAAGCGGACGGATCGGTCTGGATTCAGTGTGGTGGCACCGTGGTTTTGGTTACGGTCTGCTCACAGGCCCTGGAATTTGATAAGGGCTTTTTCCCTCTGACCGTTGAATACAGCGAGCGCATGTACGCCGCAGGCCGCATTCCCGGCAGTTTTTTCAGAAGAGAAATTGGTCGGCCCTCGGAACGTGAGACACTGGTTTCCCGTCTCATTGATCGCCCCATCAGGCCGCTTTTTCCCAAGGATTTGATGCAGGATGTGCAGGTCCTGGCCACAGTTATTTCCGCTGATGCGGAAAATGAATCTGATGTTCTGGCTTTGACCGGAGCTTCTGCTGCGGTTTTGATTTCATCCCTGCCTTTTGCCGGCCCTGTAGCCGGAGGCCGCGTGGGACGGATCAACGGTGAATTTGTCCTAAACCCCACTTTTGCCGAACAGGCGGAAAGTGATCTGAATATTGTCTTTGCGGCTTCACGCGATGCCTTGACCATGGTGGAAGGCGAAGCGAGTTTTGTGCCTGAAGACGTGATTATTGATGCCCTTGATTTTGGCCGCCAGGCTATCCAGCCGCTGATTGATGCTCAGGAAGAACTTGCCCGTCTCTGTGCCAAGGAGAAAATGCCCTATGTTCCGCACACCGAAAATCTTCAGCTGCGGGAACGAGTGGAGGAACTTGCCAGAAAACACGGCATAGAAGCGGCTATGCAAATTCCCGAAAAAATGGAGCGCAAGGAAGCGCGTAAAAATCTGCGACTGCATGTTCAGGAAGAAATCGCCCAGGATCCGCAGTTTGCCGAAGACGAAGCTGCTCTGAAGAGTGTGGGCGATATTGTTGGCGAGCTGGAGAAAAGCGTCGTGCGCGCGCGGATTATCAATGAGGGGCTGCGCATTGATGGGCGCGATGTCAAAACCGTGCGTCCCATTCAGATTCAGACCGGAGTTCTGCCCAGAGCGCACGGTTCAGCCATTTTTCGCAGAGGCGAGACCAAGTCGTTGGCTGTCACAACGCTTGGCAGCAGCGCCGATGAGCAGAAAGTCGATTCCCTGAGCGGTGATGTCAGTAAGCGTTTCATGCTGCACTACAATTTTCCCCCCTTTAGTGTCGGTGAAGTCAAACCCGTGCGCGTCTCTCGGCGTGAGATCGGGCACGGAGCCCTGGCGGAAAAATCCCTCAGACCCACCTTGCCTTCCATGGAAGACTTTCCCTTTACGGTCAGAGTGGTTTCGGAGACTGTGGAATCTAACGGTTCCTCTTCCATGGCCGCTGTCTGCGGAGGTTCCCTGGCTCTGATGGATGCCGGTGTGCCGGTCAGTGCGCCTGTGGCTGGTGTGGCTATGGGCTTGATTAAAGAAGGCGACAAGGTCGTTGTGTTGACGGATATTTTGGGTGACGAAGACGCCCTGGGCGATATGGATTTCAAGATTGCCGGCACGGCTGAGGGCGTGACAGGCATTCAGATGGATATCAAGATCACGGGACTGACGACGGATATTATGCGTCAGGCCATGCGCGCTGCTCACGAGGCTCGTCTGCATATCTTAGGCGAGATGACCAAGATCATTGCCGGCCCGCGCGGTGAATTGTCGGCCTATGCGCCGCAACACAGAGAAATCGAGGTCAATCCCGATATTATTCGTCTGATCATTGGCCCTGGAGGCAAGAATATCAAGGCTATCACCCAGGCGACAGGCGCGTCTGTGGATATTGACGATTCCGGCAAAATTTCCATTTTTGCGCCCACCAAGGAAGCCCTGGAAAAGGCGTCTGAACTCATTACCTATTATGATCAGCGTCCTGAGGTGGGGAAGAACTATCAGGGCAAGGTGCGCAAGCTTCTGGAGATAGGCGCTATTGTGGAAATTTTGCCCAATGTGGAAGCGCTGGTGCACATCTCCCAGCTTGACACCGGTCGGGTGCAGAAGGTTGAGGATGTTACCCGTGTGGGTGAAGAGATGGAAGTCAAGGTTATCGAAATCGTGGGCGATCGTGTTCGGGCCAGTCGCAAAGCGGTACTTTTTGAGCGCCAGGGTCAGGTCTGGGAACCGGAAGCACCGCGTAGACCGCATGGTGATCGCGAAGGTCAGAGAGGCCGTGGTCGCGGCCCCAGGAGCTAGTTATGAGTGCTCAGAAAAAAGATCCCAAGACGCAGCTTCGCTCTGCCATTGCCTCTGAAGCGCTGAGCAAGGACAAAATGCCCGAAGAAAAAACCGTAAAACAGACGTTGAGCGGTGAGCAGCGCAGACATCTGGAAAGCCTGGGAGCTGCTTGGACGGCTGTTTCCGGCATCCCCCCGCATGTTCTCATCCCCCAGGTCGTAGGCACAGTGCTTAAGGAAGGCGCGACCAGGCCTGCCTGGCAGTGGACAGTGCAGGACAATGAGTATGTGCTTCTGGCCTGGCCCAAGGAAGAGCCTTTGCGGGCCTCGGTTTTGCTGCAAGGCCCCAAAGACGGGCAATTACGGCCTGTGAGTGCTGTGCCTTTGCTTGAGGGGCTGCCCAATGATCTCACCGTGAGTTGCGTGCACCCGTGGGATGAAGGCTGCGGAGCCAATGTGGGAGTTGCCATGCTCGAAGAGGGGCAGCCCATGTGGTTTTATGATCCCCTCTATCTGCGCGATAAAAACGATTTGACTGAGGCTGTCACGCATACTTTTTTGCTGGGGGCTTTGGCTTTTGGTGTGCGCAAGGCCTTGCTTGACGAGATTACCATCACCCAAGGTCCCAACTACGAAGCCTATGCTCAGGCCTGGCTGGAAGCCAATCCCGATAAAACCCGTCTCGACGTGCCGCCTTTCAAGGTCAACGTAGCGGGCAAGCACCTCATTCATCCTGGTCAGGCCTTTGGCGAATACCAGATCAGAGCGCAAGTCCTTGATGTCGATGATTGTCAGCTGGAAAAAATGCCCATGAAGATTCTCTATACCCGTTTCCCCTTTGAGAATCGTCCGCCGCTCAATTTGCCCATCTATGTGGCCAAGCTCAATCTTAAGGGCTACGAGCCCAAGGTGGGTGACGAGATTGACGCCTATGTCTGGTTCCAGGGACGAGTTATTGATCTGGACACGGCACAAGCAAGTGGGGAGGCTGGGGCGTGAGCGCAGCCCTGATCTGGTTTATCACTGGCCTGATTTTTCTGGGCATTGATCTTCTCCTGCCGCATCTGGTGCTGATGTTTTTTGGCATTGGTGCCTTTGCGGCCTGTCTTGGGTATTTTTTTGGCCTTGCCCTGCAAGGCCAGCTTCTGATCTTCATTGTTGTCTCCCTTCTCAGTCTTGTGGTTTTGCGCCGCAAACTCGCCGTCATTTTTGGCGGCGCGAGTGTCGTCAAGACAAGTTCAGAAACAGTCGCCCATCCGCTTTGCGGTCATTTGGGACGGGTCAGCAAGAAACTGGGACCGGATGAGATCGGGGAGATCGAGGTGGATGGCAGCTTTTGGCGGGCCAAAGCCAGTGAGCCCTTAGCCAGTGGAACACAGGTGCGAGTGCGCTCCGTCAGCCAGGACGATGCTCTGCTCCTTGAAGTTCAGCGAGCGTCTTCAGATTCGTAGGGTGGAGGTTTTGATGGAAATTGAAACATTTGTCGGCCTTGGGCTCCTTGCCATTTTTGTCATTGTCGTGCTGGTCAAAACTGCTGTGGTTGTTCCCAATCAGTCAGCGTATATTGTCGAGCGTCTGGGCAAATTCAGCAAGGTCCTCTATGCCGGCTTCCACATCCTTGTGCCTTTTATCGACGTCACGGCCTATAAACGTTCCTTGAAGGAACAGGTCCTAGATGTCCCCAAGCAGACCTGTATTACAAAAGACAATGTCAGTGTGGATATTGACGGCGTGCTCTATCTGCAGGTGATCACACCGGAAAAATCCGCTTATGGCATTTCCGACTACGAATGGGGTGCTATTCAGCTGGCACAGACATCATTGCGTTCGGTGATCGGTAAGCTGGAATTGGATAAAACCTTTGAGGAGCGTACACGCATCAATCAGGAAGTGGTGGAAGCCCTGGATGCCGCTACAGCCCCTTGGGGGGTCAAGGTGTTGCGCTATGAAATCCGTGATATCACACCGCCCATGACGGTGATGGAAGCCATGGAAAAGCAGATGCGTGCTGAACGTGAAAAGCGTGCCGCCATCGCCCAGAGTGAAGGTGAAAAACAGTCCAAGATCAATCTCGCTGAAGGCGAAAAGGGAGCGGTCATTGCCAAAAGTGAGGGTCAGAAGCAGGCTATGATCAATAAGGCCCAAGGTGAAGCCGAGCAGATTCGTATGGTTGCTCAGGCAACGGCTGACGGACTGAGATTAATAGGTGAGCAGATGGACTCAAGCAATGGCATTGCTGCGGCCCAAATGCGTCTGGCCGAAAACTATCTTGAACAGTTTGGCGAGCTTGCGCGTACTGGCAATACCATGATCATTCCCGCCAATGTAGCTGATGCCGCAGGCATGGTGGCCGCAATGACCAGGATCATTAAAAGCGGTCAGGGCATGGATGCCAGTCACTAATCTCTCGCCATTTTTCTGAGCGAAGTTTTTCTGGAGGAGCTATGCGTAAATCCCTGTTATTTCTCTTGGCCTTGGCTCTGGTCCTTCCCTCTGCCCTCTTGAGCGGTTGTGCCAGTAAATACGGTAGCCAGCAGACCAATGTGCATTATTATCCTGCCTGTTATCGTCCTATTCATGATCTGCGCGCTTCTGAACATAATGTGGCTAAGGGCACGGCCGGTGGAGCCCTGCTCGGTGCCATGGGCGGCGCCCTTCTTGGTTTTTTGACCACAGGCAAGGCTGAGGGGGCATTGGTTGGCGGTGTGGCCGGAGCGGCCACTGGCGCTGTGGTTGGCAATATCTACGCCAAGAAAAAGCAGATCAGCGATGAAAACCGTCGTATGGCCAGCTATCTGGAAGATATCGACGGCGATATCAGAAGCCTCGATATTGTCAGTGCTTCGGCCAGAACAACCCTTGATTGTTACGACAGAGAATTCAAGGTTTTGCTCAATGATATTCGTACACGCCGTATCAGCCGCAGAGAAGCCGAAGAACGCTATGGCGAGATCACCTCAGGCCGCGAAGAAGCCATTGCGCTTTTGGGCAATGCGGTGAACAACGGCCGCGACCTTGATCGGCAATATGAGCAGGCTTTTGTGGAAGAAGAACGCAACATGAAGCGCAGTGGCAGCAAGCGTTTGTCACAGGTCAAGCATCGTAAGCAGAACCTGACCTCGCGCGTCAATGAAGTGTCCCGGCAGAAGCAGCAGGCTGAAAACCAGAGTGTTACCAATCAGCGTGATTTTACGGCCCGTCTCCAGGAAATCGATGCCTGATCTGTGAGGAAGTATGTCAGAACAGATGGCTGCTAAAAGAACAGGGCCAGGAGCGCTGTTCTTTGTGACGATACTCTTGCTCTTGATTCTTGCCATTGTCGGTTTTGAATTCTACCAGAAATGGCAGAACGAGATCAGGCTTTCGCGTGACGCCCAGGCCCAGGCCCAGTTGCGACAGGGGAAGCTTGAGGAGCGGATGCGTTATCTTCAGCATTTGCTTACGCTTTCACCCTGTGAAGCTCAGGCCAAGTGGCAGATGCCTTAGTGCTTTGGCGCGCAAAGAGGGGAAACTATGCGAACCACACTGATCCGGACCATTGCCCGTGCCAAGATTAATGCTCTGGCCTATCAGGGTATCATGCCGTCCGAGTGCTTTGCGCAGATTCAGGAAACCATTCGCCGGCATTTTGACGAGCGGCACGCGCAGGCCTTTGCTGAGCCTGTGTTCAACAAAGAGGAAGGCTTTGTTGATTGGTATGTTCCTTTTACTGGCAATGTCCGCTGCTATCAGGATCTCTCAGAGGCTGAAAAAAACGCCCAGACCGCTGAGTTTGCCGCTCTTGCCGCTGACGTCAATGCCTATGCCGACGAGCTGATAGCCAAAGGGGATCCGCAGAAAGTCACGCGTGGCAATCTCCTGAAACTGGCCCTGCTCTATCCGAGCGACGACGATCTCTATGTTGTCGATGATCGGCCTGTGGTCACCTGTTGGGGCTTTGGTCCGGGTTCGAATGATGCGACTGTCTGCAATCTCTGTGACTTGCGCGTGGGGAACGTTTTGCCCGTACAGGCCGAGCAGGCACCTGCTCCAGAGCCGGCCAGTAAAGCGCCAGTGGTTGCGGTGCCTGTGGAGGAAAAGAAGAGAGCGGGTTGTCTTGCCTGGCTGATTCCCTTCTTGCTTTGTTTGGCCATTGCCGTTTTGCTTTTTGCTGATTTCGGTCGCCAGAAAGCTCTTTCGGGAATGAGTCTTGGGCATCTCCCTTCTCTGATGAGTGCTGATGAGATACGAGAGCGAGGACTGCAACTTAAGCTTTTGGCTCTGGACCATGAGCGTCTGGAACTCGAAGAACAAGCCTTGCAGCTGCTTGCAGCCTGTCGCCGCGGGGATTTGCCAAAACCTACGGGTATTTTGCCCCCTATTACCCAGCAAGAGAAACCCAAGCCCGATGTTCCGCCGGCTCTTTTGCCTGAAGCGCCCAAGGAAGAGCTTGTGATTCCGGAAAATGTCAAAGATACCGGTTTTCTGGCCGGCCGCTGGCTCTGTGCAACGGGTCTTTTCAATTCACACACGCAAGAGCCTGTGCAGGTGGAATTTATCTTTGGATCCGATGGGCAGGGAACCGGGCATATCTATGAAAAGAATGGCCGCTGTTCTGGTCCTGCCAGAGCGTCCTTTCAGGACAATGTGCTCGCCATTGAACATGATGCCCTTGTCTGTGAGGGCGGATCCAGCTACCGGGCCAATACCATTGAATGCCGCAAGAGTATGGGCAAAACAGAGTGCCATGGTATCAATGCTGACGGTGGTCAATGGAAAGCGGTCTTTTTAAAACTCAGCGCAGAGTAGCGCAATGAGACAGTCAATGCATATCTCGTTTCTTCGCCTATGGATATTCGTCTTTGGTCTTGGTTTTTTGGGGCTTTTGATGGCTCCCGTGGCACTTTGGGCTGCCCCCGAAGAATACGGCTTAAGCAACGCGCCGCTTGTGCCAGCTGAGCCTCAGGAAGAGACTCTGATCATTTTGCCCGACGGTCGCAGGGTAAATCCTTGGCTTGTTGTGCCTGAAGGCTGGATTGTCAGCGATGATGGCAGCCTGATTACCGACGAGGGCGTGATTATCCACCGTAACGGCCAATTTGAGTATCCCTTTGGCTCTCTTCCTGAAGGCTATACAGAGCGGCCCGACGGAAGCCTGGTTCTGCCATCGGGGATTGTTGTGCCCAAACCGAGCCATGGGGCGTTAGCCACAAGGCCTACAAGTCGTGTGCAGGAAGAAAAAAAAGAAGCCAAGGCAGAAAAACCGCAAGATCTTGGAAAGCCGCAAGAGACATCCCTGAAGCCGCCTGTGCGGCAGGAAACGGTCAGGCCACAACAGCCAGTGCTGCAAGAGCGGCCTTCCCCCCAAAGACCTGCCCAAGTTCGGCCCGTAGAAGAGGTGCCTGTGCGTGAGGTGCCTGTGCGTGAGGGACCTGCACAGCTCTGGAGCATGCTGCCGCTTTCCGAAGTACCGGGCAAGCCACGGGCGGAAAACCCTGCCCGTGAAAAACCCAAGCCTCAGGCCAGCAGCGAAAAACCAAAAGAGAAACCCAAGGAAAAGCCTGAAGCCAGAAGGCAGGAAAAACCTCAGGCTAAACCCGAGGAAAAGCCCAAGCCTCAGACGCCCCGGCAAGCAAGGCGTCCCAAGGTCGGCGAGGAATTGCAGATCCCCAAGGAGTCTGCCAAGACCGGGAATCTTGATTTTCTCGAAGGCTGCTGGCAAGGCACGCGGCCCGAATACTATTCAAAACGGACAATTTATGAATGTTTTTGTTTCGGCCAGCATGGCAAAAACGGCAAGCGCCGAGTCATTGATCCTCAGGGCAAGCGCCGTTGCGTGGGGGGCACCCAGGCCAGGCTTTCCGGCAATGGCATTTTGCATGTGCGTTCCCAAGGAGCGGTTTGCTCAGATGGTGAACGTTGGGGACAGGCGGAAATGACCTGTCGGGGAAAAGGACAGCATACCCCGTGTTCATGGGTCTTCAGGGATGCCAACGGTGGACAGCAGTCGTATGAAATTCCTTTTGTACGCGTAGAGCAATGTGGTCGGAGATAGCATGGAGTATCCCAAATACAGCGATCGGATCAGTCTGATTCCCGGTGGTTGTCCACAGCTTTTGGATTTTTCTGTGGATTTGAGCACGGTGGAACGGATGCGCCGCAATTTTGAGGAAAGAAAGGATGCGGGTATTCGTCCCCTGGTGGAAAAAGACGGCGAATTCGTGGATGCACTTGATGGCCAGATTCCCAGTGGCGACACCTACAGTGTGGATTTTCCCAAGAATTTAAGCCCATGGCTTGGCAAATGGTTTCCCCTGCCGTATTTGCGGGAGCGCGAACAGGTCTGGGAGGACAACGGCGTTAAGCGTGTGGAACATGGCCCCTCCAACTGGGCTCGTGCACGGCTGGTTTTGGCGGACGATGAGCCTGACACCCTGCGTATTGTTTTGGCTTTTGACATGCAGGTGGAAAGCTGTGAGGGCGACCAGGTCTACGGAGCCTTGACGCCCCTTGACGTCAATGCGCATGCCCAGTTTCGGCTGGCTTGGCATATCCGCGACAACGGCTGGTTTCTCAATGAAGCCTGGGTTAATGACTGGATTTTGGAGATCTGGTCTGCACAGACCCGGCGTCGTCAGGACGAGGACGCACCGAAGCTTGAGCATTTGGCGAGCTATCTCACCCTTCTTGAATTTCTTGATCAATGTCTCAATGATCCCCGCGTTTATGTCATCAATCCCGCCAAACTCGTGCCGATTGATGTGGATTTTGTGCTCGATATTGGCAATTCGCGCACTACGGGCATACTTGTGGAAACACGGGCTCAGAGCGTCACCAATCTCAATAACAGTTATCTGTTACAGCTGAGAGACATGGATGCGCCGGAAAAGATCTATACCGATCCCTTTGAGACGCGTATTGAATTTTCCGAGATTGCCTTTGGCAGCGAATCCTTCAGCCGCCGCAGCGGCCGACGAAGTGCGGCCTTTATCTGGCCATCGCCGGTGCGCATCGGGCCTGAAGCCGCCAGGCTTTCCACTCAGTCGGTCTGCGCAGAAGGCGCCACCGGTATGAGTAGTCCCAAACGCTATCTCTGGGACGAACGCGACTGGAAGCAGAGCTGGCGCTACAATACCAAGGGACAGGGAGAGCCCTATGTTACCCGTGGTCTCCTGGCTCAGCAGGTCAATTCCAGCGGAACCCCCTTATGCTGCATGCAGGACCGACGCTTCCGCAACAATAAGATTTTGCGCAAGCAGGAAACCGATTGTGCCTTTGAATCCCTGTTCACACGGTCTTCTTTGATGATGTTTCTTTTGGTGGAGGTCATTCAGCAGGCGCTGTTAACCATTAATAGCCCAGGTCAGCGTTTACGCAGGGCTTCACCAGATGTGCCGCGCAGGCTAAGACAGGTGATTTTTACGGTCCCAGGCGGCATGCCTTTGGCTGAACAGCGCATTTATCGGCGCTGGGCACACTGGGCCGTGCATGTGCTCTGGCAGTCGCTTGGCTGGTCTGATTATTATGTGCCCAATGGCAAGACCTGGCCCAGAGAATTGGCTCAGGAATACCGGCGCAGTCCTGTGGTGCGCTGTAATTGGGATGAGGCAACCTGTACACAGCTGGTCTATATTTACAATGAGATCAGTCGCAAATTTCAGGGAGATGCGCATCTCTTTTGCAACCTTGCGGGCCGACCACGCCCTGAATACGGGAATCGCCCCTGTTTAAGGGTGGCTACGATCGATATTGGCGGCGGCACGACAGATCTTTCCATCACGACCTTTGAGCTGGAAAGTGATGCGGGATCCTCAGCGCGTATGGTGCCACATCCGGAATTTCACGATGGCTTTAGCCTGGCTGGAGACGATGTGCTCTGTGCTGTGGTGCGCAATCATGTGCTTGAAAGTTTGGGTGAGGCCATGTTGGCAGCCGGTGTGCCCGATGTGCGCAGGGCCCTGGGAGAGCTTTTTGGCCGTGATGTCATCGACAGCAGTGAAGAAAGCCGCAACCGCAGAGCGCAGTTCATCCGCCAGGTGGCTGTGCCCTGTGCTTTGACCGTGCTTTCCGTCTATGAAAAGTCGGATCTTGTTCAGGGCAGCAATCGTGTGCAGTGCCGTTTTGGCGACTGTTTTTTGCGGACTGATCAGAGTGACAATGCCCAGGCGGTTCAGAGTCTTCCCCTCTCACGTTTTCCCCAGCCCAACGCTGAAGCGTTGAACTATGTTGAAAGCTATGTGCGGCGCAATGGCAGCAATAGTGAATTCACGCTGTTGGATGTGCCACTGGTGATTGATGCCAGGCGTGTGGATGAGACCATACGATCCGTGCTCAAGGATATTCTGGCCAATCTCTGTGAGGTGATTCACCTCTACGACTGCGATGCCCTGCTTTTGACGGGTAGGCCAAGCAGCTGGAAGGCCATTGAGGATACGGTGGTTTCCCTTTTGCCTGTGGCGCCAGATCGCATTTTTGCCATGGGCGATTACCGAGTGGGGAGCTGGTATCCCTTTGCCGATGCGCTGGGTAAGGTGACGGATCCCAAAACAACAGTGGTTGTGGGCGCCATTCTCTGTACCTTGGCTGAAGGTCAGCTGGAAGGTTTTTCCTTTGATCCGCAGAATCTCAATCTCAACTCTACCGCCCGCTTTGTTGGCGAAATGGAACTGAACGGCCAGATTCGCGCAGCCAAGGTCTGGTTTGATGTGGATGTGACTTCCAAGGAAGAACGCGTCTATACGCAGAAGATTTCCTTTGGCGGCCCCATTGCTGTAGGTTTTCGCCAGTTACCTGTGGAGCGCTGGACCACAACGCGTTTTTATTTTCTGGAATTTGTCAACGAGGATATGCGGCATAAATATGCCCAGGGTCTGCCCTTTACCGTTACCCTGGAACTCGCTGTCAGTGCTCTTGAGGATGACAGTGAGGACACAACGGCCAATCTGGAACGCGATGAGGGAGAATTCACCATTACCGAGGTGGAAGATTGCCACGGCAATCCCGTACTCAATGCCCTTGAGATGCGTTTACAGACCTTGCCCAGAGATGAGGGATTCTGGCTGGATACGGGTATTGTCTATGTTTAGAGGCCTTTTCTGCAACTAGGAAAATACGGAGGCAGCGTTCCTCCCCGAAGGCTCTTGCCAACGGGGTCTGTACGCTGATTGTTTGATGAGTCTGGAAGATCTTTGTGCCAAGCTTGGCGGTGCCTGTCATGAAGCCGGGCAATGGGTGCGTCGCAATACGGATCTTGTGCGCAATGAGGAAGAGAGTCTCTTAAAAGAACTGCGCCATGCGGGAAGGCAGTATCGTATTTTGGGCCGGGCTGCTGGCCGAAAAATGTGTGCCGGCGTCTTCGGACCGAGTCAGGCGGGCAAATCGTATCTGATTTCGGCTCTTGCCCGCGACAGCCAGGGCTCTTTGCTGGCACGTTTCGGGACGGAACGGCACGATTTTATTCAGGAGATCAATCCTGAAGGCGGTAAGGAATCCACGGGGCTGGTGACGCGTTTCACCTTAAGTGAAGCAAGCAAGTTGACCGAAGGCTTTCCCGTGCAGATCCGGCTGTTGTCGGAAACCGATCTGGTGAAGATCGTAGCCAATACGTTTTATGCTGACTGTGAGCACAAGGAAGAAGATCAGAGTGATGTGCAGAAAACCCTTGAATTGCTCAAAACCCGGCGCAGAAAAGACAGTTCGCACATTGATCTGGACGCCCTGGAGGACCTCAGAGAGTACTTGAATCGAGATTTTCGTTCCAAAGCGCGTGTGGCCATGCTCGATAAGCACTACTGGCCAGAGGCACTGGCCCTTGGACCGTATCTGGGTCTTGAGGACCGCCTGCTGCTCTATGCGTTGATTTGGGATGAAGTGCCAGAATTCACCAGGCTCCTCGCCATGCTTTTCCAGGCCCTTGAGCAGCTCGGGCATCCCGATGTGGCGTATTGCCCCATGTCGGCTTTGACACCGCGTGACGTGAGCATTATCGACGTGGCCACGCTGGAGGGTCTTGAAAACGGTGAGACGCCCAAGGAGACGCTGGATGTTGTCACTTCTGACGGCAAAAAAGCGACACTGGCCAGAGCCGTGGTCACGGCCTTGACGGCTGAGCTGACCATTGTCATGGATCAGCAGCCGGCCCCCTATTTTCAGACAACGGACCTGCTCGATTTTCCGGGCTATCGCAGTCGCTATAAAATTGACAATATTCGTCATGAACTGGCCAAACCCGGTATGCTCAAAGAAATGTTTCTGCGCGGTAAGGTCGCGTATCTCTTTCAGCGCTACTGCAAGGAGCATGAACTGACGAGCATGCTTTTGTGCATCGGGCCCAGCAATCAGGAAGTGCAAGATCTGCCAGGTGTCATCAACGATTGGGTCTGTTCGACCCATGGTGACCGCCCAGAACTGCGAGACAATCATCCGGTTTCGCTGTTCTTGGTCCTCACCAAATTCGATATGGAATTTGAGCAGAAAAAAGGGGCTCCATCAGTGGAAAGCCGCTGGGACAACCGTCTGCACGCATCGCTGCTCGATTTCTTTGGCAAACAGCACGATTGGCCCAGAGAATGGGACAGCCAGGGCGCGTTTCGCAATATCTTTCTGCTGCGCAATCCAAATTTTCGCTTTGACGCCATACTCGACTACGATGCCGAAGGCCATGAAAAGGGCGTGCGGCCAGAAATGCAAGGCTATGTGCAGTCGCTGGAACAAGCCTTCATGAACAGTCAGCTGGTGGCCAGCCATTTTGTCAATCCCCGTGTTTCCTGGGATGCAGCCATGCGTTTGAACGACGGTGGCATCTCGTATATCCGGGAATCCCTGAGTCCCCTTTGCAATCCCAAGTTGAAAGAATCCCAGCTCTCACAAGCCATAGCGGAAATATCCGCCAAACTGCATAATCGTTTGAAGACCTTCTACCGCTCTGATGATCGAGAGGAATTGCTCAGACAGAAACTTGGTCAAGTCAAAGTGCTTTTTGCCCGTTTAGGCGCGCTGGAAAAGAACTATCAGCGTATGGGTCAGCTTTTACGACGATTTACTCTGCGCGATGCCGAGATCTTCGATATGTATCCTGAAGCCTTGCGCCATTTTCTTGAAGATCACGAAGAAAAAAACAAGGAAGCAGAAGCCGCGCAACAGGCTCCCATGGAAGTTGATGTGACAGAAGTTGATCTTGAAGACTGGAATCCATTTTCCGAGAGCAACGAAAGTTCGACACAAGCGCAAGTGGATGAGCCTGAACGCAAAGATGAAGCCGCCTTTTTTGCCAAACAGATTGAGCAAAACTGGATAGCGCAGCTCAGAGATCTGGCTTCTGACCCTGCCATGCAGAAATATTTTCAGCTGAGTGCTCAGGAATTTTCCGATCTGGTGGGTGAACTGGCCACAGGCTGTGCCCGCCTTGATCTCAGGAAAACCATGCTTGAAGCCTTTCACAAGGCCTCAGCCTATGTGAATACGCAAAAAGAAAGTATTTTGTGGCAGCAATCGAGCATGGCGGCGCATATTATCAATCACTATGTCAGTTATTTGGGTTTCGATCCCCAAGACAGTGAAGAGGCCAGGACCATTAAGGCCGGTGCCAATACTGTGGTGGTTTTTACGCCACCCAAGCCTGTTCTTGACGGCGTGGAACTGGGACCTACGCGTTCCAACTATCTTGCCGGCTATCTGCGAGACTGGCTGCATGCTTTGTATGCCCTGGTTGTGGGCAATGTGAATTTTGACGGTGAGACGGAAATCAATATGGAGGAAAATCTGGCTCTGGGCACGCTCTTGCAGCACTTTTCCGCCAAAGACGGCAAGTAATTCTGCTTACGAGGTTCTTTTGCATGAAAGTCACCTATCTCTGCGACGAACAGAAAGGGGCCGGTTACGGCTGTCTGCTTTGCTCGGAAGAAGCTTTTGTGGCCGGGAGTTACGATCTTTGTCTGCAGCGTGCTGTTGACAAGTGCTTTCTCAGCCCACTTTGCGAGAATGCCGAGGAGCGTTGGACAGAGTCTCGTACGGTTTTTACTGTTTCAGGCAGTCTTTCTGCACAGGGCGAGCTGGTCTTGCCGCTGGAGCCGAGGATCGTCAATGTCCTCTCAACTCAGGATACGTATCGGCTAAGCCTGACCTCTGAATCCAGTGAAAGGCCTTTGCTTGCGCAATTTCGTATTGCAAGCATCAATTACAGTGCCGAAGACAGCTTGAACAATGCCCAGGTCATGGCAGGACCAAAAAATCCTGAGCCCGTGGTCGTTCCTCAGCAATCGGAAGAAGCGCCTTTGCCAAGCCCGGACCCGGTCCAGACTTCCGCGCCCCGAAGCGGCAAAAAACCGCTTTTTTTTGTGCTTGCCACCGTATTGCTTTTGGCTTTGGCTGGCTTTCTTGCCTGGTTTTTCCTCTGGCGCGAAGTTGCCGTTCCCCTTGAGCCGGTCACAGAACAGAACGAGCCCGCACCTCTTGTGACGCCACCTTCCGAGCCTCAGGAAGCCCCAAAGGAAGAGAAGAAGGAAGCTGCGCAGGAAGAACACCAAGAAGAGGCAAAACAGGGCGAAGTGCAACCTGAAACGGTTCCTGACCAGCCAACAGAACCTCTTCCGCAAACGCCGCCCGAGCCGGCAGCGCCGACTACACAAGCGGTGCCTGAACCGACTCCCCAGCCCGTGGAAGTTCCGGCTGCTGTCACGCCAGTGCTAAGCGTTGAAGATCAGGTGCAGGCCTTTTTTGCCGACAGAGAGCGTACGGCCGCGAGAGCTGTGGAACTGAGTCAGGCGCTTGCTCACAATAGTGCCTCTGAACAGGATGCGATTTTCCGTCTGTACTATTTTGCGGCTGAACACGGTGAACGCCATATTCTGCTTGACTATGCGGCCTGTTTTGATCCCAGCAGGCCTGCCTGGGGTACTATTGAGAAGGACGCTCTTGAGGCCAATCGTCTCTATGAACAGGCGAAAGCCACGCTGCCTGAGGCGCAAAACCGTCAAAAGGAAATGCGCAACTGGCTTGAAGAGGCGGCTGGACGTGGAGATGCCCAGGCGAAAATGTGGCTTTCCCAACTTCCCAACTGATGACTCCCACGAGAAAAAGATATGAATCAACGCAACGGTCTTCTCTCTCAGCATTCCATGTGGCGGAGCGCTGTTCTCTGCTGTTTTGCTCTGTTTTTGTTCTTTTCTGCCGGCCAGGCTTTGGCCATGAAGCCTCTCTTGCAGGAAGGTAAAACTTCGGTTTTTCAACGTGTGGTCACTCATCCCGGAGCTCGTCTCTACTCTGGGCCCGAGGCCACAGCCCAGGCCGGCAAAGAGGTCCGCACCTTTACGGTTATGTACATCTATGCCAGACAGGGCCAGCGTTTGCAGGTTGGTGTGAACAGCAATAAGGCCGACGGCTGGATCGATGCCAATCTTGTGACGGAATGGCCTCAGGCTATTACCATGCTTTTTACGGACAGAACGGGGCGTGCACCTGTGCTCTTTTTTAAGGATCACGCAGCGCTGGAGCAGACGTGTCAGGCAGAAAGCGTGGCGGGCACGGTCCAGGGCTATTTGGAAACGCTGAGAAGCCAGGGCCCCTCAGTCAACGATCTGCCTGTTGTGGCCAGTGAACCCATTGACAGCCAGGTTGCGGAAAAGAACTTTTACCTTTTGCCTGTGCTGAATATCGACACAAAATACGAAGGACTCAGGCTCCTTGAGGTCGCCTCCATTGATCCCGGTACAGGCGCTCCGGAAAAACCCGATTTGCCCAAACCCGCTGCTTCGGAGTTTAAGATCGGTTTTGCCTTTGTCATTGATACCACCATTTCCATGGGGCCCTATATCAAGCAGACCACGGAACTGATCAAACATCTTTATAATGAACTGGAAAAAAGCCCTTATGCCGAGAATATGGCCTTTGCTGTGGTGGCTTTTCGCAGCAGCACCAAAAAAACGCCAAAGTTAGAATATACGGCTCGGGTCATCTGCGATTTTACAACGGTCAAGGACCGAGCCCGTCTTGAAAAAGCGCTGGAAACCGTCAGTGAAGCCACTGTTTCCACCCATGACATCAATGAGGACTCCTTTGCCGGTGTCAAGGAAGCCGCAGAAAGCCTTTCCTGGAAAGATTACGGCAGTCGTATCATGCTCATGGTCTCAGATGCCGGTCCTCTCAAGGCCGGAGATCCCACTTCTTTGACCGGCTTTTCTCCTGAGGCCCTGGCTGATTATCTGCATGAACGCAAGATTTATCTGACCTGTGTGCACGTCAAAGGCGCAAAGAACAGCAAAAATCACGCCTATGCCGCGCAGGCTTATCGAACCTTGACCATGCAGAGCAATAATCAGGCAAGTTATATTGCCATTGAGGCCAAGGATCAGAAAAGCGGAGCCAAGGCTTTTCACAGCGCAGCCCAGGTTCTGGCCAAATCCTATGCCAATCTCTTGCGTGCCACCGCTACGGGTCAGTTTCTGACGCAGCCCAAAGAACCTGTAGCGGCAAAGACGCGTTCCCCTGAAGAAGAAGCACAGCGAATCGCCCAGAGCACTGGCTATGCCATGCAATTGCAATTTTTCGGCAATCAAAAGCAAAGTCAGGCTCCGCAGGTGGTCAAAGCCTGGATTGCCGATGCCGATCTTGCCAAATTGGAACAAGCCCAGGGTGCTCCCGTCCTGGCCTGTGAACCAGCCGTCCTTTTGACCAAAAAACAACTGGACAATCTCTACGAACAGCTCAAGAAACTTTTAGAAGCCAGTGAGGAAGCTTTTCTGAACGGAAAAACGGATCTTTTTGCTCAGATCCAGTCGGCCTCGGCGCAGATGAGTCGAGATCCCAAACAGTTTTCGCTCAATCCTCAGGCCAATCTCATGGAGAATAAGCTCCTTGATGAAGTTCTGCTCGATCTCCCCTACAAAAGTCATATCAGTGGCATGACGCAACAGGACTGGGAGAACATGTCCACCGGTGAACGCCAGAAATTGATCAGTTGGCTCAAGGGGCTGATTGCTCGTTATCAGGCTTACGACAGTGATAATACCCACTGGGAGTGCTTTGACGCCACCAATCCCGACGATTGCGTCTACAGAGTGCCCCTCAAAATGCTGCCCTGAGGCCTTTATGGCTTGCCATGCTGATCTGCTCTATGCCATAGAGAATCTTGAAAAACGCCGAGAAGGCGCACAGGGCTATCGTCTCGTGATTCCCCATTTCACACTGAGCCGTGGCGAAAAGATTGCGATCACAGGCGAGAGTGGCTGTGGCAAGAGTACTGCCCTGGATATCCTGGGTTTTGTGCTGGCTCCTGACACGGCCAGCCGCTTTGTCTTTCAGTGCGAAGGTCACTGTTGGGATATTGAGGAGCTTTACAGACAAAAGCGGACTGAAACACTCTGCGCGTTACGGCTTGCGCATCTGGGCTATGTTTTGCAAACAGGCGAACTGCTGCCGTTTTTGAATGTTGCTCAAAATATGACGCTTGTGGCGAGGATGCGCGGCCTGGAAGAGTCCTGGGCCCTTGAACGGGCGCACGCCTTAGCGGTGCGATTGGGCATTGCTCAGAAAATGCAGGCTTTACCGGCAACCTTGTCCGTCGGTGAACGGCAACGGGTGGCCATTATTCGCGCGCTCTTGCCCTCACCGGAAATTATTTTGGCGGACGAGCCCACGGCAGCACTGGACCCCATGCACGCCCAGAATGTCATGCAAGCCTTTCTTGAGGCCGTGGACGATGAAGGGGCGACCCTGATCCTGGTCTCACACAATTTGAGCTGGGTAAGGTCAAATCCTTTGCGTGAATGGCGTTTTGTGCTTGAAGAGACAGAGCAGGGGACAACTGCCTTGCTGAGGAGCTAGCCATGAGCAAAAGACGCCTGGCGTTTTTTCTGGCTGTTCGCGATTGGCTGCACGAAAGAACACTGTCATTATGTGCTGTCCTTGCTCTGGCTAGTATGCTCACTCCCATCCTCGTACTCGACGGAGTGGCCAATGGCGTCATTCTGGCCATGCGTGCAAAACTGCTCGAGGATCCAGCTGTTTTGGTGATTACGCCCATCAGCAGCGACGTTGAGCGTTCCTATACGGCCTCGGATATAGCGCAATTTGCGCAATTGCCGGGAGCTCGTTTTGCCATTGGCCGTATTCGTGCCATGGCTACTGACGTCACCTTGCAGTCTGACAAGGGAAAGAGCCAGGTGGTGCATCTTGAACCCTGTGCTCCTGGCGAACCAGTCCTGAGCCATTATGGCCTGCGTGAACCACAGGATGGCTCCGTGCCCGAAATTGTTCTTTCCCAAAGGGCGGCTGAAAAACTTGGCGTGGAGCGTGGTTCTGAATTGATCGCGCCGCTTGGACGCCGGACGCGTGAAGGGCGTTTTGAATCCTTTCAGTTGACGCTCAAAGTCTGCGATATTATGGCCGCCAACGTTGCTGATCGCAGTATGGGCTTTGTGCCGCTTCCGGTTTTGGAGGCCATTCAAGACTACCACGATGAGTTTGCGGTGCCAGAACGTGGTATGACGGGCCGAGAGCGTACGGCCGAGCGTCTTTACGGCAGTTTTCGTCTCTATGCCAAGGATCTGGATGGCGTGGAAAGCGTCAGCCGTGAGTTTAAGGCCCTTGGTATTGAAGTCTCAACCAAAGCACGTGAAATTGCTTCCATCCGTTCCCTGTCCTCTTCCTTGAAGCGAGTCCTCTTGATCCTTGCAGTGGCTGTGGGCACGGGTTTCCTGGCCCATACACTCAGTTCGGCCCAGGCCTCTGTCAGTAGAAAGCTGCGTATGCTGGGTCTGCTCAGACTTTTGGGCTTTTCCCGTCTCGCCCTGATCAGTTATCCCCTTGTGCAGATTTTTTTGACAACGGCCAGCGGTCTTCTTCTGGCTTTTCTGGTCTACGCGCTGGTCAGCGTGAGTATTGATTTCTTCTTTGCGGAGCAGAGCGGCGGCTTTGCGCTTTGTCAGCTTGGCCTCAACGACACCTTGGTGATAGTCGGCTGTGTTTTACTGCTTTCGGCTGCCGCCTGTGTACGTTCGGCCATCAAAGCCTCCTGTGTGGATCCTTCAGCGGTTATTCGAGAGGTCTAAGATGCGCTTTTTCTGTTTGGGCACTGTGCTTACAGTGCTCTTCTGTTTTGCCCTGCTTTGGTCGTTTGCTCTGTCAGGACATAGTGCCCACGCGGCCATTCGCTCTCAAAATGCTCCCCTTGAAGACAAATACGCCTGGAATCCCCAGGCTGATGCCGATGATCTCTTCTTGCCCATGCCGTGTGGGCAAAAGCTGGTGTTACGCGCCATTGCGGTTCCGGGCGGTGTCAATCGTGACAGACCGTTTACTATGGGGGTTGGCAATACGCAAAAAGAACGGCAGATTTATGAAAGCCGTTTTGAAAGCTATATTGCGGCCTCTTTTGCTTTGGCCGATTTGCCGCAAGCCTGGCGTTCACATTTGGGTGTCGAGCAAAAGGAGAGCTTTTCCTATTATTTTCTTGGGAAATATGAGATCAGCCGTCAGCAGTGGGACAGTGTGCTGAAGGCTCTTTCGCCAGAGGGTGAGTTGAATGAAGCCGCATGTCCAAGAAATCTTGATCGCAGTGGCACCTTGCCGGTGGTCGAGATTTCCTGGTTGGACGTGCAGAATTTCTTAAAACGCTATAACGCCTGGTTGATTGCCGAGCATCAGCAAGCCCTCCCCAGTTATGCCGATACCAATAATATTGGCTTTCTACGGCTGCCTACGGAAGAAGAGTGGGAATACGGAGCACGTGGTGGCAGTGCGGTGCGCGAAGAGGACCGCAGAAATAAGGATGATTTTCTCCGGGCCGGAGAAAAGGCTGAAGATTTTGGGGTTTTTCGCAGCGAAAAAACAGCTCTGCTTGAGTCGCCTCTGCCCATCGGTCAGCGTAAGCCCAATCCGCTTTTGCTCTACGACACTATGGGCAATGTGCGTGAAATGATAGACGGTTTTTTCCACCTGACCATTGAAGAATTTGGTTCCAGTAATTATTTGCACAGCCGTTTGCACGGCGCATCGGGTGGATTAATCTGTAAAGGCGGGAGTTTTTTAAGCGAAGAGAGTGGCGTGCTGCCAGGGGCACGCGATGAATTTCCCCTTTATACCAACAAAGGGGAATACCGGGCCAGAGATCTGGGCTTTCGCCTGGTTCTGGCTGGCATCAATACGCCCAGTGCCAGTCGTCTGAAACTTTTGAGCGAGACCAAACCTGAAAAAGAGCGGCACAAGCCTGAACCGCAAGCGCAGCCTGAGCCAGCCAAGCAGCATGAAACGCTTCTTAAACTCAATCAGCACGGCGATCTTTTGGCTGAACTTGACCGGGTCCGCAAGGTTACGGAATCAGCGGATATGCGTGCCAACCTCGATCAGTTGCGTAACATGATTGATCAACGCGAACAGGCGCGAGCTCGGCAGAGCCTCGATTTTTTGGAAAATACGCTGCGATCGAGTCTCTATCAGGCGGAAACTATTCGTGCCTATGCTTTTCGCTCTCTGGAGATTATCAAGCTGCTCAAAGATCAAGGGAAAAAAGCCCCTACAGAAGCGGAAAAAAAACAAGCACAGAATCTTATGAATGATTATTATCAAACGCTTCTGACCTCAGCCAATCAGTATAAAAGCCACTTAGAGCGTATAGCCCAGGCTGATCCGGCACGCATTGAAGATCTGCGGGCGCAACTTGTTAAGGAATATTCGGGCAAGGGTTCCCTTGACCGGCATATGCAGCAGAATCTGCAAACTTTGGCAAAACATCTGGCTTTGATACGTTCGCGCGGTTTGTCGCAACTGACCAGCGAGGCCATCTGTCGTGACGTCATTCCAGCGCAACATCTCAAGCAAATCCCGCAATTCAATCAAAAATAAGCGTTTTCTTGCAAGAACGTCGAGGATGGCATGCCCACAAAAATTCTCCTTTCAACGCCCTCTCAAAAAAAACAGCTGGCTATTGCCAATGATTTGCCGCTGGTGGTCTTTGCCGGACCCTGTGCCATTGAGAGCCGTTCTCAGACCTTGGAGGCAGCAGAAGCCCTTTTGGAGATATTCTCCGCACAGGGCATTGACCTGGTTTTTAAATCGAGTTTTGACAAAGCCAATCGCAGTTCACTGACAAGCTTTCGAGGTGTCGGTCTTGCGGAAGGTCTTGCGATCCTCTCTGAAGTGCGCGAGCGCTTTGATCTGCCGGTGATCACCGATATCCACAGCCCTGAGCAGGCCAAAAGGGTCGCTGAGGTGGCGGATATTCTACAAATTCCGGCTTTTCTCTGTCGGCAGACGGATCTGCTTTTGGCGGCTCAAGCAACGGGTAAAGCCGTCAACATCAAAAAAGGACAGTTCCTGGCGCCGTGGGAGATGGAGCATGTTCTCGGCAAAGCCACAAGCCAGGGCAATCATAAGATTTTACTCTGTGAACGCGGATCTACCTTTGGTTACAATAATCTCGTGGTGGATATGCGTTCACTGGAGATCATGAAGCGCACAGGTCAGCCCGTGGTCTTTGATGCGACCCATTCCGTCCAGCTGCCGGGCGCTGCCGGAGGAAAAAGCAGCGGCCAGCGAGAATTTGTGGCGACTCTGGCCCGCGCGGCCGTGGCCGTAGGCATCGCAGCTCTTTTCCTGGAAACGCATCCTGATCCTGACCGGGCACCCTGTGATGGTCCCAATATGCTTGCCTTTGCCGATCTGCCCACAATTTTGCCTGTGCTCAAAGCTCTTGACGTTTTGGTCAAAGAGCGTGCTGCCATCTAAAAGGAGTTTTGCATGCGCATCGTTGCCGTCATTCCCGCTCGCTACCATTCCACCAGGCTGCCTGGTAAGCCCTTACTTGAGATTGCGGGCAAGGCCATGATCCTCCATGTTCTTGATCGTGCGAGACAGGTGCAGGGTTTGGATGCTGTGCTGGTGGCCACGGATGATGAACGCATTGCCCGGGTGGTGCGTGAAAGTGGCGGAGAGGTCTGCATGACAAGTGCAGACTGTGCAAGCGGTTCAGATCGCCTGCAGGAAGTGGCGAAAAAGCACAGTGCTGATGTTTATATTAATATTCAAGGTGATGAGCCACTTTTGGATCCTAAGGCCATTGAAGCTCTGTTAACCTGCATGCGGGGGCAGGACAGTCCCGCTGTGGCAACACTGGCCTATGCTTTGCCCAAGGCTGAAGAACACCGAGTGCGAGATCCCAATCTGGTTAAAGTGGTTTGCGACGACAAGGGGCGGGCACTCTATTTCAGCCGCAGTCCTATTCCCTATGTCAGGGATGAGGGGACAGAGTGCACCTATTATGTGCATATTGGTGTATACGCCTATCGTCGTGAAGCTTTGGAGCGTTTTGGCTCTCTGCCGCCCGCGCCCCTTGAGCAAGTTGAAAAGCTAGAACAGCTGAGGCTTTTGCAGGCTGGTCTGTCCATTCAGGTCTTGCAAACTGAGGCTTTTGGCCCGGGTGTGGATACAGCGGAGGATCTGGCCTTGGTGAGACAGATCATGGCCGGTCAAACGCTTCCGCCAAGTCTGGATCAGCGTTTATCCCAGATAAAACTGATTATTACTGATGTGGATGGCGTTTTGACAGACGGAGGGCTTTATTATAGTGCAGAAGGTGAATGTCTGAAGCGTTTCAATGCCAGAGATGGTCTTGGCTGCGTGCTTGCGCAAAAAAAAGGCTTGCGCCTGGCTGTGCTTTCAGGTCGTGATTGTCAAGCCCTGCGCACTCGACTCAAAGATCTGGGAATTACCATCTTCCGCCTTGGCCGCCTTGAAAAAGCCCAGGCGTTACGCGAGATCTTTGCAGAAAGTGCTTGCGAACCTTCACAGGCCATCTTTTTAGGCGATGATCTGACTGATTTGCCGGCTTTTGCAGCTTGTGCTCTTGGCGCCTGTGTGGCTGATGCGCATCAAGACGTGCGGCAAGCGGCGGACCTTGTGCTAGCAAGTCGCGGAGGTCAAGGTGCGCTGCGCGAGCTTTTGGAGCGTGTGCTGGCCAGTCAGGGACAGCGTCTTGCCTAATCAGACCTGCCTTCTGAGAGGATTATTTGATGAAGAAGACATTTCGCTTTGACAGCCAGCAAGCCCTCAGGCAAGGGGTTGATACTGTCCGTCAGGAGGGCGAGGCTCTGTTGCAACTGAGCCGCTCACTTGATGACAATTTTACGCGTTGTGTGCAATGTCTTTTATCTATTGAAGGGCGTGTGGGTGTTACGGGTATGGGAAAAAGCGGGCATATTGCTCGCAAGATAGCCGCCACCATGGCGAGTACCGGTACACCGGCGTATTTTATTCATCCAGCCGAGGCCAGTCACGGGGATCTCGGCATGATGACGCCGCGAGATGCCCTCGTGGCTATCTCCAATTCGGGCAATACTGCGGAACTTGGCGATATTCTTTTTTATGCTCAGGCCCATGCCTTGCCTGTGGTGGCCATTACTTCCAATCCCCAGAGTCCCTTGGGCAAGCATGCTGATCATTGTCTGGTTTTGCCGACAGTGCACGAGGCCTGTCCTCTTGACTGTGCCCCAACGACTTCCACAACCATGAGTCTGGCCCTGGGCGATGCCTTGGCTATGGCACTGATGCAGGCACGCGGCTTTACGCCTGAAGATTTTAAATCTTTTCATCCCGGCGGCAGCCTTGGGCAGAAATTACTCAGAGTTCGCGATATCATGCATACGGGGACAGCGGTTCCGCTCTGTGACATCCATGATCCCATGAGCATTGTTATTGTGGAAATGAGTAAGAAAATGCTCGGCTGCGTGGGGGTGACAGATCACGGTAGGCTTGTGGGCATCATCACCGATGGTGATTTACGTCGCGCTATGTGCCCGGATCTGTTAACGAAAACGGCCGATGAACTGATGACTGTGCATCCGTATACTATTGACGTTGGGGCAACGGTTGAGCAGGCTCGCCGGATGATGAAGGAGCGGAAGGTTACCAGTTTCTTTGTCTTACCTGGGGATATGAGCGTTGGGATTGTGCATATTCACGATCTCGAGTGATTCGTTTTTCACACGTAAGGAGGAGCCTATGCGTATTGTATTGACCTTGGCTTTTGTTCTTGTTTTTGCATCCGCATGTTTTGCTCAAGGTTTTCAGGGAGGAAGCGCTCCCCAAGCCGGAGGAGGTTTCCAGGGACCTGTTTCCCAGTCAGGCGTGCAAACGGTCAAAGAGGTGCTTTCTGCTTGGGATGATACTGCCGTTGTGTTGACAGGTCACATTGTTCGTCGTGAAGCCGGTGATCATGAAAAATATCTTTTTCAAGATCAGACCGGACAGATTGTCGTGGAAATAGACGATGATCTTTTTATGGGTCGTACTGTAACACCGCAAACGACGATTCGTCTTTACGGAAAAGTTGACAAGGACATGATGAAGCCCGTCAAGATCGATGTGAAGAATTGTAAGCTTTCCAGGTGGGTGCATGACTACTTTGAGAGCCGCAGTGTGAACGGCACTGCGGCTCTCTCTTTTTTTCTCTGACATAAAATTTTCCTGTGGTGGAGTAAACCGAGGATAAGCCACAAGACCTACACGTTGGGCACTCATATTCCGCATGAGACCAA